>NZ_JBJMQP010000108.1:0-337403 GCF_045802625.1 Hyalangium sp. | reverse complement strand
CGGCGCGGAGTTGCTGCGGCTCTGCAGTGTCAAAGGCTCCCAGGAGGAGCTTCGCGAGGTATCACGCGCCGTTCAGGGCCACGCGCTCACAATGACGCTGCTCGGCAACTACATTGCGGATGCGCTGGATGGAGATGTCCGCCGGTGGCGCGAGGTTCCACTGGGAGCGACAGAGACCCGCCCCGGCGAGCGCGCCCAGCACGTTATGGAGGCATACGACCGATGGTTCGAGCCAGGTCCAGAGCGTGCAATCCTGAGAATCGTAGGGCTGTTTGATCGTCCCGCGAGCGCTGGGTGCATTGCAGCGTTGCGGAAGGAACCTGCCATCAGAGGCTTGACCGACGCACTCGTAGCGCTCACGGATACGAAGTGGAAGCTCGCAGTGAACCGCTTGAGCAGGACGGGGCTGCTCGCCCCCACAGGGAAGAGCGATGACGGCTCACTCGACGCGCATCCATTGGTGCGCGAGTGCTTTGGCACAATGCTTGAACGCGAGAATCCTCAGGGGTACCGAGCCGCACACCGGCGGCTGTATGAATACCTGCGCGACACTACGCCGGAGCTTCCTGACACGTTTGATGGACTGCAACCCCTCTACCAAGCCGTCTCGCACGGGTGCAGAGCCGGACAGCATGAGGAGGCGCTGGACGGAGTGTTCTACCCGCGTATTCGCCGATACGACCAGCATTACAGTGTCACCGTGCTCGGCGCATTCGGAGCCGATCTCGCGACACTCGCAGGGTTCTTCGAGGGCGACTGGAGGCGGCCCGTAGCATCCTTGACAGAGGCAACTCGGTCGTTCGTGTTGAGTGAAGCTGCTTTCAGCCTTCGAGCGCTTGGGCGGCTGCGCGAAGCAGGTGCCCCGTTGAAGTCATCTCTGGACATGTGTGTCGCCCTGTCCCACTGGGTAAATGCAGCCAATGCTGCCTCCAACCTCGCCCAGCTGCATGCCTCCAGCGGGGCACTGCACGAGGCACTATCTATGGCGAAGCGCACCGTGGAACTTGCGGACCGCGCTGGAAAAGATGAATGGCCATGGCGCGTACTCAGCCGTTGCACACTGGCCAACGTCTTTTGCCACCTCGGCAACCCAGAGAATGCCCGCCTTCTGTTCGAGGAGGCTGAGCGGATGCAGATCAAGCAGCAGCCTCAGCTTCCCTTGCTGTACGCCCTCCAGGGGCGCCAGTTCTGTGAATTGCTGCTTGACCTAGGTGAGCCTCGGGAGGTCGAGCGGCGAGCGACACAGACGCTGGTCTGGATGAGAAAAGAGCGTTGGCTCCTCGACATCGCCCACGATCACCTTTCACTTGGCTGCGCTTTGGGGATGCTTGAGCAACGGGAGAATGCCCGCCCACACTTCACCCAGGCCATCGACATGTTACGGGGCGCTGGAGCGCTGGAGTTCCTCGCCTCCTCCCTTGTCTTGCGCGCGGCCTTCCTTCGCGAGGCCGGCGACCGCGACTCCGCCCGCCGAGATACAGACGAAGCGCTTGGGCTTGCAAGACGCTCTGAGTTGCGGCTTGTCGAGTGCGATGCCTGCCTCGAACAGGCCCGGTTAGCACTCGACGCGAACGACCCGGCAGCCGCGCGGGCCGCGTTTGAATCGGCGCGCTCTTTGGTGGACAAGTGCGAGTACCACCGCCGCGACTGTGAGCTAGCGCTTATTGAGGCCCGCCTCGCCCTGGCAGATGGGAATCGAACAGCGGCGCAGGTGGCCTATGAACGAGCACGAGCAGTAGCTACTGCGGAGAAACTGCGCGCGTGCGACAAAGAGCTGGCGGCGGTAGCAGCGGCGGTGGTGTGACATGTGTCGCTGCTGGAATCCCTGCTTTTCTGTGCTACCTGCCGGGTTCCTCTCCCGTTGCTTCGAGGGGATGCGCTTAGCGTTTCACCCTCCATACGGGGATTGAATACTCACTGGATACAGGAGCAGTTCCTGGGCTCAGTAAGCCCAGGCACCGAGGGAGAACGCGTGTGTCACTTTGTGGTTGAGCCACAGCGTCAAGAGCGCCACGGGCCAGCGCAGCCACGCGGGCCGCTCGGCGAACCAGTCTCCCACCCGGAAGAGGACGGGGAACAGCACCGCGCCGAAGCGGAACGCATTGCCCAGGTCCCCCTGCGGCAGCATGACGACGAGCGACAGCAGTCCATAGAGCGCCAGGGGCCGGCTCTGGCGGATCAGCGCCACGGCTCCCGCCAGCCACACGGCGGCGAAGAGATCCCTCAGCGCCAGCCACCACCCGGCCTGGTGCCACTCGTTGCCGAACCAGAGCCCTCGCACCGCGCCCCACAGGGAGTCCACGTGGTGCCAGTTCTGCTGGGCGTGCATGTGCGCGAGCGGATCCCCCACGGAGCGCCATTGGTAGAAGAGCAGCCCTCCGAACGCCGCCAGCCCCACGACGCTCACGACCGTGAACCGCGCGAGCCGGCCCCACCCCTCGCCGGGAGTCCTCGCCACCAGGAGCGCCGCGGTGATCACCACGAAGGCTCCCTGGTTGCGCGTCCACACGCAGAGGGCCGCCAAGAGCGCCGCCTGCCACACGCGCCCCTCCCAGGCGAAGGCCAGCGCTCCCAGGGACAGCAGCAGGAACAGGCCCTCGGTGTGGTGAGAGTGCAGGGCAAAGCTGGCCGGGCTGTAGAGGAAGAAGAACCACCCCCAGGCCGTTCGCGGCTCGATCGGAGAAGGAGCCGCTTGCCGGGCCCCTCGCCAGGAGACCCACGCGGCGAACGCCAGCAGGCAGAGCGAGGACAGCACGCAGCCCACCAGCGCGGGCGGCACCTGCCCCCCCAGCAAGCCGCGAAGCAGGCCCACCGTGCCTGGGTAGAGGGGGAGAAATGCCCGTAGGGCTGGATCTCCGTACCCCTCCGTGATGATGCGCGTGTAGAGGTGCGAGTCCCAGCGATCGAGGACCTCGAGCAGCGGGAAGCCTCGGCGAGCGGCCGTCAGCGCCCACAGCCCGAAGTGGTGCGCCAGCATCAGCGCCGTGAGCCCCAGCGCCACCCGTGGCCGCGGAGCTCCACGAGGAGGCGCGGGATTCACGAGGCTCTCGGGTACGGGAAGTCCGTGGTCGGCTCGGTGGGCAGGGTGTCGTGGAACTTGCTGAGATCGAGCAGCATGTTCCCGTCATCCGTCTCGGACAGGACGTCCGCGAAGCGCATGCCCCAGTGGATGTCGTTCGTGAAGTAGCGGTGGCTGGCGTGGATGGCCTGCATCGTCGTGTCATCCGTCCCCAGCACCATGACGTGGATCTCTACCTCCTGGGCCTGGACCGACTCGGGGGTCTGGCCATGCAGCGGGCTGTTCCGATCGATGACGTGCATCGCGCTCCACGAGCGAGACAGCGAGAGCGCCTTGTCTCTCACCAGCTTGAGATCATACGAGCGATAGAACGTGCCGCCCTCGGCGGTGCGCTCCGTGCGCATGAGCACGAGATGGATCTGCGCGTTGACGATCTGGTTCCCGCGCTCGTTTCCGAACCGGAACATCAGCGTGGGGACACCGTTCGATGGAGAGATGACCGCCGTCCGCGTGAACATGATCCGGGCCCGCGAGAGCGAGAACTTCGCGAACACCAGCCCCGTGGCCAGCGCGGTGAGCAGCAACCCCACGAGCGATTCGGTCACCACGAGGACGTTGGCCACCCGCGTCTCCGGATACATGGCGCCGTAGCCAATGGTGCCCATCGTCTGCACGCTGAAGAAGAAGGCGTCCGCGAACGAGCCGGGCGCGGCATGCGAGATGCCTCCGGTGGCCAGGTAGCCCAGCGCGAAGGCGGCGTTCGCCACCAGGTAGAAGGCGCTGATGACGACGAACGTCCACCTCCAGGGCATCTGGAGCAGCGCGTGGTAGAAGTCGCGCAGGGGCGTGGGTCGGTGGCCGACGACCTTGATCTGGTAGCCGGCCCCCGGGATGGTGACTTTCACGGACCTGTTCTTCACCCGCGAGAGTCTCGGGTCTGGACTCGGCCGGCGGCAAGCGCCGCGTGTCCCTGAGGGCCGCCCGCTAGTGCCGCGCCTTGGGCGGGTAGTCCTCCAGGGACTTGGCCACGGCTGTCTGGATCGTCTTCTCGGACACGGGCCGCTGGATTTCCTCCTCGGCGAACGCCCTCCAGACGGCCTGCTTGGTGCGCGCGTCGACGAGATCGATCACCAGCGAGCCTTGGTTGACATCGTGCTCGATCCACCAGTCTTCGTACCCCAGCGCCCACATCTCGGGGCCCCAGGCGAAGCCATAGTCCGAGTACATGGTGGGCCCCACGTTCTCCCACTCCTGCCGCGTCCGGGCTCCCGCCACATAGGTGACGTAGAGATCCGGCGAGGCCTCGTTCTCGGTGAGGCCCTTGGCGGTCAGATCCCGGCGGATGGCATCTTCGATGCGCTGGCGCCCCGTGGCTTCGGCCGCGGAGTCCGGCGGGCTCACCTGGCTGACGATCCGGCCCGGGCGAATGGCAAAGGTGTGGTACGCGGAGAAGTCCGTCGCGGCCTGATAGTCCGTGCGCACGGTCGGCCCGGAGGCACAGGCTCCCAGTCCAAGGGCCAGCCCCGCCACGAGGGCCACCAGCAGCCCCCTCCCGTTGCTCGCCCTGCCGTGGGCTGCTCCCCGCTCTTGCTCCATGGTGGTTCTCCCTCTCGCAGGCACGCTCCACTGCATCGCACTCCGAGAGAAAAGTAGGGTGGCGGCCACGGAGTGGGACCTGCGGCGAGGAGGAGCAGCAGAGCGCTCCCCTCCTCGGCAGGGCCAGTACCGAATATCCGGGAGCAGAGCCGGCACTCTCAGCCCGGCATCGGCCCCACGTAGCGGGACGCGGGGCGGATGAGGCGTCCGGTCGCTCGCTGCTCGGCGATGTGCCCCAGCCACCCGGCGGCCCGGCCGCAGGCGAAGGCGGGCGAGAACATCGTCCGGTCGAGCCCCACCGCGTCGAGCAGCACGGCGGTGTAGAACTCCACGTTCGCGCGCAGCGGGCGGTCCGGGTAGCGCTGGCGGAGGAGCTCCTCGGCCGCGCGCTCGACCGCTCGCGCCAGGGCGAGCCGCTCGGTCCGCAGGCCTCCGCGCTCGAGCCGCTCGATGGCGCGCTCCAGCACGGCCGCGCGAGGATCTCTCACCCGGTAGATGCGGTGCCCCATGCCCATGATGCGGCGGCCGGCCTTCAGCTCCGCCTCGAGCCACGGCGCGGCCTGCTCCGGCCGGGCGATCGCATCCAGCATGTCCAGCACCGGCCCCGGAGCGCCTCCATGGAGCGGCCCCTTCAGCGCCCCCACCGCGCCGACCACGGCCGACACGGCATCGGAGCCCGTGGAGGCAATCACCCGCGCGGTGAACGTGGAGGCATTCAGTCCATGATCGGAGACGGTGACCAGGTACGCATCGAGCCCGGCGGCTCGCTCGGGCTGGGACTCACCGGTCAGCATGCGCAGCAGGTCCGCCGCGTGGGACAGCTTCGGATCCGGCCGCACCGGTGCCAGCCCACGCCTGCGCCGGGCCCACGCGGCCGCGAACACGGCGACGGCTCCCGTGAGCAGCAGGGACGTCTCCAGCTCGCTGCCCGGCTGCGCCGGGACATGCGCCACCGAGGCCCGGAGCGCATCCATCCCATCCTCCGCCGCGAGCGCCTGGCCCAGCCCGTCCAGCCACCCGAAGGCTCGCACCCGCGCCTCGCCCAGGCCAGCCTGAAGCGACCCAGGGAGCGGCTCCTTCGCGTATGGCGCCCAGAGCCTCGCGCACACCTCTTCGAAAGAGATGGCTCCCGCGAGCGACTCCACCTCGCTGCCGGCGATGATCAGCCGGCCCTGCTCGCCATCCACCTCGCTCAATCGAGTCTCGGCGACCACCACCCCTTCGAGACCCGCCTGCGCTGCTGCCTGCGTCGTGCCCATGCTTGGCTTCCTCCGTCATGAGGATTAAGCGCGGGCCACGGGCCTCGAAACTCGATTCGACAATCGACATGGGCCGCTCAGGCCTGCTGGGGGGCCGGGCCCTGGCCGCCGCCCTTGCTGTACTCCCGGCGCTTGAGCAGCCGCGAGCGCGCCGTCTCCATCAGCGTGTACAGCACCGGGATGAAGATCAGGTTCACGAAGGTGGACAGCAGCATGCCGCCGAACACCGCCGTCCCCAGCGACTTCCGGGACGCGGCGCCCGCCCCCGTGGCCAGCACCAACGGCACCACGCCCAGCAGGAACGCGAACGAGGTCATCAGGATGGGCCGCAAGCGCGTCTGAGCCGCTTGGACGGCGGCCTCCACCACGCCGCGGCCCTGCTCGCGAAGCTGCTCGGCGAACTCGACGATCAGGATGGCGTTCTTGCTCGACAGGCCCACCAGCATCACCAGGCCCACCTGACAGAACACGTCGTTGGCCAGCCCTCGTAGGTTCTGCAGCCCCAGCGCTCCCAGCATCGCCACCGGCACGCCCAGCATCACCACGAGCGGCAGCGCGAAGCTCTCGTACTGCGCCGCGAGCACCAGGAACACGAAGACGATGCCCAGCGCGAAGATGGTCAGCACCTTGCCGCCCGCTTCCTTCTGCTCTCGGGAGAGCCCCGTCCACTCGAAGGAGAAGCCAGCGGGCAGGCCCTGCCACGCCACCTGCTCCATGGAGGTCAGCGCATCGCCCGTGCTGGCCCCGGGCGCCTGCTGGCCGTTGAGGGTCGCCGAGCGGAAGAGGTTGTAGTGCTGGATGCTCGCCGCGCTGGTGATGGGCCGCACCTTCACCAGCGACTCCAGGGGCACCATCTGCCCCTGCGCCGAGCGCACATAGAAGGACTTGATGTCCTGCGGCTCGTTGCGGAAGGGCACCGCCGCCTGCACGTAGACGCGGTACACGCGGCTGGCGAAGGTGAAGTCATTGACGTACTGGCTGCCCAGGTACACCGACAGCGTGGAGTATACGGAGTCCAGCGACACGCCCAGCGCCTCGGCCTTCTCGCGATCCATCTGCACGTCCAGCAGCGGAGTGCTCGCCGTGTACGAGGAGAACACGCCGCTCAGCCCGGGCGAGCGGTTGGCCTGGCCGACGAGCTGCTGGGTCACCTGCGCGAGCTGCTCCAGCGTGTGGGTGCCCTGCTGATCCTCGAGGATGAACTCGAAGCCGCCCACGCTGCCCACGCCGCGGATCGTCGGCGGCTGGAAGGGCAGCACGCGCGCTCCGCCCACCGAGAGCAGCTGCCCGCGCAGCCTGTCCACCAGCGCGCCCACGCCCTGCTCCGCCTTCTTGCGCTCGTCCCACGGCTTCAGGTTGATGAAGAGCGTGCCGGTGTTGGAGCCCGCGCCCAGCAGCGAGAAGCCGCCCACGGTGAAGATGTCCGACACCTCGGGCTGCTTGCGCAGCACCTCCTCCGTCTGCAGCAGCACCTGCCGGGTGTAGTCCAGGGATGTGCCCTCCGGCCCCTGCACCGCGACGATGAGGTAGCCCTGGTCCTCCGCGGTGATGAAGCCCGAGGGAGTGGAGCGGTACAGCAGCACCGTGATCACCAGGCACACGGCGAAGGCGGCGAGCACCGCCCACCGGAGCCCCCCCAGCAACCGCCCCAGCAGCCGCCCATAGAAGTTGCGGAAGGCCTCCAGCGAGTGGTCCACCCAGCGGGCCGCCCGCCACTTCTCCCCCTCGTGCGCGCGCAGCAGCCGCGCGGCCAGCGCCGGAGACAGCGTGAGGGCCACCAGCGCCGACAGGCCGATGGAGAAGGCCAGGGTGAGCGCGAACTGCTTGTAGATGGAGCCCGTGGTGCCGGGGAAGAAGGACACCGGGACGAACACCGCGGACAGCACCAGCGCCACGGCCACCACCACGCCGGCCACCTGCCGCATGCCCCGGTGGGTGGCCTCGCGCGGATCCACCTTCTCCTGCTCCATGATGCGCTCGACGTTCTCGATGACGACGATGGCATCATCCACCACCAGGCCCGTGGCCAGCGTCAGTCCGAACAGCGTGAGCGTGTTGACCGAGAAGCCGAACAGGTTGACGAAGGCGAAGGTGCCCACCAGGGACACCGGCAGCGTCGTCGCCACCACCAGGACGCTCCGCCAGCCGTGCAGGAACACGAAGACGACGAACACCACCAGCAGGATGGCCTCCCCGAGCGTGCGCAGCACCTCCTCGATCGAGGCCTGCACCGCGCGGGTAGTGTCGAAGGCCGACTGATAGGTGAGGCCCGGCGGGAAGGTGGCCTTGAGCCGCTCCAGCTCCTTCACCACATCGTCGCGCACCTGCAGCGCGTTGGAGCCCGGAAGCTGGAAGATGCCCAGGCCTACCGCCTCGCGCCCATTGAAGCGCAGCAGCTGCCCGTAGTTCTCCGCGCCCAGCTCCGCGCGGCCCACGTCCCGCAGCCGCACCAGCGATCCGTCCGCCCCACGCTGCACCACCAGCTCGTTGAACTCCTCGGGCGAGGTGAGCTGTCCCAGCGCCCGCACGGTGAACTGATAACTCTGGCCCTCGGGCGCTGGCTGCTGCCCCACCTGCCCGGCGCCCACCTGCAGGTTCTGCTCGCGCAGCGCCGCCACCACGTCCTGTGGGGTGAGTCCTCGGCGCGCGAGCTGCGTCGGATCCAACCACAGCCTCATGGCGAAGCGCCGCTCGCCGAAGATGCGCACGTCCCCTACTCCCTTCACGCGCAGGAGCGCATCTCGCAGGTAGACGTCCGCGTAGTTGCTGATGAAGCCCCGGTCGTAGCGGTTCTGGCTGTCGTACAACCCGAACGCCGCCAGGAGCTGGGACTGGGTCTTGTTGATGGTGATGCCCAGCGCATTGACCTGGGCCGGCAGGCGCGCGGAGGTGGTGGCCACCCGGTTCTGCACATCCACCGCGCCGATGTCCACGCTGTACCCGGGCTCGAAGGTGACGGTGATGGTGCTGGTGCCGTCGTTGGTGCTGGACGACGAGACGTAGCGCATGCCCTTGATACCGTTGACCGCTCGCTCGATCACCGTGGTGACAGCGCTCTCCACCACCTCGGCGGACGCGCCCAGGTACGTGGCGGTCACCGTCACCTGGGGCAGGGACAGATCCGGGTACTGCTCCACGGCCAGCCCGGAAATGGAGATGGCGCCCACCAGGGTGATGAGGATGGACACCACGGCGGCGAAGATGGGGCGTCGGATGAAGAAGTCAGTGAACATGCGCGCCCCTCACTGCCCTGCGTCCGAAGGACCGCTCGTGCCCGCATCCGCGGCCCCGCCCAGGCCTGTGCCCCGAGCACCCCTGGGCGCCGCGGGCTTGGGCTCCACCGGCTGTCCGTCCCGGAGCAACTGCACTCCGCTGACGGCCACTTGCGTGCCCTCCTTCAGGCCGTTCACCAGCTCGTAGGAGTTGCCCTCCACCCGCCCCAGCGTCACCGGCTGGCGCTGCACCACGGTACCGCCATCGCCCGGCACCACCGTGAAGGCGAAGGCCTGGCTGCCGAGCTGCGACACCGCGTAGGTGGGCAGCAGCAGCGACTGGTGCGTCTCGTACACCACCCGCGCGCGCACGAGCTGATCGGCGCGCAGCCCCACCGTGTTCTCGAAGGCGGCCTTCACCTCCACGAGCTGGGTGTTGCCCGTGGGCGTGGGGGCCACGAAGAAGAGGGGAGCGCTCACCACTGGCTCACCCTCCTCGTTCAGCAGCTCCACCACCGTGCGCCCGAGTTCGATCTGCGCGGCGCGCTCCACGGGCACCTGCACGGACACCTCGAGGGCCTGGCTGTGGTCCACGCTGGTCAGCGTCGTCTCCGGGGTGACGTAGTCGCCCACCTTCACGGGGATGTCGCCCATCACTCCCGCGAAGGGCGCGCTCACCTCGTAGTAGCCGAGCTGGACCTGCTCCGACTGGATCTGCGCCTCGGCGGCGTGGGCGGTGGCCTCGGCGGAGGCGGCCTGTGCCACGGCCTGATCATAGTCCTGACGGCTCATCAGCCCTTCCTTCAGGAGCTGTGCGGCCCGCTCGCGCGTGCGCCGGGCATACTCGCGGTTGGCCACGGCCGAGGCGCGCTGAGCCTGCGCCGCTTGGAGTCCCGCGCGCTCACGCCGGGGATCCACCACCAGGAGGACTTGACCCTGCTTCACCTGCTGGCCAGGCCGCACGCGGATGGATTGCACGGTGCCCGCCACCTGCGGACGCAGCGCCACGCTGCGCCGGGAGATGAGCTGCCCCAGGTACTCCTGGGTGTCTCTCACCTCCCCGGGCTTCAGCGCGATCACCTCGACGGGCAGAGCGCGATCGGCCCCCTGGCTCCCCTGCTGTGGCGCCTCCGCGGCCTTCTTGCCCCCGCACCCGATCAGGGCCAGGACTACCAACCCCACTCCCCCCACTCTCACCAATCGCATGCTGCCTCCGCCAGGAATGCCGCCACCTGCGCCTGCTGGAGCTGGAACTCGCGCAGCACCACCTGCAGCTCCGCCTGCCGCAGCGCGCCCGCGGACTGCACCAGCTCGAGACTCGTCCCTGTTCCCACCTCGAAGCTGCGCCGGGTGAGCCGATCACTCTCCTCGGCCAGATCCCGCGCCCGCACGGCGATGTCTCGCCCCGCCTGGGCCACCTCCACGTCGCGCCGGGCCTGGATCACCTCCACCGTCACCGAGCGCTCCCGCCCCGTGACATCCTGCCGCGCCACCTCCAATTGGGCCCGCGCCTGCCGCAGCCGCCCCTCGCGCGCGCCCCCGTCCCAGAAGGGCAGCACGAGCGCCGCGGCGAGGTTCCAAGAGGGCACCTGCGCCGTGCCCGGCCCCACCGTGATGGCCGTCGTGGAGCTCTGCAGCGCCAGCGTCGGGGCGTACTCGGTCTGCACCTGGGTGACCCCGCGCTCGGCCACCGTGAGGCGAGAGCGCGCCGCCGCGAGATCCGGCCGGTTGTCCAGCGCTTCGAGCTGGCGGCAGTCCCTCCGGGCCTGGGCGAACACCGCCTGCAGCGGCGCACTCTGCGCCAGCCCCACCGCCTGCGGCAGCCCCAGCGCCAGCCCGAGCGCCTCGCGGGCCTTGCGCAACGTCTCATCTCCGGACACCACCGCGCCGCGAGCGGTCTCCGCGTCCTGCTGCACGCGCACCACGTCGAGCTGCGTGCCCGCGCCCAGCTCGAACCGGCGCTGGGTCAGGGCCAGCCGCTCCAGCGCGGTGCGCAAGTTGACGCGATTGACCTCGGCCAGCCGCTCCGAGGCGACCACCGACACGAGCGCGCTGGCGAGCTGGCTGGTGAGCTGCCTGCGCGTCTCCGCCAGGGACCAGGAGGCGGCGCGCTCCGACTCGCGCGCGGTCCCCAGCGCGGTGTAGGCGCTGTAGTTCAGCACCGACACCGAGATGTTCAGCATGCCCACTCCCAGCGGCGCGGTGGGCGTCGGGCCCCCTCCTCCCGCCGCGCCGCCGCCGACACCGCTGATGAAGGGCGCAGAGCCCGGGTGGAGCACGTTGTACACCACCGAGGCCGTGCCCTGGACAGAGGGCAGCAGCGCGGCGAGCGCGACGCGCCACTGCCCCGCGGCGGACTCCAGCTGGGCCAGCGCCACCTGCAAATCCGTGGAGCGCTGGCGCAACAACCCGAGCGCCTCCGCCCACGAGGAGAGCTGGAGCGGTGCGGGCGGCACCGAGGCGAGCAGCGGATCCGACACCTGGGGCTGAAAGGGCGTGGACGAGGCAGGCAGCTCCGGCGGCAGGGCCGGAGGCGCGGCGGGGCTCCCAGGAGCGGGAGCCTGCGCTGCCCTCGGACCGGCCTGTGCCGTCAGCACCTCGGGCAGAAATCGAGCGGGCAACAGCAGGGCTGCGAGCAGCAGGGCGTTCATAAGGGCTGGCTTAGAGGTAGGACCCCGCCCCGCTGCCTGCCACACCCGCCAGGGTGATCCTCGTGCTGGCCAACAAACGCCAGGAGTGGGTGCTCAACAGTCGGTGCCCGGACGTCCGAGAGCTGTGTCCGGCGCCTGATAATTCCGCCGCGTGGGGCTCCTGGTAGATTCTCGCGCGAGGTGCGCTTCCGCACCCGCCCGCCTCGCGGGCTTCCACCTCCACCCCACTCGAGTTCCATGAGCCCCCTCACTCATCGCGGGCCCCGCCTGCTGATCTCCCTGCTCACCTGCTCCACGCTGCTCCTCACCTCCTGCGGTGACGACAAAAAGAAGCCCACCGGGCCGGTCGACGTGACGCTGATGACGCGCAACATCTACCTGGGCGCCAACATCTTCCTGCTCTCGCAGGCGAAGTCCCGGCAGGAGGTCCCCGCGATCGCCGGCCAGCTCTTCGCGACGGTGCAGGCGACGAACTTCCCGGAGCGGGCCGGAGCGCTCGCGGACGAGATCCAGGCGAAGAACCCCGCGCTGGTCGGGCTCCAGGAGGTCTCCCTCTACCGGACGCAGCACCCGAGTGACTTCTTCTCCAACGGGGCGGTGAACGCGCTGCAGGATGCGTATGACTTCCTCGGCATCCTGCAGCAGAAGCTGAAGGATCGCGGGCTGGACTACCGCGTGGCCGCGAAGGTGAAGAATGGAGACTCCGAGCTGCCAGCCGCGCTCTCGAGCGACCCGAATGATCTCACCGACATCCGCCTGACGGACTACGACGTGATCCTCGCGCGCGGCGACGTGCAGACCTCCGAGGAGGTGGAGCAGAACTACGTGCACAGCGCGCAGGTGGCCGTGGGCGGCAGCTCGGTCACCTTCACGCGCGGCTTCACCAAGGTGGCGGCGGACGTGAACGGCGCGAAGTTCACCTTCGTCAACTCGCACCTGGAGGGCCTCATGCCGGCCAACCAGGATCAGGCCCACGAGCTTGTGGATACGCTCCAGGGCTATCCCCGGCCCCTCATCCTGGTGGGCGACCTCAACACCGGCCCTGGCAGCTCGACGCCCGCCTACCAAATCATCAGCGACGCGGGCTACACCGATGCGTGGCCGGCGGCGAACTCGGGCCCCGGTCTCAGTTGCTGCTTCGGCGAGAAGGTGAAGGACCCGGACACCAGCGCTTTCGATAAGCGCATCGACCTGATGCTCTACCAGGGAGACACCCTCCAGCCCATCTCCGGCGAGGTCGTCGGCGACGAGCTCTCGGACCGCACTCCCTCCGGGCTGTGGCCTTCCGACCACGCCGGCACCGTGATCACCTTCCGCATCCAGCGCTGACGCGCTCCGAAAACACGCCGGCTGTCACACTTTCGCGCGGGGCCCGTACCTCCTGTCAGCACTCAACGCCCAGGAGGCGCACCATGCGCGCAAACATGTGGAGCCGTGTTCTCGTCGTCCTCAGCTTCTTCTCTCTCTCCGCGCAGGCCGCTCCGCCGGCCACCCATGAGTCCGGCACGCGCGTCACCGTCAAGCTCGCCGAGGCGAGCGGCCAGCTCCCGGATCCGGAGAAGCTGGTCGAGTCGCTCGCCAGCGTCGGCGGTGAGCACCAGGTCCAGGTGAAGCGCCGCCAGACGGCCGGTCAACAGGAGCTCACCGTGGACCTGTGGGGCGGCACCGTGCCCCCGGCCGACATCCCCCAGACGCTGCGGGAGGCGTTCCCGGTGCTGGCCTCGGCGGACATCCAGGTCACCTCGCTCGACGCCAAGGATCGCCCGAAGTTCGAGGGGATGGGCGAGCTGGAGCAGGACGCCCACGGAGAGCACGGCGTGGTCAAGAAGGTCGTGAAGATCATCAGGAAGGAGTAAGCCCAGGACTGGCCTGTCACGAAAATCGGCGGGACTCGTATTGAATGCCGGAGAGATCCTGGCCCATGCCCTCACTTCCCTGGCCCCTTCGCGATGCGTGGCTGTCACGGCTGGCCGTTCGCAGCCAGCGCGGGGACCGTGAGGCGTTCCGGGAGCTCTACCGGGCGCTGTACGAGCCCGTCTCGCGCTACGTCCGCCGACGCGTCCCGAGCCCCTCGGAAGCGGAGGATCTCGTGGGCCAGGTGTTCCTCCGGCTGCTCGAATCGCTCGACCGCATCGATCCACGCAAGGGCAGCGTGTTCACGTATGCGCTGTCCATGGCTCGAAATGCGCTCGTGGACGAGGCGCGTAGGCGGGCAAGCCTGGTGCCCGAGGAGGCCGCCGCCGCCCTCCCGGATACGGCCACGGGGCCGCTCGAGCGGCTGATGGGAGAGGAGAACACGCAGCGGATCCGCCTGGAGCTGGCGAGGCTGCCGGCCGAGACGCGGGAGTTGTTGATGCTGCGCTTCGGAGATGGGCTGCGCTTCGCGGAGATCGCCCAGGTGCTGCGCCTGAATGAGGCCGCGGTGCGGCAGCGCACCTCGAGGGCCGTGCGCGAGCTGCGAGCACGGTGGGACGCCGGACTGGCGGAAGGAGCGCTGGCCAATGACGGATGAAGAGCTTTCCCGAGCGCTGCGCGGCCAGGAGCCGCCAGCCAACCCGGAGCACCGGGCCCGGCTCGAGCAGGAGCTGCTCGCGGCGTACGACTCGCGGGTGGGGCAGCGCGCCAGGCGGGGCCGTTCTCCATGGCTGAGGTACGCGACGGCCGCCGTGTTCCTCGCCTGCCTGGTGACGGCCACCCAGGTGACGGCCGAGTACAAGGTGGAGGTGGGCAAGCGCATCCGCCTGCTGCTCCCCGCGGGCTTCGAGCCGCCCTCGGATCTGGGCGAGAAGGTGTCCCGAGCATTCGTCTCCGAGTCCAGCCACGTGGTGAACGTCGGGGTGATGCTCCGCCGCACGCCGGAGGGCTCGGCCTCCCTGGTGGTGGACGTCTGGGGCGACCAGCTCGTGCAGGATCGCGAAGGGCTGGAGCGGCTGCGCGGCATGCCCGAGCTCGCCGGGCTCGCTCCGGAGGTGACGAGCCTCAAGGGCCACGTGCGCGGCAACCTGCTGGGGGTGCTGGGGCACTCGCTGTTCCGCGCGGGCGCCTCGCCCGAGGAGCGCGAGGAGGCCCGGCAGCGTCTCATCGAGGAGCTCCGGCGCCAGGAAGGAGACGGAGCGGAGATCGACGTGGACGTCAGCGACGATCCCCAGCACTCGAAGATGCGCGTCCGGGTCCGCAAGCGGATGTCAGGGACTCCACCTCCTCCCGAGTAGGCACGCCCGCCGCCTTTCCCGCTCTTGCGGACGACGAGGGTGGCGCTCATCATCCGCGCCTTGACGCGTATGAGGCGCTCGATTCTCGCGACAGCCTGTCTCCTGCTGGGAGTCCTCCTGGCGGGCCTCGCCGCTGCCGAGGAGCCGCGGCCTACGCCGCCCGCCCCCGCGCCGGAACGCGCCCTGGCCCGAGTCCAGGCCGCTGGCGTGCTGCGCGTGGCCATCGACGCCACCTACCCGCCCATGGAGTTCCTGGAGAACGGCCAGCCCGTGGGCTTCGACGTCGATCTCGCGCGGGAGCTCGCCCGCCGCCTGGGCGTCACGGCGCAGTTCATCGTCATGGACTGGGACGGCATCCTCGCCGGGCTCACCTCGGGGCGCTACGACATCATCCTCTCGTCGATGAACATCACCCCCGCGCGAGAGCAGCAGGTGGACTTCATCGAGTACGCGCGCATGTCCCAGGTCTTCGTCACCACCCGGGGCCAGAGCATCCGCACGGAGCAGGAGCTGGCGGGCCACCGCGTGGCGGTGCAGACGAACACCACCTCGCAGCGGTGGGTGGAGCAGCTCCAGAAGCGAGGCGTGGAGGTGAAGGAGCTCCGCCCCTTCCCCGGCGCCACCGAGTGCTTCGCCGCCGTGAAGTCCGGGCAGGCCGACGTCATCGTCATCGACGAGCCCGTGGGCCTGTTCTTCTCCCGGCGGGACGACTCCTTCGTCATCACCGGCCAGGCGCTCGAGCCGGAGCCCATCGGCATCGCCATCAACAAGCAGGACGCGGACCTGACGGCCGCCCTCCGCAGGGCCTTCGAGGACATCCAGCGCGCAGGCGAGCTGAAGCGCCTCTCCGAGCACTGGTTTGGCGGCGAGCTGGGCCAGGCCGTGAAGCCACCCGGCTTCTGGACGTTCTCCCGGGAGGTGGTGCTGCCGCGCGTGCTTCAGGGGATGGGGGTGACGCTCCAGCTCACGCTCGGCTCCGGGGCGCTCGGCGTTGCCCTGGGGTTGATTGTCGCGCTGGCGCGGATCTCACGGCGCTCGGCCCTCCGCGCCGTGGCCCGGGCCTACATCACCCTGCTGCGCGGGACGCCCCTGCTGCTGCAGCTCCTGTTCATCTTCTTCGCGCTGCCGCTGATGATGGGAGTCCGCCTGGGGCCCATGGCCGCCGGGCTCACCGCGCTGTCGCTCAACGCCGCGGCCTACATCGCGGAGATCTTCCGGGCCGCCATCGAGTCCATCGACAAGGGGCAGATGGAGGCAGCCCGGGCGCTGGGCATGAGCCATGAGCTGGCCATGCGCCGGGTCATCCTGCCGCAGACGTTCCGGCGCCTCATCCCGCCGCTCGTCAACGAGCTGGCGGCGCTCTCCAAGGACACCTCGCTGGTCATGGTGATCGCCCTGCCGGAGATGCTCTACGAGACGAAGCAGCTCGCGGGCACGTACCTGCGCCCGGAGGTGTACGCCTGGGCGGCGGTGGGCTACCTGATCATCGTCCTCGCACTGACGGCGCTGGCCCAGCGGCTGGAGCGGCGGCTGGAGGCGCGGGGCACATGAGCGAGCCGATCATCCGCGTGGAGGGGCTGCGCAAGTCCTTCGGCGAGCGCGAGGTGCTGCGAGGCATCGACCTGGAGGTGGCCGCCGGAGAGGTCGTGGTCATCATCGGGCCGAGCGGCTGTGGCAAGTCCACGCTGCTGCGGTGCCTCAACTTCCTGGAGGCTCCCACGCAGGGGCGCATCTGGCTGCGCGGCGAGCTGCTGGGGCGGCAGGAGAAGGAAGGACGGCTCGTGCCTCGCCCCGAGGCCGAGGTGGATCGCCAGCGGGCGCACATCGGCATGGTCTTCCAGCGCTTCAACCTGTTCCCCCACATGACGGCCCTGGGCAACGTCATCGAGGCGCCGCTGCGAGTGAAGGGGCTGCCACGCGCCCGGGCGGAAGAGATCGGCCTGCGGCTGCTGGAGCGCGTGGGGCTGGCCGATCGGAAGGACGAGTACCCGGCCCGGCTCTCGGGAGGACAGCAGCAGCGGGTGGCCATCGCTCGGGCGCTGGCCATGGAGCCGGAGGTGATGCTCTTCGACGAGGCCACCTCCGCGCTCGATCCAGAGCTGGCCGATGAGGTGCTCCAGGTAATGCAGGGCCTGGCGCGCGAGGGCATGACCATGCTCGTGGTGACGCACGAGATGGGGTTCGCGCGAGAGGTGGCCCACCGCGTGGTCGTCCTGGACGCAGGCACCGTGCTGGAGCAGGGGCCGCCCTCGGTCATCTTCAGCCAGCCCTCGCAGCCCCGCACCCGGGAGTTTCTCCGGAAGGTGCTGCACGTGCGCCCGGGCGATGGGGAATGACGTCTCACCCGGCCCCTACGCGGGGCGGCGCCACACAGCGATCGTGTGGACGGCGACGGTGTAGAGCACGAACAGCGCCCCCACGGGCGCCAGGATGATGCCGAGCGAGGGGTCTCCCTCCGGGTGGGCAATGCCCCCGAGCAGGAACCCCAGCGGCATCGCGGCACTGCCCAGCATCAGCACCCGGGAGGCGATCGTCCGGCGCCCCACGCTCAGCGCCTGCGTGTCCGCCCACTGCACATAGATGAGGTTCAGCAGCCCCAGCGCCGCCCCGTGAAAGTGGGCCAGTGACCAGAGCCGCTGCCTCCACGGATCCGCCACCAGCGACACCCACCGGAAGCCCTCGAGCGTCTCCAGCCCCGACCCGAACGCCAGCGACACGAAGAGCAGCGTCCATCCGAACCGGGCATGAAGCCCGGCGCGCCCCTCGGCCGTGGGTGCCTCCGTCTTCTTCTGGGTCGTCACGTCACTCGCCTATTTGGATGGGAGGTTGTGCCGCGCGCTTCTGGAGGAGCTGCTCGACGACCGCTGGAACCGGCTCCAGCGCGGCGTCCAGCGGGACCGATGCGTCCGGGCGCGAAATATCACCCTTGTCCAGAGCCGCCCACCACTGCCGCCAGCGCTGCACCACCCGGGCCCGCTCCTCGGCGGAGGCCTGAGGCTCGAAGCGCGGCACCTGCGCCACCGAGGCCGCCAGCGCTGGCTTCGCCTCACCCGCTCGCGTCACCAGCGCCTCGAGCGAGAGCCACGCCAGGCGCCGGATGGAGGAGTAGTTGTCCTCCATGGCCTTCAGCAGGAAGGGCACGGCCCACAGCCGAGCCAGCGGCTGCGCCGTGTAGCTGCGCGTGTCTCCCAACGCCGTCGCCGCCACCGCCCGCTGCACCACGTCCCCCGCCAGGAGCGTCCGCACGCTCTCCGCCACCGCGAACGCCGGATCCGTGGGGAGTTCCTCCGGCGGTGGCTGCCCCTGCTGCTTGCGCAGGGACTCGGCCGCCCACGTCGCGCTCCGATCCGTGTGGCAGAGCGTGCACGCCTCGGGCATGTCGTAGCGCCACGCCCGCGAGGGATCCGGCGTCTGGATGCGGTGCGTGGGGTGGATCCGCATGATGCCGTACGCCAGCTTCGGCATGTGGCAGGAGTAGCAGTCGGTGCCCGAGGAGCCCTCGCGATGCCGGCTGTGCTCGGCGGCCCGGGCCACGATGTCCGCGTGGCAGCCCTGGCAGGCCGCGGGCCCGCGCTTCTCCTGGGTGATCATCCCCTTGGGGTCTCCGCCGTGCATGGTGTGGCAGTGCTGGCACGTGAGCCCGCCGCGCTGAAAGTCCTTGGACATCAGCAGCCCCTGGTACTCGTACGCGGTCAGCCGCGGCGTCCCGTCCTTCCAGAAGCGCAGCGACACATCCACCCCCTGCAGGTGGCTGTCGCGGTAGAGCGGCTGCGTGTAGCGGGAGAGATCCTCCCCCGCGGTGTACGGATCTCCCTCGGACAGGAACTGACGGATGCGATCGATCGGAGACGGCATGCGCTGCCCATGGCAGTGGCCGCAGACCTGGATCCGCCGCAGCGGCTCCAGGCGCATCGGGTCGACGATCGAGAGATCCTCCGCGCCCGAGTAGTGCAGGTAGTAGCGGCGCAGCGGGAAGCGGTTGCGCGCGGCGTGCTCCGTGCCCGGCCCATGGCAGGCCTCGCAGGAGATGCCCAGCTCCGCCACGTGGCTGTCGAACCGGGCCCGGTCCCAGTCGTAGCCCGGCCGCGGCTTCACGTTGTGACAGAAGATGCAGTTGGCGTCCCACAGCGCGCGGTGGGTGTTGAAGTCCATCCCGTCCGGATCCAGGAAGCCACCGGCCAGGTGGAACCAGCGCTTGCCCTCGATGTCCCACGCCAGCGGCAGCCGGATGTACCGGTCTCCCTCGTGCACCAGGTACTGCTGCACGCGCCGCGAGCCCACGGTGCGCACCACCTCCTGGCGCCGCAGGTGGCCCTGCCCGTCCAGCGTCTCGATGAAGAAGCGCTCGCCCTCGCGCAGGAAGCGGGACGTCACGCCCTCGAAGGTGAAGCTCACCCCGCTGAAGTCCCCCACCACCGTGGTGGGCAGCGCCTCCTGCGTCATTGTCCGGTGGAAGGTGCGGCGCCAGCTCTCGTAATGATCCGGGTGGCACGGCTGGCACGAGGCAGCGCCCGTGTACGAGACGGGCGCCAGCGGCACCGGAGTGCGCACCTCGGCGGCGGTGGCCCGGAGCGCAAGCCCAGCCACGATCGCCACAACCCCGAGGCCCAGCCCCCAGGCGACATAGGGGCTGCGGAGGCGCGCTGCCACCGGCTTCATCGCCCGATGCATAGGCGCTTCACGCTGTCGAGTCGACCTCCGTCTCCGTAGCAAGGCCGCTCGCCTGCACAGCCAGACGTCCCCGCCACCGGTCCGGGAGGGAGGCCCTCATCTCCCAGCGGATTCTCATGATCCGAGAACCGCCCTGTGGGCAGGGCCTCTTACGTCAAGAAACCGTTTTCCCCGGATCTTTCGGGACCACAAAATTTGTCGACGATTTGAAACTTCTCATCTCGTTGTGCTACCTCGTCAACAGCTCGAAGTGGGTGTTCGACATACGCGGCCACCCATTTCACCGGATCCACATCGAGCGCGTGTGGGGCTCCGCTCACCGCCGCGCTCGCATGTCGGGGCAAAACACAATGAAACAACGAGTAAACCGGCTGCCCAGCGTTGGGCTGCGAGCCGCGAGCACGCGAGTGCTCGGACTGGTCGGAATGATGTCCCTGCTCGCCTGCGAAGGCGCGGGGAATGCGCCCATGCAGCGTGAGGCCGAGGAGGCTCGCCCGAGCTCCGCGACCCATAAGGTGCAGCTCACCCAGGAGCAGGCCAAGCAGCTTGAGGAGCGCGGCGTCCACGCCGAGCTCATCGGCGACTACGGCGCCTTCAAGGTGATGAAGGTCGATGAGCAGGTGCTGGCGACGCTGCCCGCGGAGGCCCAGCGCGATGACTACAACCAGATCCTGCTGAACGCGGGTGTGATCGACACCGCGTCGGCGCACGGGCAGTCGCTGCGCGGCATCAAGCAGGACGCCACGGGCAAGCGCCTCCACATCGTGCAGTTCAACGGCCCCATCAAGCCCGAGTGGGTGACGGAGCTCGAGTCCACCGGCGTCAAGGTGGTCACGTACATCCCCAACAACGCCTACATCGTCTATGGCGACGCGCAGGCGATGACGGGCCTGCAGCGGGAGGTCACCGCCGCCAACTCGTTCATCCAGTGGGACGGCGCCTACCTGGATGACTACAAGCTCAACCCCGCCATCAACACCGTCAAGACGAAGACCTACGCCATCCAGCTGGTCAAGGATGCCGAGGCCAACGGCCCGACGCTCGATCTCATCCGCAACCTCGAGTCGCGCAATGGGACGATCCGGGAGGTGCTGGACTACGTGAACGTGGTGGCCGACCTGAAGGAGAAGGATCTCTACGAGATCGCCACCCGTCCGGACGTGCTGTCCATCATGCCGCGCCCCACGCCGAAGAAGCTCGACGAGCGGCAGGACATGATCATCTCCGGCAACCTGAATGGGAACCTCCCCACGGGCCCGGGCTACCTGCAGTGGCTGGCGAACAAGGGCTTCACCCAGGCCCAGTTCACCGCGTCCGGCTTCGGCGTGGACGTGAGCGACAGCGGCATGGACAACGGCACGCAGACGCCGAACCACTTCGGCCTGTACACGGGCGGCAGCTACAGCAGCCCCAGCCGCGTGGTGTACAACCGCCTCGAGGGCACGCCGAACTCCGGCAGCACCATCCAGGGCTGCGACGGCCACGGCAACCTGAACACGCACATCGTCGCGGGCTACTCCAACAAGACCGCGGCGCCGTTCACGGACACCACGGGCTTCACCCACGGCCTGGGCGTGGCGCCCTTCGTGAAGGTGGGCTCCTCGGTGGTGTTCGATCCGGACACCTTCACGGATCCCGTGTACGCCGACCTGCAGTCGCGCGCGTACCGCGACGGCATGCGCATCAGCACCAACAGCTGGGGCGCCAGCTCCAACCTGTACGACGCGGATGCGCAGGCGTACGACGCGCTGGTGCGTGACGCGCAGCCGTCCGGCTCCGCGGTGCCCAACGCGGGCAACCAGGAGATGGTCATCGTGTTCGCCGCCGGCAACTCCGGTTCTGCCGCCAACACGGTGGGCACGCCTGGCACCGCGAAGAACATCATCACCGTGGGCGCCTCCGAGAACGTCCGGGCCTTTGGCGCCGCGGACCTCTGCGGTATCGCCGACACCGGCGCGGACAGCGCCAACGACATCATCAGCTTCTCCAGCCGCGGTCCCGCCTCGGACGGCCGCAAGAAGCCGGAGATCGTCGCCCCGGGCACGCACGTCTCCGGTGGCGTGGCGCAGGTGGACACCCAGCGCTCCGACACCCCGGCCAACCCGAACGGCCAGGCGCTCTCGTGCTTCGACGCCGGCGGCGTGTGCGGCGGCCCCAACAACAACTTCTACCCGGTGGGCCAGCAGTGGTACACGGCCTCCTCCGGTACCAGCCACTCGACCCCGGCCGTGGCCGGCGGCGCCGCGCTGGTGCGCCAGTACTTCATCAACCAGAACGTCGCCCCGCCGAGCGCGGCGATGACCAAGGCGTACCTGATGAACTCCGCCCGCTACATGACGGGCGTGGGCGCCAACGACAGCCTCTGGTCCAACAGCCAGGGCATGGGCCTGATGGACCTGGGCATGGCCTTCGACGGCATCCCGCGCCTGCTGGATGACGAGAACCCGGCCAGCCTCTTCACGGCCACCGGCCAGACCCGCACCTTCAGCGGAGTGGTCGCGGACTCCAACAAGCCCTTCCGCGTCACCCTGGCGTGGACGGACGCGCCGGGCGCCACCTCCGGCAGCGCGTGGAAGAACAACCTGGACCTGAGCGTCACGGTCGGCGGCAACACCTACAAGGGCAACGTCTTCACCGGCGCCAACTCGGTCGTCGGCGGCACGGCGGACGCCTCGAACAACGCGGAGAGCGTGTTCCTGCCCGCGGGCACCACCGGTGCGTACACCGTCACGGTGACGGCGGCGAACATCAACTCGGACGGCGTGCCGGGCAACAGCTCCGCGCTGGATCAGGACTTCGCGCTCGTCGCGTACAACAGCTGCACCGCCGCGGCTCCTCCCGTCTCCGGTACGACCGCCGTCGCCAACGGCAACAACCAGATTGACGTGTCGTGGGCCCCGAACGGCTCTGCCTCGTACAACATCTACCGCTCCACCACCGCGGGCGGTCCCTACACCCGCGTGAATCAGCAACCCGTGACGAGCTCGCCGTACCAGGACAAGGGCGTCTCGGGCAGCACCACCTACTACTACGTGGTGCGCGCGGTGCAGTGCGCCGAGTCCGTGAACTCCAACGAGGCCTCCGCCACCGCCACCGGTCTGTGCAAGCTGCCGCCCACCTTCGCGGGCCTGACCAACGCGAACAACGGCGCGCAGTCCACCTGCACCGACACGCTGACGTGGGCCGCGGCCACGCCGATCTGCGGCGGGACGCTGAGCTACTCGGTCTACCGCAGCACCACGCCGGGCTTCACCCCGTCGATCGCCAACAAGATCGCCACGGGCATCACCAGCACCAGCTTCAACGACAACCTGAACGTGGCCATGGGCAGCACGTACTACTACGTGGTGCGCGCCACCGAGACGAGCAACGCCACCAACGAGGACACCAACACCGTCCAGAAGTCGGCCTCGCCCACCGGTACGATCACCCCGGGCGTGAACTACTTCGACGACTTCGACGGCAACCGCCCGGCGAACGCCTCCTCGTACTGGATCGCCACCACCCAGAGCGGCACCTCGGGCACGATCAACCTCACCTCGGGCTGCCACTACCAGTCGGCCAACACGTCGTACCGCTGGGGCGCTGCGGCCACCACGTGCGGCGGCACCTACCCGGTCAGCACCACGGCCACGCTGTCCCTGGGCGGCAGCGGCGCGGTGGCGGGCATCAACGGCTTCTCCATCCCGTCCACGGCCAACAACAACCCGTCGATGACGTTCAACCTCTGGTACATCATCGAGAGCGGGTACGACGGGGCCTGGCTGGTCTACAGCACCACGGGCTCGGCGGGTCCGTGGACCAACGTGGGTGACTCGGTCTCCACCACGGCGCCGTACATCACGGCGGGTGGCTACGACGGCACGCTCAACAGCAGCACCACCACGCGGATCTGGACGGGCGCGCCCGCCGCCGCGGGTGGCGCCAACGGCGCGCTGAAGCCGGTCACCGTGAACCTGAGCCCGATCGTGGGCCAGAAGGTGTGGTTCGGCTTCAAGTTCTCGGCGGACTTCACCGTCAACAAGGAGGGCTTCTACGTCGACGACGTGCGCATCCTCGCGCAGACGTACCAGACGTGCTCCACCAACACGCCTCCGCCGGGCCCGGCCGTCTCGTACACGCTCTCCGGCCTGCCCGCCACGATTGGCGCGGGTGCTCCGGTGAGCCTCACCCTCACGGCGCTGGATTCGGTCGGCCAGACGGCGACCGGCTACAACGGGACCGCCACGATCACCAGCACGGACGCGCAGGCGCAACTGCCGGCCAACGTGTCCTTCACCGCGGGTGTCGCGTCGGGCGTGAACCTGTCCTTCCGGACGCTGGGCACGCAGTCCATCACCGTGACGGATACGGCGACCCCGGCGATCACCGCCAGTGGTAGCACCAGCGTGACGCCGGGTGCTCCGGCCGCGCTGAAGTTCCTCACGCAGCCCGCCGCCAGCACCAAGGCCGGTAACACGTTCTCCCCGGCCGTGGGCCTGACCGACCAGTTCGGCAACGCGATCACCACGGGCAACATCCCCGTCACCATCGCCCTGGGCGCAAACCCGGGCAATGGCACGCTGAGCGGAGTCACCACGGTGAGCGCCGTCAACGGCGTGGCCACGTTCAACCTGTCGCTCGACAAGGTGGCCCAGGGCTACACGTTGGTCGCCAGCTCTCCGGGCCTGACCGGCGCCACCAGCGCGGCGTTCGACATCATTCCGGGAGTGCCGGCGCAGCTGGCCATCCTCACCCAGCCCTCCACCGCTCAGGCGGGCGCGGCCATCAACCCGGCGGTCCAGGTCATCCTCCTGGACAAGTTCGGCAACACCACGAACGGCAATGACTTCGTCAGCGTGGGCGTGAGCACCAACCCGACCGGCGACAGGCCGTCCGGCACTCTCACGGTGCCAGCCGTGAATGGCGTGGCCACGTTCAGCGATCTGTCGTTCCAGAAGGTGGGCAGCGGCTACACGCTCGAGGCCGCCGCGAACGCGCTGACCAGTGTGATCAGCGATCCGTTCGACATCACCCCGGCCGATCCGTACAGCGTGGTCATCACCCGCCAGCCGAGCAGCATCGTGGCCGGCGCGACGATCACCCCGTCCGTCTCGGTCACCCTGCTGGATGCGTTCGGCAACGTCGCGACGCAGGCCACCAACTCGGTGGCGGTGTCGCTGGGGAACAACCCGACGGGCGCCAGCCTGCTGGGCACCACCACCGTGGCGACCTCGAAGGGTGAAGCGACCTTCGACGATCTGACGGTGGACCGCGTGGGTGCGAACTACACCCTGGTGGTGGGCAGCGAGGGCCTCTTCACGGCCACCAGCGTGGCCTTCAACGTCACGGTGGGTTCCGCGGCGCAGCTCGCCTTCACCTCTGCCCCCACGGGCAACGTGGGCTCCAACTCGCCCTTCACCGTGAAGGTGACGGTGCGGGATGCGAGCGGGAACGTGATCACCAACGCCACGGCGCCGGTGACGCTGTCGCTGGCCAACGCGCAGGGCGCCACGCTGAGCGGCACCCTGACGGCCAACCCCGTCAACGGCGTGGCCACCTTCACGGGCCTCACCGTGGACAAGGCGGGCACGGGCTACACGCTGCAGGCAGACGCTCCGGGGCTCACCTCCGCGACGTCCTCGGCCTTCGGCGTGACGGCGGGCTCTGCCACGAAGCTGGCCTTCCTCAGCCAGCCGCTCAACGGCACGGCGGGCGCGGCGCTGGCTCCGGCCATCCGCGTGGCGGTGCTGGATGCCCAGGGCAACACGGTGCAGGCCAACGCGACCATCTCGCTGGCGCTCGCCAGCAACGCGGCGGGCGGCACCCTGGGGGGCACGAAGACGGTGAACGCCATCAACGGCGTGGCCACCTTCGATGAGCTGACCATCGCCCGCGCGGCGACGGGCTATCAGCTCGTGGCCCACACGGCGAGCCTGACGGATGCCACCAGCGTGGCGTTCGACATCGCTCCGGCGGCGAAGGCGGCGCTGGCCTTCACGGTGCAGCCTGGCTCCGCCCAGGCGGGCGCGGTGATCAGCCCGGCGGTCCGGGTGTCCATCCTGGACGGCTTCGGCAACGTGGTGGCCAACGCCACGGACGCCGTCACGGTGGCCATCGGCAACAACCCGCGCAACGGCACGCTGTCTGGCACGAAGACGGTGAACGCCATCAACGGCGTGGCCACCTTCGCGGGCCTGTCGATCAACCGCAATGGCAAGGGCTACACGCTCGCGGCGAGCGCAGGTTCGCTCGCCGGGGCGACGAGCTCGGCGTTCGACATCACCCCGGGCAATGCTCCGAAGCTGGTCTTCCACACCACGCAGACCCAGGTGGCGGCGGGAGAGACGCTGACCTCGATCGAGGTGGAGCTGCAGGACGATACGGGCCAGGTGTTCACCGCCAGCACGGACACCGTGACGCTGAGCCTCGGCGACAACGCCGCGGGCGGTCAGCTCTACGGCACGCTCTCGGCCCCCGCCGTCAACGGCGTGGCGACGTTCGACGGGCTGTCCCTGCGCAAGGCCGGCAACGGCTACACGCTGGTGGCCAGCGCCCAGGGCTTCGCGGGTGCGACGAGCACCGCGTTCACCGTGGCGCCGGGTGCGCCGGCCAGCTACGCGCTGTCGCTCGTGCCGAGCATCACCGCGGGCCAGGAGGCCTCGCTGTCCGTCAAGGCGTATGACGCGTACGGCAACCTCGCCTCCAACTACGGTGGCGCGGCGAAGGTGACCAGCTCCGACGCGAAGGCCACCTACGCGGCCAACGCGCAGTTCGTCGAGGGCGTGCTGCAGGGCTTCAAGGTGATGTTCAAGTCGCCGGGCCTGCGCAGCATCACCGTGACGGACTCGGAGAAGGCCACGCTGACGAGCACGGTGGAGCTGAACGTCACCGCGTTCGCTCAGCCGACGGTGACGGTGACGGATCCGGCGGGCGGCACCACCGTCTCCGGCAAGGTCAGCATCTCCGTCAAGGGCGCGGTGGCTCCGGGCACCACGCTGGACAAGCTCTCCATCCTCGTGGATGGCGTGGAGATCGCCAGTGGCTCGGATGAGACGGTGAGCGGGAGCTGGGACAGCAGCAAGGCCCAGTCCGGCTCGCACATCATCACCGCCGTCATCACCGACGGCGCGGGCAACATGGCGGC
The DNA here is from genome assembly GCF_045802625.1 of Hyalangium sp. Classification (NCBI taxonomy): domain Bacteria; kingdom Pseudomonadati; phylum Myxococcota; class Myxococcia; order Myxococcales; family Archangiaceae; genus Hyalangium; species Hyalangium sp. The sequence continues at coordinate 310,657 of NZ_JBJMQP010000108.1, read as the reverse complement.
CTCCGCTCCGGTGGTGGTCTCCATCGACGGCGGCTGCGGCTGCGGTGCTACCTCCAACACCGAGGCCGGCGTCTACCTGGGTCTGCTGGTCCTGGCGTGGTACGCGCTGGGTCGGCGCCGGGCGAAGGTGGCCTGAGCCATGACGCAAGGCCCCGGGCGCCTGTAGCGGGCGGCCCGGGGCGGAGCGGGCGGAGAAGCATGTTCCGCCCGTTCAGCTCGGAATCCAGCAGTTGACACGAATGCGCCGGCGCGGATCCTTCCCGCCGGCGCATTTGTTTTATGAGGTGAGGAGCGCCTGGCGGGGAGGCTCCCTTCCCTGCCCTGGCTCGGAGCAAGGAGGCACGTCATGGCGTTGCTGGCAGGCAAGCTGAGCGCGTGGGCGGCGGTCCTGGCCCTCACCGCGAGCCCGACGAAGACAGACAGTGCCGCCGCGCTGAAGCAGAGAGCGGATCAGCTCGCGAGAGAGGCGCGGGCGCTGGCGAAGCCGGCGGGGTGCAAGCAGGTGGAGGAGTGCGAGGTGGCGGGCTTCGGCCACAAGGCGTGTGGCGGCCCGCGCGAGTACATCGCCTATTGCTCGCGGACGACGGACGTGAAGGCGCTGCAGGGCAAGCTCGCGGAGCTCGAGCAGGCCGAGCAGGCCTGGCAGCAAGAGGCGCACATCATGTCCAACTGCGGCCTGACGCGAAGGCCGTTGCCCCGGCTGGAGGCGGGAGAGTGCCGAGCCCGGTGAGCCTCGGCGCACCGGGCGGGCAGTGAGCCCCAGCAGGCGGGTTAGACTAATGACGTTAGCGGGGGCCTCATCGAGCCGTTCCCTCGACGACCATGGCGCTGCCTCCGCCGCGGCGCTTGGGCTCGGCGACGGCCGTGAAGGTGCCGTCCGGGTTGACGCGGATGGCCGTGACGGCGCCAATGTCGTTGAGCCCAGGAAAGGGGCTCGCGTTGCCGAAGACGTGGCCCTTCTGCTTCAGCGCCGCCGCCTCGGGCGAGGCGCGGAACTCAGGCTCGGCCTGGCTCACGCCATCAGGCGAGTTGCGCTGCGAGACTCGCGGCGCCGCGACCGCCTCCAGCAGCGTCATGTGGAAGTCCAGGTAGTTCACCAGTGTCTGCAGCACGGTGGTGATGATGGTGCTGCCCCCGGGGCTGCCCAGCGCGAGCACCGGCACCCCGTCCTTGAACACCAGCGTGGGGGTGATGCTGCTGCGGGGGCGCTTGCCCGGCTCGGGGACGTTGGCGTGCGGGGCAGCGGGGTTCTTGGGCGCATCAAAGTCCGTCAGCTCGTTGTTGAGCAGGAACCCGTAGCCCGGGACCACGATGCCGTCACCGCCCTCGAACTCGATGGTGCACGTGTACGTGACGATGTTGCCCGCCTTGTCCGCGGTGGTGATGTGCGTGGTCTCCCGGTCCGGCGCGGCCAGGTCCAGCGACGCCAGCGCCGTCTGGCTCATGGCGGCGGACAGGGCGTCCGCGGTCCGAGGCGAGCTCGGATCCTGCTGATAGGCGAAGGGGTTGCCCGCGGGCGACTCGTGCAGCGTGGCCTTCTCGGGATCGATCGCCTTGCGGCGCTCGGCTGCAAAGTCCTTGGAGAGCAGCCCGGCGGTGGGCACGTCCACGTACTCCGGGTCGGCCACGTAGACGGTGCGGTCCGCGAAGGACAGGCGCGAGGCCTCCAGGTAGCGGTGGAGGAAGTCCGCCCGGCTCATGGAGGCCGGATCATCGCCCTCGAGGATGTTCAGCGCCTCGGCCACGGCCAGCCCGCCGCTGGTGGGCGGGCCCATGCCGTAGATCGTGTAGCCCCGGTAGGTGCTCTGCACCGGCTCGCGGATGCGCGCCTCATAGTCCCGCAGATCCGAGAGCTGCATCACCCCCGAGCGCACCTTGCGCGGAGCCCCCGGCGCCATGGGCGGCTTCGCCAGCGTGTCCACGATGGCCTGGGCGATCTCCCCTTGGTAGAAGGCCTGGCTGCCGCCCTCGGCCACCCGCCGATACGTCTTCCCCATGTCCGGGTTGGTGAAGAGGGAGCCCACGGGAGTCGGCTTGCCATCGGCCGGCAGGTAGACCCGAGCCGTGCTGGAGAACTGCTTGAAGCGCTCGGCGTTGCGCGAGGTCTGCTCGAAGAAGGTCTGATCCACCTCGAAGCCGCCCTCGGCGACGCGGATCGCGGGCTGGAGCACCTCGTTCAATCCGCGCGTGCCATAGCGCGACAGGGCCGCCTCCCAGCCTCGCACCATGCCCGGCACCCCCGCGGACAGCCCGCTGGTCAGCAGCTCCGGGAAGGGGATGGGTGCGCCGTTCTCGTAGAACAGCTCCCGGTGCATGGCTCGGGGAGCCGTCTCCCGGTGGTCCACGGTGACAACACGCTTCTCGTTGGCCAGGTAGATGACCATGAAGCCGCCGCCGCCAATGCCGCAGGAGTACGGATCCGTCACCCCGAGCACGGCCGACGCGGCCACCGCCGCATCGACCGCGTTGCCGCCGCCCTTGAGGAGCTCGATGGCGGCCGCCGTGGCGCGCACATCCACCGTGGCCGCCGCGCCACCGCGCCCGGTGGCCTCGGGCGTCACGGGCGGAGTGGGAACAGGCGAGGCAGAAGCCGCCGAAGCCGAGGCCGCCTTGTCGTGCGAACAGGCGACGGACAGCAGCAATCCGGTACACACCGAGAGGAAGAGTCTGCGCATGGGGGTCCTGTCGAGATGACTGGGCCCTACCCTACCCCGCTCGCGCGCCCCGGGAAGAGGCAGATGCGGCATGCTGCAAAACCGGACATGCCTCCCCCCTCCTCGCCCCCGCTCTCATTCCCTCTGCCCGTGGTCCTCGACACCAACGTGGTCCTGGACGTGCTGGTGTTCGATGATCCTGTGACTCGCCCGCTGGGCGCGGGCCTGAGAGGAGGCGCGCTCGTCGCGTGGGCTGACGGCGACACCCTGCTGGAGCTGGAGCGAGTCCTTCCCCTGCCCGCCTTCAAGCTGGCGGAGCCAGCGCGGCGAGAGGTCTTCGCCCGCTACCGGAGCCTCGTGCGTCTCGCCCCCGAGTCGCCCTCTGCGCCCGTCCCCGAGCTGCCTCGGTGCCGAGACCGTGACGACCAGAAGTTCCTGCTGCTCACGGCCCAGGTGGGCGCCGCATGGCTCGTGAGCAAGGACAAGCGGGTCCTCTCCCTGGCCGATCGCCACGGCCTGCCGTTCGAGATCCTCACGCCCAGGCAGGCCGCGCAGCGGCTCCAGCTCGCGCGGGCCACCGAGTGAAGGGGTAACGCTCCGAGGCCTCAGTGCGCGGGGAGCTCCTGCTGGCTCCTTGGGGCCACGGCAGCCGAGGACGAGATCGGCGGCAGCTCATGGTGCACGCCGCCGGTGATGAGCCGCACCTCGCGACGCCGGGTGAAGAAGTAGTAGGTCCACTCGAGCATCACCGAGACGCGGTTGCGGAAGCCAATCAGGAAGAAGACGTGGATGCCCGCCCACGCGAGGTAGGCCGGCCACCCGCTCAGCTTGAGCTTCTCGCGGAGGGTGACCCCCACGGCCGCGCCACGCCCGATGACGGCGAACGAGCCCCGATCGTTGTAGCGGAAGGGCAGGAGCGATTGCCCTCGCAACCGGCGGAGGATGTTCTTCGCCACGTGCTTGCCCATCTGCATGGCCGCTGGAGCCACACCGGGCACCGGGCGGCCCTCCTGCTGGATCGAAGCCACGTCCCCGATGACGAAGAGGTCCTCGTGCCCCGGCACCGTCAGCGTGGGCTCCACCTTGACCCGGCCCGCCTTATCGAGCGGCACACCCAGCGAGCGCATCAGCGGAGAGGCCGCCACCCCCGCTCCCCAGAGCACCGTATGGGCCTGGATGCGGGTGTTGCCAATCTGCACGCCCGTGGCATCCACGCCCGTCACCATCGCGCCCGTGTGCACCTCCACCCCGCGCTCGGCCAGATCCCGCTGGGTACGGGCAGAGAGTGGCTCCGGATACTGGGTGAGCACGCGCGGCAGCCCCTCGACGAGCAGGATGCGGGCCCGGGTGGGATCGATGCGGCGGAACTCCTTGCGCAGCGTGATGTGGGTCAGATCCGCGAGCGCTCCCGCCAGCTCCACGCCGGTGGCGCCTCCGCCGATGACGACGAAGGTGAGCCACTCCTGCTGGCGAGCCGGATCCTGCTCGCGCTCGGCGGCCTCGAAGGCCAGCAGCACGCGGCGACGGATCTCCAGCGCGTCGTCGATCGTCTTCAACCCGGGAGCGTGCTCGGCCCACTCGGGGTGTCCGAAATAGGAGTGCGTGGCTCCGGTGGCGAGCACGAGCAGATCATAGGGCAGCTCGCCCGCGTCGCAGACAACCACCTTGCGGGCCGCGTCGATGGAGCGAGCCTCGGCCAGGAGCACGGTGGTGTTGGGGCTGCGCAGCACGGTGCGGATGGGAGCCGTGATGTCCGCGGGGCTCAACACGGAGGTGGCCACCTGGTAGAGCAGCGGCTGGAAGAGGTGATGGTTGTAGCGGTCCACGACGGTGACTTGCACCGGCGCACGGCTCAAGGCGCGCGCGGCCAGCAACCCGCCGAAGCCCGCTCCCACAATCACCACGCGCGGTTCCTGTTCCATCGAGCGTTTCATGGGAGAAAGGTAGGGAGTCCCCGCGGAATAGCAGTGGGAGTACCGCTCCAAGCTCGCACGCCGCTCAGGGAGGAATGCGCGCACCTGGCTGCCCCGCCCTACCCCTCCTCGGGCTGGCTTGTCATGGCTCGCTTCCTCGGCAGCAGACTGTCCCTATCCGCCTGTCACGGGCCGCAGGGACAGCGCTGGCGCGCCCACCTCGCGCCACCAGTGCGTGGGCTGCTCCACATGGGCAGGCTCGATGGCGGCGCCCAGCCGAGGGGTGAGCAACCGCACGCGCTGCTCGGAGGCCAGCCGCACGAGCATCTCGGCCGGCTCGTCCCACGCGTGCAGGGCCAGGTTGAAGGTGCCCCAGTGGATGGGCATCAGCGTGCCGCCCCCAAGCATCGCGTGCGCCTTGAGGGCGTTCTCCGGCCCCAGGTGGATGCCACCCCAGCTCGGGTGGAACGCGCCCACCTCGAGCATCACCAGATCAAAGGGGCCGTGCCGCTGGCGGATCTCCTCGAACTCCGTGGTCAGCCCGGTGTCGCCGCTGAAGAAGAGGCGGTGCTTGTCGGTCGTCAGCACCCAGGAGGCCCAGAGCGTGTGGTTCCGATCGCCGAGGCCTCGCCCGGAGAAGTGCTGCGCGGGCGCCGCCGTGAAGCCCACGGGCCCCACGCGGGTCTGCTCCCACCAGTCCAGCTCGGTGATCAACTCCGGTGCCACCCCGAAGGACTCGAGGCGCGCCCCCACGCCCAGCGCGGTGACGAACGGCACGCGCAGCTTCGCGAGTGCCTCAATGGTAGGGCGGCAGAGATGATCGTAGTGATCATGAGACACCAGCACTGCATCCAACGGGGGCAGCGCATCGAGGGGCACCGGCGCGGGGTGGAAGCGCTTCGGTCCGGCGAAGGACATCGGAGAGGCCCGCTCGCCCCAGACCGGATCCGTGAGGATGCGAGCGCCATCCACTTCCAGGAGCAGCGTGCTGTGGCCGAGCCATGTCACGCGAAAGCCGCTGTCCGGCTTGCGGCCCCACGTATCCAGCGGGTTCTCCAGCGGCAGCGCCCCCGGCGGCGTGCGCTGCGATCCCTTGAAGAAGTACTCACCGAGCAACGGCAGCGGGCTGCCCTGAAGGCCCGGCTTCACGGGCGCCGTGTTGCGGAAGAGACCGTCCGCGAACTGCCGGGAGGCGCGCGCTCGCTCGAGTCTCAGCCCTGCAAGAAGTCCATCGCGGCGGGAGGAAGGCATGCCTCCTGTCTAATCGCCTCGGGGCGGGGAAGAAAGCCCCCCTCGCCCCGCCTGGGAGCGCGGTGTGCCATGGCCACGAGCGGCTGTAGAGGGACTCGGGACACGCAACTTACGGGTTGCATATTGGGACGGGGCGCGGTATCTCTACATGCAACCAGGAGGTTGCACATGGCTACTTCGAGCACAGATCGGATTGAAAAGAGAATCGAGCTTCGCGCCCCCGTCGCGCGTGTCTGGCGGGCCCTCACCCACCACGAGGAGTTCGGCCAATGGTTCGGCGTGAAGATCGAGCAGCCCTTCGCTCCCGGAGCGAGGACGCGGGGGCACATCACCCACCCCGGCTACGAGCACCTCACCATGGAGGTCACCGTTCAAGCGATGGAGAACGAGCGGCGCTTCTCCTTCCACTGGCACCCCTACGCGGTGGATCCGAAGATCGACTATTCCAAGGAGCCGCCCACGCTCGTGGAGTTCGTGCTGGAGAAGACGCCCACCGGAACGGTGCTGCTCGTCACGGAGTCGGGCTTCGACGCGATTCCGCTGGCCCGGCGTGCCGAGGCGTTCCGGATGAACGAGGGCGGCTGGACTCAACAGGTGAAGAACATCGAGGCCCATGTCCGCTCAGCCGCATAGTGGCGCCGTGAGCGCCGCGAAGCTGCGCGCTCACGCTCCCGTGTTCGCGGCGCTGGGAGACGAGACACGGCTGGCGCTGGTCGCCAAGCTGTCGAGTGGAGCCTCCCTGTCCATCACCGAGCTGACGACTGGCGCCAGCGTCACGCGTCAGGCGATCACCAAGCACCTCCGGGTCCTGGAGGAAGCGGGGCTCGTCCATGGCGTGCGGCGAGGCCGCGAGAGCCGCTACCAGCTGTCGCCCGAGCCGCTGGAAGAAGCGCGCCGGGTGCTGAACCTCATCTCACAGCAGTGGGATCACGCGCTGGCACGGCTGAAGGCATTCGTCGAGGAGTGAGGGACGGCTCACGCGGGCGGCTGGGAGAGCTCAAGCCGGAGCCACGGCGCGTCCTAGCCCGCCTCGACGAGCGCCGCGAGCTTATCGAGTGACAACCGCCAGCCGAGCTCGTTGTCGGCGGGCTGTAGGCCGCGCGGGAGCCCGTCGTGCACGGCGAGGATGTCGGTGCCTCCGTCTGCGTCGATGAGCGAGATCGTGATCGTCATCTCGCCGCGCAGCGCGGGATCTGCCGTCTCGAACTCGACCACCTCGACCACCTGCTCGTTCGGCACGAGCTTCACGAAGCGGCCATGGTGCGTGTCGGTGTGCGCGCTCGTTTTGCCGGTCCCGGTGGGCGCGTCGTACGTGAGTGAGATCCGGAACGCGCCACCTTCGCGGGCGTCGAACGCATGCACATGGCTGGTCATGCCAGTCGGCACCATCCACGTCGCGACCTCGCGCGCATCGAGAAGCGCTCGGTAGACGCGTGCGCGGGGCGCATTCACGTGACGACGGATGCGGGTCGAGCTCATGCCCCGCGCCTTACCATGTGGGCCTGAAGGCCAACAGTGCCCTTACCCCTCCTTGGCGCCCTGCTGGCCTCGACGCAGCAGCAGCAGGCCGGCCACCGTCACGAAGGCCGCGGCGGACACCGCGAGCGACGTGTGAGTGTTGGTGACGCTCCCCAGGAGCCCCACCGTCACGCCACTGAACGCCCGCAACCCCGAGGCCGACATGCTGAAGAGCCCCAGCACGCGGCCGCGGATGGTGTCCGGCGCATTCATCTGCACGAGGGCCTGGGTCATGCTGCTGAAGGAGAGCTCCAGGAACCCGGCCATGAAGAGCACGACAATCGCCGCCGGATACGAGCGCATGAACGAAAACGTGAAGAGCGCGCAGCCCCACAGCAACGCAATCTTCATCGCGGAAGCGGGCGCCGTGCGCAGCCACGTCCCCCGCGTCTCGAGCAGAACGCCCGCGAGCAGTGCCCCCGCCGCATCCGCGCCCAGCAGGAGCGTATAGGCCGTGCCCGGGTCTCCATGGCCCAGGTCATGCGCGAAGCCCGGCATCTGCGCCTGGTAGCTGTTGCCGATGAAGAAGGAGGCCGCCCCCGCCAGCAGCACCATGGCCGCGACCACGGGCATCTCGCGCACCTCGCGCAGGGTCTGGACAATGTCGGCGAAGCCTCGGACGGCCCGCTTGGGGCCTGTCGTCACCCCACGGAAGTGCCGGCCATAGGGCGCGCTCATCAGCCAGAGCAGCAGGGGCAGATAGAACACCGTGTTGACGAAGATGCCCTGGGTGGGCCCGAGCGTCCGCATGATGAGGCTGCCCACGCCGGGGCCCACCAGGACGCCGAGATACCGCGCCGTCGCGTTCAGGCGGACCGCGCTGGCGAGGACGCCGGGCCCCACGATGTCGTAGAGCAGCATCTGGCTGGAGGTGCTCCACAGGACGCCCGCGCATCCATGAATCGTGAGGAGAACCATCGCGTGCCACAGCCGCAGCGAGTCCGTGACGAAGAAGTATCCCCACCCCACGGAGGCGGTGATGAAGAGCACCATCCCCGCCTGGATGAGGCGCCTGGAATCGAACCGGTCATTGAGCGCTCCCACCGGCACCGAGAACATCAGGAACGGCAGCCAGTGGGACACCACCGCGAACCCTCCCAGCGCCGCCGAGTGGAATTTCTGGAACGCCACCCAGTAGCTGATCACGTGCTCGATGTTGTCGGCCATCATCGCCAACATGAACGTGAGCAGGAAGGTTCGATAACCGGGGGCGCGGAGCGCGCTCGAATCAGGGGGGGCGGCGGCGGCAACGGAGGTCATGGATGTTCACGCACAGGTGAGCTGGAGGCCCACCTTACTTGAGCCTGCACCTTCACCTCACTTCTTGAGTATGTACTGCCCGGAAGACCGAGCACCCTCGGCAGGAGCGACCATGAACGCCGCACACCCCTTCGCCTCACACGTGCACGCGCAGCTGCCCGACTGGCTGCTGAGAGAGCTGCCCACGTACAACACGCTCTTGCCCACCGCCGAGGAGCGCGTCCGTCTCACCCACAGGCTCGCCGCGCGCAATTACAAGGAAGGCAACGGAGGGCCGTTCGCGGCGCTCGTCGTCGACCCTGCGACGGGCGAGCTGCTCTCCCTCGGCGTCAACGTGGTGTTGAGCTCGGGCCTCTCCTCCGTGCATGCGGAGGTCATGGCGCTCTCGCTGGCTCAGACACGCCTGGGCGCGTGGGATCTGGGCTCGGCGGGCGGGCGCGAGCTCGAGCTCGTCGTCAACTGGCGCCCGTGCACGATGTGCTACGGCGCGCTCATCTGGTCGGGCGTCAAGCACCTGCTCATCGCCGGAGAGGGCCCGGAGTGCGAAGCGCTCACCGGCTTCGACGAAGGCCCCATGCCCACGCACTGGAGAGCCGAGCTCGAGCGCCGCGGAATCCGCGTCACCTCCGGAGTCCTGCGCGAGGAGGCGATCGCCGTCTTCGCTGACTACGGCCGCTCGGGCTCGCTCGTCTACAACGCTCGCGGAACTGGCTCGCGCAGGCAGGACTGAGCGCGGCGTTTCGCCTGAGTCCTTGGAATTATTGGTAAGCTCTACTTCATAACCATGAACGCGGCTCCTTTTCCACAGCTCCAGGTGTTCCTCGCTGTGGCGCGCCTGCACAGCTTCAGCGGCGCGGCGCGCGAGCTCGGCGTCTCCACCTCCGCGGTGAGCCAGGCGGTGCGGCAGCTCGAGGAGCAGTTGCGCGTGGTGCTGCTCACCCGCACGACGCGCAGCGTGTCGCTGACGGATGCAGGCAGGCGGCTGGTGGAGAGCGCGGGCCCGGCGCTGAGACAGGCGCTCGCCGCCCTCACCGAGGTCTCCGCCCAGCCGGGAGAGACGGTGGGCCGGGTCCGGCTGTCGGTGCCGCGGGCCGCGGTGCCCTACGTCATCGCCCCGGTGGTGCCCACCTTTCGCGAGCGTCACCCACGGGTGGAGGTGGAGGTCGCCGTCGAGGAGCGCTTCGTGGACATCGTGGCCGAGGGCTACGACGCGGGCGTGCGGCTGAGCGAGGCCATTGAGCGCGACATGGTGCAGGTGCGCCTCACCGACGCCTTCCGCTTCGTGGTGGTGGGCGCGCCGGACTACCTGGCGCGCCACGGTACGCCCCAGCGCCCCGAGGAGCTGCTGCGCCACGAGTGCATCACCCTGCGCATACGGACCACCGGGACGCTCTACGCCTGGGAGCTGGAGCGGGACCGCAGGAGCTGGCGCGTGCCGGTGCGTGGGGGCGTGGTCACCAACGACAGCCAGCTGATGGTATCCCTGGCGGAGCAGGGCGTGGGGCTGGCGTACGCCTTCGAGCCCATGGTGGCGCAGCAGCTGCGCGAGGGGCGGCTGCGGCGGGTGCTCGAGTCCTACGCGCCCACGGTCCCGGGCTTCTTCCTCTACTTCCCCAGCCGGGCGCAGCTCTCCCCAGCGCTGCGCCTCTTCGTGGACGCGGCCAGGGAGCTGCTGCGGAAGGCTTAGGGTGAGCTCGGCGCGTTGTTGGCGCCCTTGAGCGTGCCGTTCTGGGGGTTAGAACCAGGTCAGCCGCCTGAACGCGTTGACGCGGCCCAGGGTAGAGCTGCTCTGGGCGTCGTCGTCGAGCGGCCACACGCTGGCGTCGTTGCGCAGCTCGGTGGGGCCGCCAGCGACGGGGACCACCGCGAGGGCGGAGTAGAAGGTGGTCTCGAAGGTGCCGAACGAGGTGCACGCGACCGAATCGCCGTCGGGGGAGAAGGCCGGAGACGATTCCTCCTTGTCACCGCTGGTGAGCTGCCGCAGGCCGGTGCCGTCGAGGCCCATCGTCCAGATGTGCGAGGCGAGCACGAACGCGAGCTGCTTGCCGTCCCGGCTCACCGCCACCTGGCGTGGGTCGGCCAGGCCGTTGTCGAGCCGGGTCATCGCGGTGAAGGCGGCGTTGGAGACGTAGAGGCCGGCCGCCGTGGGGGTGTTGGTCGGCCCGTCCGATGCCACGGCGATCGTCCCCGCCGCCACGATGCGCCCGTCCGGAGTCCACGAAGGATCGAAGACGCCCTTCAGGTTCGCGACGATCGTGCCATCGGGCTGCATGATCACAGTGCCGTTGGTCGCGTTGAGCTTCGGGGTGAAGCCGCGGGGGTAGTAGGTGAAGGCGATGAGCTTCCCGTCGGGCGACGGCACCGGGTTGAAGTCCCCCACCGCCGGGCCGGGCTCGAGGACCTTCGTCCGCCGCGTGCCCGCGGTGTCGCCGATCACGATCTGGTACGGCGCGGAGATCGAGTCCGCGTAGACGTAGACGAGATCGCCGTTGGGGAAGCGCCCCGGTGACGAGCCATTGAGGAGCTTGGCGTCCTTGTGGGCGTCGAAGTCGTACTGGTGGATGTCGTCCGGCGCGCCATAGACCAGCTTGCCCGAAGCGCCGGCCGCGCCTCCGCCGCCTCCGCAGGCCAGACCGAGCGCGCCCGCCACGGCCAGCGCCGTGAGGTGAAAGAACATTTGTCGTCGATGCATGGCGCGGATTGGAGCACAGAAGCGCCGGCCTCGCGAGAACCCGCCGCGAGCGAGCACTACCCCTGAGCGCCACCCTCCCCGGCCCCGCTGCGCCGAGGCTTCGGGTGCGCGCCCGCATGAGCCGGTGGCCCAGGGGCTCCACGCTGGCCAGGAGCTGTCCCTGGCGCCTTGCCTCCCCGCCGTCGCCGCCGCCTCTTCGACGGAGCGCCCGGCCCCCCGAGCGCGCGCAGCACCCGCGTGCGAACACCGCTCTCCAGACGCAGCTCTTGCAGGAGCGTGTGCACCTGCCGAGCCCCGTTCGGGTGGCGCAGCGCCTCGCTGAGCCGCTCGACGATGTCGATCCTCAACGCCACGCCACCGAGCACCTCATACCCGAAGGCGCGCGCATTCCGGCCGCCCAGCTCGGAGAGCTCGAGCACCGGCTCTCCCGGCACGCCCGGGGGTGAAGGGCTCTGCTGGAACAGGGCCGTCAGCATGCAGCGCCGCTCCAGCGCGGGCGGTGAGAGCGCCTCGGCGACGTAGAGGAAGCGCTGTCCCTCGCGGACACCCAGCGAGCTCAAGCGCTCACGGGCCTCCTCGTCCAGGAGCCGCCACTGCTCGTGCGCCTCCCCTCGGGAGATCACTCCCAGGCCTTCGGCCAGACGGTAGGCAAGGCCCCGCAGCGCCGGGGAGCGATCCGCTCCGGTGAGGGCCTCGGCTGGAAAGCCCCCCATGGCTTCGGTGACGAGATCCCTCGCCAGCGCCACCAGCCGGCGCTCGAGCTGCCGCCGCGCGCCTCCGGTCCACACCTCGGGTTCTGCCAGCGCGATCTGCGGCGAGCGCCGATCCTTGCCTCGAACCAGCCGGGCCAGCGGCTGCCCTTCGAACGAGATGCTTCCGGACGCTTCCACCTGGAAGCCGTCATGCGTCGCGTCGACGACCTGCTGGACGAACTGCTCCTCGGTCACGGCGCCGTCAGCGCCTGGAACCTCCCCCAGCAGTTGCCCCAGCTTGGCAAAGGGGCTGTCCGACCCGGCAGGAGGGTGTGCGGCGGCTCTCACGAAGCGGCGTGCGCTCCTGCGCGCGGCCCGCTGCACGAAGCGCTCCACGAGCCGCTCATGCAGGGCATCGCCCAGCGCGTCCTCGATGTGGCGGGTGCGCTCCTGCCACTGCTCGGCGTCGTGGAGCCAGCTCGACCGATGGCTGATGTACGTCCAGATGCGGATGGCCGCCAGCCGGTCCATCAGCGTGTGGATGTCCCCGGAGACATCATCGAGCGGCGACACCTGCTTGGTCAGCCACGCCTGTTCCAGCTTCCCGTCCCCCGCGGTGAGCTGAAGGAAGGTCTCCCGCAAGAGCGCGACATGCTGACCGAACAGGCCCTTGCGGAAATCCGGAATCTGGCAGACCTGCCACAGCAGCTCGACCATGGCGCGGCCGGTGGCCACCTCGCGAACGGCGGGAACGTGCGACAGCTCCCGGAGCGCATCGAAGTCATCCGCGCGCTCCACCCGGATAAAGGCATTGTGGCGAGGGGCTCGCGACAGCGAATCCAGCAGCGCCTCCGGGCTGGAGAAATCGAGCGCCTCATTGCGCCAGATGAGGCTGCGGACCGACGGGAACCGGTGTGACTCGATGGCCGTAACCACGCGCGGAGACAGCTCAGGGAGCGTGTTCAGGGTGCCGAAGCTGCCGTCATTCAAGTGGCGCCCGGCGCGGCCTGCAATCTGGGCCAGCTCGTCCGGGAAGAGCTCTCGCTGCTCAGCGCCGTCGTACTTGGAGAGCGCGGCGAAGGCCACGTGGTTGAGATCGAGGTTCAGCCCCATGCCAATGGCATCGGTGGCCACGAGGTACTGAACCTCCCCGGCCTGGTACATGGCCACCTGGGCATTGCGCGTCCTCGGGGAGAGCGCGCCCAGCACCACGGCCACCCCGCCTCGGAGGCGGCGCAGCGCTTCAGCGAGCTCATACACGCGGTCCGCGGAGAACGCGACCACGGCCGAGCGCGGAGGAAGGCTCTTGAGGGAGCGGCGCCCGGAGTAGCGAAGCTGGGAGAGGCGGGTGGCGCGCTTGACGGAGGCATGGGGGATGAGCGTCTGGAGCATGGGCCGCATCGTGTCGGCGCCGAGGAACCAGGTCTCCTTGCGCCCCCGCGCATGGAGCAAGCGATCGGTGAAGATGTGCCCGCGTTCGCGGTGGGCAGCGAGCTGGATCTCATCCACGGCGAGGAAGTCGACCGCCCGGTCGGTCGGCATCGCCTCGACGGTGCAGATCCAATAATCGGGGCGGGGCGGCAGGCGCTTCTCCTCCCCCGTCATCAGAGCGACGCGCCCCTCGCCCACCCGAGCGGTCACCCGGTCGTAGACTTCGCGAGCGAGCAGGCGCAGGGGCAGCCCGATGATGCCCGACTCATGCTCGAGCATGCGCTCGATGGCACGGTGGGTCTTCCCTGTGTTCGTGGGCCCCAGCTCCGCCACGACGACGGACGGTCGGCTGGATGGGCTGGAGTTCATTGGCGAAGTCTAACCCCAAGCACCGCCCTCCGCGTCCCACTCTGCCCCCACACGCCCGGGAGCGTCTCCCTGGCCTGCTCCGAGGCATGGCTGCTCTGCGGGCACCCGAGCGACGGTGTAGCATCCGCCGATCAGGTCCAACCCACCATGAAGAGTGAGATGAAAAGACCCATCAGCCTGACTGTTCTCGTTCTCGCCTTGTCGGTCTTTCTTTCGCCGCAGGCCTACGGAGCCCCAGACTCGCGCCCTCCTCCCACGAACGCGCTCGCGGAGAAGGTCGACAGCGTGATGGCGCCATGGAGCCGAGGCGAGACGCCGGGCGCGGCCATCATTGTCATTCAAGATGGGCGAATCGTCTTGAAGAAGGGCTATGGCCTGGCCAACCTCGCAAGCAAGAAGCCCATCGAGCCGGACACGGCCTTCCTGCTCGGCTCTGTCACCAAGCAGTTCACGGCCATGGCGGTCATGATGCTGGCCGAGCGCGGCAAGCTGAAGTACGACGATCCGCTGTCCAAGTTCTTCCCCGAGTTTCCGCCCTACGCGCAGAAGATCACCGTCAGCCACCTGCTCCATCACACAGCGGGCTTTCCGGAATACGAAGACCTCTTTCTGGAGAGCGGCAAGCTCGACAAAGACTATCCGCGGTCGGCGAAGACCCCACGGAGCAGCTTCGAGCCGATCTCCAGGGACGCCCTCGCCATCCTCGCCCGGGTGAAAGCGCCGCGCTTTGCTCCCGGCGAGCAGTATGAGTACAGCAACTCCAACTACGTCATCCTGGCGCAGCTCGTCGAGAAAGTGTCGGGGCAGTCCTTCGCGCAGTTCCTCCGGCAGAACATCTTCCAGCCGCTCGGAATGAACCGGACGCTCTTGTATGACGAGACGCGGCCCAAGGTTCAAAACGTCGCCACCAGCTACACGTTGGAGCACGGCGTCTACCGCGACATCGACTACACCCCGCTGAATGCCATCTACGGCGAGGACAACATCTTCACGACGGTCGAGGACATGTCCAAATGGGACCAAGCGCTCTACACCGAGAAGCTGGTGAAGGCCGCGACGCTCCAAGCGGCGTTCACGCCGGGGAAGTTGAATAACGGCAACGCCATCGGCTACGGGTTCGGCTGGAAGCTCAAGGAACTCCTCGGCCTCCACGCGGTCGCGCACGGCGGTGCGTGGGTTGGCTTCAGGACGCAGATCCTGCGCTTCCCGGATCAGCACTTCACGGTGGTCGTGCTTGGCAACCTGCATCAACTCGGCGTGGACGACATTGCAGCCAGGATCAGCAAGCTCTACCTGGCCGACAAAATGACGTGGCCCACCGCCATTCCAGTCGCGCCCGAGGCGATGCAGAGATGCGTTGGCCAGTATGCGCTCGGCCCCGGCTTCATCGTCGAAGTCAGCCTGGAGAAGAATGACTTGTGGTTCAAGATGCCGGACGGAACGAGAGGGAAGCTGCTGCCGGAATCCACGACGAAGTATTTCCTCGTGGGCCGAGAAGAAGAACAGGTGACGTTCAACCTGGACGAGAAAGGCAACACCGTGAGCCTCTCCGGTTTCGGGCACACCCTGAGAAAGCAATGAACCGGGTTGAAGCCCGGTCCGAGCGCCCTTGTCCTTCTTGGTCGGGCTCAGACGAGCGGGCGAAGCGCCTCCTCCAGCCTCGATGCGCAGCGTGCCCTGGGGCGTATCGCGAGACTCGCTCAGCGCCCGGTTCACCTCCCGAGCCTCGGCGACCAGGCGAGCACACTCCGCGTGGTACTGCCGCCCCACCTCGGTGAGCCGCAGCCTGCGCGTGTTGCGCTCGAGCAGGCGTGTGCCCAGCCGCTCCTCGAGCGCCGCGAGCCGGCGGCTCACCGTGGACTTGCGCAGGCCCAGGCGCTGCGCGGCGGCGGTGATGCCGCCTGCCGTGACGAGCTCGGCGAAGAGCAGCATGTCATCCAGCAGCGGAGGGCTCGGGGACACGGCGCGAGCCTATGTGCCATGCGAGCGGAGCGCGAGCCCTCCGGGAGGGCGCTTGACGTGTCGGCTGATCGCGTTCTACGACTCCCCTGCACCTGCTTGAAGCTCGAGATTCCACCTCAAGGGGCGAGGGGAACTCCCGGACAGTTGACGCGGGTCCAGCCGCAGCCCTGCCCCGACAGCTGGAGTGACCCATGCAGCTCACGCACATCCTGACCCCCGACGAGGTGCAGGCGCTCGTCACCGGCTATGCCGAGAACCGCGCCGCCCTCGCCAACTTCGCGAAGAAGCAGGCCTCTGCGGAGCTGTATCCCCCCGGAGCGGCGTTGATGAACGCCCTGGTCGACACCTTCTACGTCCAGGGTTCTCCTCCGGTGGCGCCGCCCACGATCCTCAGTGGCAAGGACCGCGAGCGCAGCATCATCTCGATCCTGGCGTCCCACTCGGCCAGCCTGCCGCTGGCGATCCACTTCTACTGGGGCCTGGGGGAAGGACTCACCGTCGCCGAGCTGGCCGAGCACCTGGTGCTGGTGGGAGGGTACGCCGGCATGGACTGCTACACCGGCGGCATGGGAACGCTGCGCACGACGCTGACTGCGCTGAAGGGCCTGTTCCAGGACGGCATCCACCCGGTCGATCCGATCACGGCGCTGGGCGCCATCCAGAGCGCGTTCTCGCTCCCGAAGCCGAACCCGTCGTAGGTGGCAGCGCCGAAGACCGCGGGCCGCATGTGGACATCCGGCTGGGCCTGGCGGCCTCGGGCGAAAAAGAAAACCCCGTGGCACCTTGGTGGCGCCACGGGGCTCGGTGCTGCTTGGAGGCGGCGGGAATCGAACCCGCGTCCGAAAGCCTTCCGCCCTTCGACCCTACGTGCGTAGTCCGCGCTTTGCTACGTCCCGAAGGCTCCCACGGACGGGATCCTCCGAGCCGGTCCTGGAAAGATCTCGCCACCTCGGGCCCAGGCACCCTCGGCAGCCAGCCCGCATTATGACGGTCCTGCCCCGCCCCACGGGCCGAGAGCGGGAGGACCGCGCGCTAAGAACTGTTGTTAGGCAGCCAGCGCGAGCTCAACGTTGTCGTTGGCTTTTGTGTCTTTGTCAGCGGTTTTACGAGTCACTAACAAGCTCGGCACGCGTCTCGGGCTTCTATGCCCCCGTCGAAACCAGGTCGCCCCCTTTTCGTTCGACGCTTCTACGTTAACCGCTGACGGGGGCGCGTCAATCCTCCTGACCACCTGTCCCCCCCGTCTCCCACACGATCCCCAACACATCGGCTCATACCTGCCTCCCCACCAGGGGGGCTGGCGCCGTAGGGTGCCCTCCCCGCCGGGTTGTCCTCCCTCTCCGGCCCATGAGGTCACCGCATGCACAGACTCTTCCCACTCCTGCTGCTCCTGCTGAGCGCGGCCCTCCCCGCCGCCGCTCAACCGAGCGCCGAGACCTTCCCCTACCCGCTCAAAGTCGATCGGCTGCCCAACGGCCTCACCGTCGTGCGCGTGCCGTTCCGCTCGCCGGGGCTCGTGGCGTACTACACCGTGGTGCGCGTGGGCTCGCGCAACGAGGTGGAGCCCGGCAAGACGGGCTTCGCTCACTTCTTCGAGCACATGATGTTCAAGGGCACGAAGAAGCACCCCGAGGGCGAGCGCGACCGCATCGTCGCCAGCTACGGCTACGACGACAACGCCTTCACCACGGACGACTTCACCGTGTACCACGCCTACGGTCCCTCCTCGGGCCTGGACGCGCTCATCGAGCTGGAGGCGGACCGCTTCCGCAACCTCGAGTACGCCGAGCCCTCGTTCCGCACGGAGGCGCTCGCGGTGCTCGGCGAGTACCACAAGAACGAGGCGCACCCGGAGCTGAAGATGGAGGAGAACCTCCTGGGCACCGCCTTCAAGGAGCACCCCTACCGGCACACCACGCTCGGCTTCTACGAGGACATCAAGGCCATGCCCGAGGCCTATGCGTACAGCCGCTCCTTCTTCGAGCGCTGGTACACCCCGGACAACACCCTGCTCTTCATCGTCGGAGACTTCGATGACGCGGCCGTCATGAAGCAGATCCGCGAGCAGTACGGCCCCTGGGAGCGCAAGCAGGCCAACGTCCCCATCCCCACCGAGCCGCCCCAGAAGGAGAAGCGCACCACCCACCTCGATTGGCCCTCGAGCACCCTGCCCCGCCATGTGCTCGCCTGGCACACGCCCGCGGCGACCCTCACCACCCCGAGCGCCGCGATCCAGTCCGTGCTCGCCGCCTACCTCGTGGGCACCACCAGCCCGCTCTACAAGGAGCTCGTCCTCGAGAAGCAGCTCGCGGAGTCCATCGGCAACGAGTCGTACCCGCACCGGGATCCGTCTCTCTTCACCCTCAGCGCCACCCTCAAGTCCGAGCAGAGCCGCAGCACCGTGGACACCGCGTTCACCCGCGCCGTGCAGGAGCTGGCCTCCGGCAAGGTGGACGCCGCCCGCGTGAAGGCCATCCAGAGCAACCTCCGCTACGGCCTGCTCATGGACCTGGAGTCTCCCGACGACGTGGCCGGGCAGCTCGCCTGGTACGCCGGCGTCTTTGGCACTCCGGACGGCCTCTCCCACCACCTGCAGAACGTCGCCAAGGTCCAGCCTGATCAGCTCGTCTCCTTCGCCAAGCGGTACCTCGTCGACACCAACCTCACCGTCCTCACCCTCACGCCGGCCGACGGAGGCAAGCCGTGATGACTCCCTTCACCCGAACCGCCCTTGCTGTCGCCTCCGCGCTGTGGCTCGGCGCCTGCGCCAGCGCGCCCCAGCCCACGCCTACCCCCGAGCAGCCTCCCGCGCCCGCCCAGCCGCCTCCGACTCCTGCGCGGGCCCAGGCTCCCGCGGCGCCGCTGCCCCCCGTGCCGGCCGTGCCGTTGAAGCAGCCCGAGCCCATGCAGCTCGTCGTCCAGGCCACTCCCGAGAACCCCATCGTCAGCTTCCGGCTCGTCTTCCACTCCGGCTCCGTGGACGACCCGAAGGGCAAGGAGGGCCTCACCGCGCTCACCGCCCACCTGCTCGCGGAGGGGGGAACTCAGAAGCTCACCTCCGCTCAGCTGCTCGAGGTCCTCTTCCCCATGGCCGCCGAGCTGGAGGTCTTCCCGGACAAGGAGTTCACCACCTTCTCCGGCCGCGTCCACAAGGACTTCCTGCCCCGCTTCCTGGAGATCTTCACCGACGTGCTGCTCGCGCCCCGGTACGATCCCAGCGAGTTCGAGCGCCTGCGCACCGACGCGCTCAACACCATCCGCAACCAGCTGCGCACCGAGAACGACGAAAAGCTTGGCCAGGTCGCGCTCGATGCGCTCCTCTACCGCGGCCACCCGTACGAGCACTTCGTGGGCGGCACCGTGCAGGGGCTCCAGGCCATCACGCTCGATGACGTGAAGGCCCACGCCCGCCGCGTCTTCAGCCAGGATCGGCTCGTCGTCGGGCTGGCCGGCTCCGTGGATGACGCCCTGAAGAAGTCCGTCACCTCTCGCCTGTCCGCGCTGCCCGCCACCGGCGCGCCCCGCGTGGAGCTGCCTCCCGTGCCCGTCGTGCCCGGCCGGGCGATCGTCATCCAGAAGCCCACGCTCTCCACCGCCGTCTCCATGGGCTACGTGACGCCGATGCGCCGAGGCGATCCGGACTTCTTCCCGGTGGCCTTCGCGCTCTCGTACCTGGGCGAGCACCGCCAGTCCCACGGTGTGCTCTTCCAGGAGCTGCGCGAGCTGCGCGGCCTCAACTACGGCGACTACGCCTATGCCGAGCACTTCATCGAGCAGCCGGGCACCACCTACAACCGCACCAACATCGGCCGCACCCAGCAGGATCTCACCCTGTGGCTGCGCCCCGTGGTCCCCGCCAACGCCGTGTTCGCCACGCACGGCGCCGTCTACTACCTGGATCAGCTCGTGCGCGAGGGCATGCCTCGCGACCGGTTCGAGCTCGTCCGCGGCTTCCTCATGAACTACACGCGGCTGTGGGAGCAGACGGATCAGCGCCGCCTGGGCTACGCCATCGACTCGCTCTTCTTCGGCACGCCCCACTTCCTCGAGGAGTACCGCAAGGCCCTCGGCGACATGACGCCCGAGTCCGTCCAGGAGGCCGTGCGCCGGCGCCTGCGCCCGGAGGCGCTCGACTTCGTCTTCGTCACCCAGGACGCGCCAGCCCTGGTCAGCACGCTGAAGGCCCAGACCGTCTCGCCGCTCGGCTACGCGTCCCCCAAGCCCGCGGACCTGCTCCAGGTGGACAAGGCCATCCTCCAGCATCCGATCCCTCTGAAACCGGACACGATCGAGCTGCTCCCCGCGAGCGCCTTCATGGAGCAGTAGCGATTTCTTTTTGATCGCCTGATCCGGGGTATAAGCGACCCATGCGAGGTCTGCTCCTCGAGCCCTCTCTCCGAGGGCTCCTGCGCCATGCCGCGATTCGCCTGGTGCTCGTGTGTGCGCTGGCTGGAAGCCTGACGGCCCGCGCCCACCACGATCCGTTCGAGCGTAGCTTCGATGCCGTCCCCGTGAAGGCCACCGCGGCCCAGGACAGTGGCATCGCGCTCGAGGGGGCTCGGCCCGCGCCCGTGGGGAGCAAGCGCGCCGCGCTGCTGCTGGATCTCAACCTGAGCATCCTCTCGCTCAAGCTGGGCGAGGAGCGGCTGGGAGATCTGATCCCCTACCGGCTGGATGCCCACGCCCTCTTCGCCTACCAGGTGCACCCTCGGGTGGAGCTGGGCGTGGACCTGCCCTTCACCCTGCTCCAGGGCGACAACTTCCAGCTGCTGCGCGACGCCCTGGCTGCTCCGGACTTCCCCGGCGCCGCCAGCGTGAGCCACTACGGGCTGGGGGATCTGCGCCTGCTTCCGCGCGTCAGCCTGCTGGATCCCGCACAGTTCCCCGTGGGGCTCGCCGTGGTGGGCGAGCTGAGGCTGCCCACGGGGGATGGCTACAGCTTCCTCGGCGAGCGCGCGGTGCTCTTCGCTCCTCGGCTCGCGGTGGAGCGCTCCTTCGGGCCGGTGCGGCTGCTCGGCAATGTGGGGTGGCGCTTCCGCTACCACGCCCAGTACCTCAACCTCCTCGTGGATGACGAGTTCACGCTCGGCGCGGGCGCGGTGGTGGACCTGCCGGACCTGGGGCGCTTCACCAACGTCCAGGCCCTGGCGGAGATGCACCTGTCCACTCCGTACTCCTCGCCCTTCAACTTCAGCCAGGCCGACTCCCTGAAGACTCCGTGGGAGGTGCTGGCGGGTGCTCGCACCCAGCTCCATGGCCCGTGGGGCCTGGCGCTCACCGTGGGCAGTGGCGTCGGCCTGCACGGCGGCTACGGCCGCGAGGCCTTCCGCGTCATGCTCGCCCTCTCCTACGAAGAGAGCGCGTCGGACTCGGACCACGACGGGGTGCCCGACAATCGCGACAAGTGCCCCAACGAGAAGGAGGACCTCGACGGCTTCCAGGATGACGACGGCTGCCCGGATCTCGACAACGACGGAGACAGCGTCCCCGACACCGAGGACCATTGCCCCAACATCGCCGGGCCCAAGGAGCTCAAGGGCTGCCCGGAGAACACGGACAGCGACGGCGACGGCATCCCCGATCACCTGGACACCTGCCCGGACAAGCCCGGCCCCAAGGAGTACGACGGCTGCCCGGATACCGACGGGGACGAGGTGCCCGACAACGAGGACGAGTGTCCGGACGTGTTCGGCCCGCCGGAGAACAACGGCTGCCCCTATGACGCGCCGCCGTACGTGGTCGTCGAGTCCGACCGCATCCGCATCAAGGGCAACATCCTCTTCGAGACCGGCCAGGCGAAGATCCGCAAGCAGTCGTACAAGCTGCTGGATGAGGTGGCCTTGGTGCTCGCCAAGAACCCCACGCTGGGCCCCATCCTCATCGAGGGCCACACGGACAACGTGGGTGCGCGCGCCCTCAACCTCGACCTGTCCAACCGCCGCGCCAGGGCGGTGTTGGAGTACCTCGTCGGCAAGGGTATCGACCGCAAGCGCCTGCGCTCGCAGGGCTTCGGCTTCGACCGGCCCATCACCACCAACGCGACGCCGCTGGGCCGCGCCAAGAACCGCCGCGTCGAGTTCCGCCTCGTGAAGTCCGAGGTGGAGACGCCGCCCCATGAGGTGCCCACGCCCTCGAATCCGCCCGCCGCTCCCAACGGCGCGGCGACGGAGACGAAGCCGGACACGAAGAAGGAGCCCGCTCCGGCGCAGGCCTCGCCGCCCGCGCCCCAGAAGCCTCACTGAGCCGCGCGCTCCTCAGCGCCTCACTGCTGCTTCAGCGCGCTCTCGATGCGGCGGCGGATGGAGGACTCGGGCATCATCCCGCGCACCGCGTCCGTCACCTTGCCGTTGCGATCCAGGAAATAGAGCGTGGGCAGCGCTTCGATCTGGAAGGCCCGCGCCATCTCGTCGTCGGCGTAGACCGCGTAGGGCGCCAGGTCCGGCAGGTTGCGCTTGACGAACTGATCCACCAGCTCTTCCTTCACGTCGTCGTCATCCCGGCTGGCCGCGACGAACACCAGCCCCTTGCCCTCGTACTCCTTGGCCAGCTTCACCAGCGAGGGCAGCTCCTCCTGGCACGGCGGGCACCACGTCGCCCAGAAGTCGAGCATCACCACCTTGCCCCGCAAGTCGCTCAGGGCCACGTTGCCCCCGCCGTAGCGCTTCATCTGGAACGAGGGCGTGGAAGCCCCCTCCGGCACCAGCTTCGAGCGGTGCGCCTCCATCACCCCGAGGTACACCAGCCCCGCAAGCCCGAACACCGCCGTGAGCACCAGCAGCGCCTTGGATGCGAAATCTCCCCCGCGCCGGGCCGGCGGCGGAGCTCCCTGGGGTGGTGTCGTCACCGGGTCCGTCACGTGTGTCCACTCCTCGTCAAGCCACGGTGCACCCGCGTCAACACGGCGCGCACTCCCGTCCTCACCCGCGGATGGTGCGCCACCCACCGCGCGAGCCCCGGACCATATCGATAGTAGCCACGAATGAACGCCCGTCCGAGCCCATGGCGGCGCAGCACGTCGTCCCGGAACGCACGGAAGGCCACCAGCTCGGACGCGCCCTCTCCGAAGGCCGCCGTCGCCAGGAAGCACGAGGCCGCCGGGCTGATCCACATCAGCCGGCCGTTGGTGATGTTCACCACCACCTTCAGCTCCCGCGCCTCCGTATAGAGGAAGGCCAGCAAGTCCCTGCGCGCCGCGGGGAACTCGGCGCCGCTGGCCTCCTCGAAGTCGATGCGCGCGCTGCTGGCGCCGCCCACCTCGTCCACCGTGAAGAGGTAGCGGTTGGAGCTGCGCTGCGCCTCCACCTCCAGCGCGCGCAGCTCACCGAAGTACGCCAGGAAGGGCGTGTTGCACGCCGGGCACACATAGCGGTGGTACGCGTGGCTCGTGGTGAACTCGAAGTCGCCGATCCGCTTGCACCCCGTGTTCGGGCACACGAGCTTCACCTTGACGTGCGGCGCCTCCCGCGGATCGTACCGGGACATGCCCGTGGCCTTGTCGAACACCGGTGGCGGCGCCGGCGCCTCCGTCACCAGGCTGCGCGTGGGGTGGGCCGAGCGCTCCAGCTCCAGCGCCTTGCGCCACGCCGTCTCCGCCTGCCCCAGCCGCCCATCCACCGTGTGGCAGAGCGCCTCGGCGTGCGCCTGGACCGCCGCCAGGATGCCGTGCGCCGCCGGGGGGACCTCGGGCAGCCACGTCACCGCGATGGCCTCGGCCAGCACCTTCTCCGCCTCGGGCAGCAGCGCCTCGGCGGCCTTGCGCGCCGGATCCTCCGCGCGCCGGTACAGCGGAGGCTCGGGGATGCGCGCGAACAGCGCCGAGGCGTCCGTCCTCAAGCGCTCCAGCGCCGCCGGCACCCCGTTGCGTTTCACGTCCATCTGCGCCGCACGCGACTGGGCGGCCTGCAAGAATTCTTCGGGCTGCAAGGCCGCGCACATTAGAGGCGCCCTGCCCCCCTGTCAGCGCCCTTTCCGCCCCGCGTTGGAAACTGGCTGCCTCCTCTCTTTCGGTGTACGAGAGGGTAGGAGGATGTAAACACATGGGTCTGCTGAAGTTCGTGGTGTGGACTGCGTGCGCGATCGGCCTGGGCGTCTTCCTGGCGAAGGGGGATGTCGAGGGGCGCTCGCCGTTGGATCACATGGAGCGAGCGTGGAAGCGCAACGTCCACCCCTCGCAGGTGGAGCGGGTGAAGGACGGGATGGACCGGGTGAAGGACGGGCTGGAGGACGTGCTGGACGAGGCCAAGGAGGCTGTCGGCCGGAAGACGGCCACGGCGCCACGCGAGCGCATCACCGCCGAGGATCGTGAGGCAGTGAACCGCCTCATTGCCCAGAAGAAGTAAGGGAGTTCTTCCCGCGGATTGTGCCCCGCTTCCTGTTCCCCTCCCCTCTCCTTAGCTTCGGATTGAGGTGGAGGGGTGGTGTGGAGGCGGTCCATGGCAAGGACGCAGGGCAGGGGCGTGCTGTTGGCGGCGGTGGCGTGCGCGCTGATGGTGGCGGGAGCCGCACGGGCGTCCGAGCCAGGGGCCGGGCGGGTATGGATCGAGGCGCGCAGCCAGGAGGTGCACCAGCAGCGCTCCACGCTCAGCCAGGTGGCGCGGGCGGCGATGCCCGCGGTGGTCTCCATCACCACCCGGCAGGTGAGCACGGACTCGCCCGAGGAGCAGAAGGGCATCGGCTCCGGCTTCATCATCCACCCGGATGGCTACATCCTCACCAGCAACCATGTCATCGAGGGCGCCGCGCAGGTGACGATCTCGGTGGACTCGCCGCGCGGCTACCGTGAGGACTTCCCCGCGCGGATCATCGGCCAGGACGAGCGCACCGACTGCGCGCTCCTGAAGATCGACACGGGCCGCCGGCTGCCGGCGCTGAAGCTCTCGTCGGCCTCGCGCGTGGAGGTGGCCGACTGGATCGTCGTCATTGGCAACCCGTTCGGGCTGGCGCACTCCGTCACGGTGGGCGTGGTCAGCTTCAAGGGCCGCACGGACGTGACGCCCAACGGGCGCAAGGGCGACTTCGACTATCTGCAGATGGACGCCTCCATCAACCCGGGCAACTCGGGCGGGCCGGTGCTGGATCTGCACGGGGGCGTGGTGGCCATCGCCAACGCGGTGAACGTGGCGGGCCAGGGCATCGGCTTCGCCGTCCCCATCGACATCGCCAAGTCCGTGCTTCCGCACCTCAAGGCCTACGGCCACGTGCGCCGGGGCTGGCTGGGCATCGAAGTGCAGGACTACTCGCCGTCCGTGGCCGCGAAGGTCGGCCTCTCGCACCCGGCCCGAGGTGTCGTCGTCACCGACGTGGCGGAGGACGGCCCCGCGGGACGAGCGGGCCTGCGCCAGGGGGATGTGATCGTCAGCATGGACGCCGAGCGCGTGGAGCGGGCGCACAAGATGCGCTGGCAGGTGGCCGCGCGAGGCGTGGGCCGTACCGTGGTGCTGCAGGTCCGCCGCGGGCAGCAGCCTCTGAAGATGCGGGTGAGGCTGGTGGAGCCGCCTCCCGAGGAGCCCGTGGCGCCCGCCGTGGCCGCCAGGAGCTCGCCTGCCCGTCAGCCCGCCAGCTCTCACCTGGAGCCAGCGCTCACCGGGCAGGATTGGGCCCAGCCGTCCCCCTCCTCGGCGCCCCTCCTGGCTCCGGACGCCGACCCGGCTCCCTGACAGCCGGGGGCCAGGGGTTGCCTCCTCGCTCGTCACCCGGCTTGCGTTCCCCTCGCGCGGGCGCTACACAGTGCGCCTTTTCTTTTCCGGGCGGCCCGCTGAGGCGACGCTCGGGATGGCACCGCAACAGAGAGGAACTCCCCATGGCTGAGGCCAAGAAGACCAATCCGCACAAGAGCTGGCCGCGCGTGGCCAAGGGCAGCGGCAAGAAGGCGTGCTCCGTCGAGGGCTGCAAGCGCCCCTACCGCGCCAAGAGCTACTGCTTCTTCCACTACAAGAAGTGGCGCCAGGGCGAGCTGCCCCACTCGCGCTACCGCACCTGCTCCAAGGCCGACTGCCGCACCAAGGTGCTCAAGGGCGGCCTGTGCGAGAAGCACTACAACGAGACCTACAAGAAGGAAGGGGCCGCGCCCGCGGCGGCCTAGCGCCGTCTCCGGCTCGTCTCACCGGGCGCCTCCCGCCTTCACGGAGCGGAGGCGCCCCGCTTCACTGCTCGTCCCAGGTGCTTGAAGGCCGTGAGCCACAGCTCCGCCTCGCGCTGGGTGAGCCGCGCTCGCAGCAACGTCCGCTCCAGCTCGTGCAGCACGTGCTCCGGCGCCTGCGGGTTGAGGAACTCCGCCGAGAGCAGCACCTCCTGCATCCGCTGGCTCAGGGCGTTCAGCGTGCCCATGCGCGCGCCCGGCTCGGGAGCCGCGGGCCCCGGCGCCTGGGCCCCCTCGCGGCCGCACAGGTAGAGGAGCACCGCCGCCGCCTGGGCCAGGTTCATGGACGGCTGCACCTCGCTGGTGGGGATGACGATCACGTCGGCGCAGTGGGCCAGCTCCTCATCAGACAGGCCGCGCTGTTCTCCCCCGAGCACCAGCGCCACCCTGCCCCGCGCGCTCTCCTGCGCCAGCCGTCGCACTGCCTCTTCTGGGGTAAGTGCCGCTCGCCCCTTGAGCTGGGTGCGAGAGGTGGTGCCAACCGCGTACACGCAGTCGGTGAGGGCCTCGGGCAAGTCCCTGGCCACGGCCATCCGGTCCAGCACGGCCTCGCCTTTGACGGCGAGCCGCTCGGCGCCTCGGAACGCATAGGTGACGGGGTCGGACAAGATGAGACGCGAGAAGCCAAAGTTGGCCATCACCCGAGCGACGGCCCCCAGGTTGTCTGGTGAGCGCGTCTGGTGGAGAACGACCGTGAGCTGCTCACCCAGACCCATGCCTCCGAGTTTATCTAGCTGCCCCGGGCGGTGATCGGTATATTCCGGCCGATGCGTCGCTGGGTTCCTGCTCTCCTGCTTTCCGTCGTCCTGACCGCCTGTGGCGGGACGGGCGCTCCCGCGCGCTCGTCGCTGAGCGCGCGTCAGGCGCTCACCAGCTCTCCGGAGGCGCTCGAGTTCGAGCCGGCCCCCACGCGGCAGGAGCTGTTCCGCGAGCTGGCCCGGCTGTCCGAGCAGGAGGAAGGCCAGGCCGCGCAAGCGCTGGTGCTGTTCCCCATCAGCCAGCACGGCGAGCTGGTGGCGGCGCCGGGCTTCGAGGCGCGGATGGACTTGCTCCAGGCGCCGGACGCGGGCGGTGTGCTGCAGCTCACGTTCGATGGGCGCACGGGTGAACACTGGCCCGAGGATCGCCGCGACAGCCTGCAGGGGCTCTCGGAGCGCGAGGCCGCCGAGCTGGTGGCGCGCACGCTGCTGACGCACTGGGGCATTCCGCAGACAGGGCCGGTGCAGGTGGACCGGGTGTCGGGCGCGCCGTACGCGGTGGCGTACGTGGACGGTATCCTGCGTATCAATCCGGCTTTCCTGTATCTGGCAGCGGCCTCAGGTCCCGCTTCCACCTCGGCGAGCGTTCAGTAGAGTCCGCGCCCTCCCGCACGTCCGCGGGGTTCGAGGCGCCTCGTGAACACGTCCGCTCTCTACGCGCAGCTCCCGAATACCCTGCGGCAGGTGAAGCTGCCGCTGCAGGGCACCCACTACCAGGGCAAGGTCCGCGACACGTATCGGCAGGGAGATCGCCTGATCCTGATCACCTCGGATCGGCTCTCCGCGTTTGATCACGTGCTGACCACCATTCCGTTCAAGGGGGAGGTGCTCAACCGGCTGGCGACGTTCTGGTTCGAGCGCACCCGGCACGTGGTGCCCAACCACGTGCTGGAGGTGCCGGATCCGAACGTGACGGTGGCGCGGGCGTGCGAGCCGTTCGCGATCGAGATGGTGGTGCGCGGCTACCTGACGGGCAGCCTGTGGCGCGACTACGAGAAGGGCACGCACACGGCCTACGGGCTGCCCTTCCCCGCCGGGCTGCGCAAGGACGAGGTGTTCCCCGAGCCCATCATCACGCCCTCCACGAAGGCGCAGTACGGCAAGCACGACGAGCCCATCTCCGAGGCGGAGCTCCTGGCGCGAGGGCTGGCGAGCCCCAGGGACTGGGCGCGGCTGACGGAGGCGGCGAAGGCGCTGTTCGCCGAGGGCCAGAAGTGGGCGCGCACGCGCGGCTTGATCCTGGTGGATACGAAGTACGAGTTCGGCAAGGTGGGTGATGACCTCTATGTCATCGACGAGATCCACACACCGGACTCCAGCCGGTACTGGGTGGCGGACGAGTACGAGGAGCGCTTCAAGAAGGGCGAGGACCAGCGGATGCTGGACAAGGAGAACATCCGCCAGTGGCTCATCCGCGAGCGGAACTTCTCGGGCCACGGCACGCCGCCGCAGATCCCGAACGACGTGCGCGTGGACCTGGCAACCAAGTACCTCACGGCCTACGAGCGGATTACGGGCACGGAGCTGAAGCTGGAGCCGGGCGACGTGCACGAGCGCATCGAGAAGAACCTGCGCGCGGCTGGGTACCTGTAAGCACAGCCGGAATGTAACAATCGGCCCCTTGTGCCGATGTCGCTTCATTCAGTTCTCAAATAGCCTGCCCCTGCGGGAGCTTGTTGGCTCAGACTTGAAGCCACATATGCCCTGCCATGGTCTCCCCAGCCTGGCAGCCCTCTCCTCGTTTTCAGCTCTCGGCGTTGCTCGCCGCCGGCTACCTGCTCTTCACCGCGTGCAGCGAGCCCTCGGGCCCGCGGCTCACCCCGTATGCCGTCCTCGGTGAGGACGTCAGCGCGGGAGCGACGCGCCTCCAGGTGACGGACTCCACGGACCTGGACGATCCGGCCTTTGGGCCGCTGCGCAGGGGGGACCTGCTCTCCATCAACAGCGCGGGCCTCTCCGAGCTCACCGTTGTCCGCCACATTGACGGCAACACGATCCAACTGGGCTCCGGCGGACTGCGGCACGGCTACACGAAGGCGGGGAACACCCAGGTGGTGCGCCTGCCGCGGCTCAGCAGCCTCGACCCCGCTGGCAGGGGCTCGGTGGTCGCCTCCGCCACCGCGACACCTCCTGCCTCCACGGTCTCCGCCATGTCCGAGAAGGAGACGGACCTGGTGCTCTCCCTCACCGAGTCGGCGGATCCCTCGCCGAACGACAGCCCTCTGACGTACACGCTCCATGTCTCCAACGAGGGCACCGATCCTGCCGACAAAGTCCGGTTCGAGTTCGGGCTGCCCGTGCACGCCACCTTCGTGAGCGTCAGCGCGGCGACTTGGAAATGCTCGCTGCCCGAGCCGGACCTGGTCGCCTGCACCCTTCCCAGACTGGAGCCGGGCACCGCTCCGGATATCACCATCGTGGTCATGCCCACGATCGACGATGGGATGCTCAACGCGTTCGCGGACGTGTTCTCGGACACGGGTGACCCCGTGGAGATCAACAACTACGTCCAGGAAGAGACGACGATCACTTTCCGCAACCTGCCTCCCGTGAACACGGTGCCGGGCGCGCAGAGCACGCGGGAGGACACCGCCCTGCTCTTCTCCTCGGCCGGTGGCAACGCGCTCTCTGTGGCGGACTCCGACGCGGGAGGCGAGCCGGTCCAGGTGACCCTCACCAGCACCCACGGCACGCTCACCCTGGGCGCCACCACGGGCCTGACGTTCTCCGTGGGCGACGGCATGGCGGATGCCTCGATGACTTTCACCGGCACCCTGGACGCCATCAACGCGGCGCTCGAGGGCCTGCGCTTCGCGCCCGATGGCAACTACAACGGCAGCGCGAGCCTGACTCTCACCACGAATGACCTGGGCCACTCCGGCGCCGGCGGTCCCCTGACCGATACCGATACCGTGCCCATCACCGTCACCCCCGTGAACGATCCGCCCTCGGCCGTGGATGACACGGCCCAGGTGACGCAGGGCTCGACGGAGAACTCCATCGACGTGCTGGCCAATGACACCTCCGCCCCCGAAACCGAAGAGACCCTCACCGTCTCTGGCGTGACGCAGGGCAATCACAACGGAACAGTGACCATCACGGACGGAGGCACCCGGATCCACTACACGCCCGCTCCGGGCTTCTCCGGCACCGAGACCTTCACCTACACCCTCAGCGACGGCAACGGCGGCACGGACTCCGCCACCGTCACCGTCACCGTCACTCCTCTGCCTCCTCCGACTCCGACGCCGACTACGACGCCCCCTCCGACGCCCACCCCGGTCGACGTCACGCCTACTCCAGTGGACTCCATTCCCACGCCGGTCGACATCAACGGGCAGCGAGTCGTGGGCGGTGGCTGTAGCGCCTCGGGCGACGGGGGTCTGCCGAGCGCCTTCTGGATGCTCCTGGCACTCGTGGGGCTCTGCCTCGTGGGACGCCCGAAGGTTCGGGCCTCCGGTCCGCGAGGTGCTCGCGCGCTGGTGGTGCTCGGAGCCGTAGCGGTGCTGGCAGCCTCTGGGGCCGCGCGGGCGCAGAGCTCCTCGGCCATCGACGTGCAGCAGTTCAAGCCCGGCCCCGGCAAAGCGGATGTCCTGGGCCTGGAGGGACCGGGCGTGCCCGGACACCTGAGCTGGAACACCGGGCTCTATCTCCAGTACGCCCATGATCCGCTGGTCGTCGTCAACCCGCGCAACAATTCGCTGATCCAGCACCTGGTGAAGAATCAGGTGGGCTTTGACTGGGTGGGCGCCATCGGCCTGGGCGAGCGCTTCGAGCTGGGCGCGTCGATTCCCATCAGTCTCCAGCGCGGCGAGTTCGACACGCAGTCCGCGGCCCCCCTGCAGCAGACGTGGAAGGGCGGCCTGGGAGACCTGCGGCTGATCCCCAAGGTGCTGCTGCTGGAAGGCGAGAGCCTGCGCCTGGGGTTCGCGGCGCCAGTGGTGCTTCCCACCGGAGGCAGCACGGCCCTGCGCAGCGAGAAGGGCGTTGGAATGCAGCCCCGCCTCGCCGCGGACTACACCTTCGACGGCGGTACCCGGCTGCTGGCCAACGTGGGCGTCAACCTGCGCAGCCGCCAGGAGCTGCTCAACCTCTCGGTGGGCAATGAGCTGAGCTACGGCCTGGGCGCCGCCATTCCGTTTCAACTCCGGGGCCATCCGATGGTGGGGCTTGCATCGGTGGCGGGGGCCTTCGGCCTGGGAGCCACGGGCGGAACGAACGAGGAGGAGATCCCGCTGGAGTTGCAGGCCGGGCTCCAGCTCCCCTTCAGCCAGAGCATGCTGGGCACCCTGGGAGTGGGCCGAGGCCTCACGCTCGGCTACGGCATGCCCGTCTTCCGAGTCTTCACCGGCGTCACCTGGGGCGCGGTGCAGGAGCCCCGCTCCCACGCGAGGGACTCGGACAACGATGGCCTGCCCGACGTGGCGGACCAGTGTCCCAACGAGCCGGAGGACAAGGATGGCTTCCAGGACGAGGACGGCTGCCCCGACCTGGACAATGATCAGGACGGCATCGCCGACGTGGCGGACAAGTGCCCCAACGATCCGGAAGACAAGGATGGCTTCCAGGACGAGGACGGCTGCCCAGACCCGGATAATGATCACGATGGCATCGCCGATGCCGAGGATCAGTGCCCGAACCAGCCAGAGGACAAGGACGGCTTCCAGGACGAGGACGGCTGCCCGGACCCGGACAATGATCAGGACGGCATTGCCGACGCGGCGGACAAGTGCCCCAACCAGCCCGAGGACAAGGACGGCTTCCAGGACGAGGACGGCTGCCCAGACCCGGACAACGACCATGACGGCATCGCCGACACGGAGGATCAGTGCCCGAACGAGCCCGAGGTCATCAACGGCGTGGATGACTCGGACGGCTGCCCGGACATCGGCGAGAGCAAGGTCCAGCTCGAGGCCAACAAGATCGTGATCCGCGAGAAGGTCTACTTCGCCACGAACAAGGACATCGTCCTGGCGCGCTCCTTCCCGCTGCTGCAGCAGGTGGCCTCGCTGC
Organism: Hyalangium sp.; assembly: GCF_045802625.1. Taxonomy (NCBI): domain Bacteria; kingdom Pseudomonadati; phylum Myxococcota; class Myxococcia; order Myxococcales; family Archangiaceae; genus Hyalangium; species Hyalangium sp. Next base: position 279,006 of record NZ_JBJMQP010000108.1, on the reverse strand, counting down.
TCCGGGCCAATCCGGAGATCAAGAAGGTGCGCATCGAGGGCCACACCGATAGCCGCGCCGATGACGCCTTCAACCTGGATCTGTCCCAGCGGCGCGCGGGCAACGTGCGCAAGTATCTGGTGGAGCAAGCGAACATCGCTCCCGAGCGCCTGGACGCCGTGGGCTTTGGAGAGACGCGCCCGGTGGACACCAACTTGACCGCCGCGGGCCGCGAGAACAACCGCCGCGTCGAGTTCATCATTGTCGAGCAGGAAGGGGTGAAGCCGGCTCCGTGAATCCCGAGCAGATGGGTGCGGGCCCAACTTTCGGTGCAGACAACTTCTGGAGGAACAGCCTGGGGTGTGCGCACCTGACTGGTAGCGCTGGCCCTTGTGGGCGAAGCCACAACCGTTGCATATCCGACGTATGGCCTCCCCACCCAGGCTGTCCTCTCCCCGCGTCCGGCTACCGGCGCTGCTCGCTGCCTGCTGCGCGCTCTTCACCGCCTGCAGCGAGCCCCTGCCGGAGGCTCCCCCTCTCACGAGCCAGAAGCCGTCTCTGGCCGGAGTGGACGGCGACCTCACGGTCACCGAGGTGGGCCGGGCGCTCAATCAATATGCCATCCTCGGTGAGGACGTCAGCGCGGGGGCCACCAGCCTGGTGGTGACGGCCGCCACGGATCTGAATGCTTCGGACTTCGGCCCCCTGAGCAGTGGCGATCTGCTCTTCATCATCCAGATGCAGGGGGCGTCCATCGACATCTCGGACAGCCCGGACTACGGCACCGTCACCAACCTCAACGGCACGGGCCTCTACGAGTTCGCCGTCGTCCGCCAAGTCGTAGGCAACACGATCCATCTGGCCTGCAGTGGGCTGAAGAACAGCTACACGAAGGCAGGACAGACCCAGGTGGTCCGAGTGCCCCAGTTCCGCAGCCTCACCATTGCCGAAGGGGCCTTGGTGGTGCCCGTCCCCTGGACTGGGCAACGGGGTGGCATCGTGGTGCTCCACGTCGATGGCACCACCACCCTCTCCGGGGACATTGACGTCAGCGAGGATGGCTTTCGCGGCGGCCTGCGCCACGACTCCTCGAATATCTCCAGCAACCAGATCACCCTCTACCGCACGAGCGACGCCCAGCTCGGCGCCGCGAAGGGCGAGAGCATCGCGGGGTATGCGTCCGCCTACGCGGGCCTGGGCGGAGGCTACGGCCGTGGCGCCCCAGCCAATGGCGGTGGCGGTGGTAACAGCCACAACGCGGGTGGCGGCGGCGGCGCCAATGGCAACAACAGCCATGCCTGGCACGGGCAGGGAGTGATGCGCGACTCCGTCACCGGGGCCCAGGCCTGGCAGCTCGATCCGGCCTACCTGGCCAACGGCATGCTGACGGACGAGTCCGGAGGCGGCCGCGGCGGTTACAGCTACTCCTCTCTGGACGAGGACGCGTTCAGCAAGGGCCCGGGCGAGACCTACTGGGGCGGTAACTTCCGCGCGGAGGTCGGCGGGCTGGGCGGGCGTCCGCTGGACAATGATCCTGCCTCGCGTCTCTTCATGGGCGGGGGTGGAGGCGCGGGCGATGGCAACAACAGCGCGGCCGGCTCGGGAGGCACTGGCGGCGGCATTGTCTACCTCATCTCCACCAACGTGAGCGGCACCGGCCGCATCCGCGCCAACGGCGGACCTGGCCAGCAGGCGCTGCTCTCCAACAATGATGCGCCCGGCGGTGGAGCCGCTGGCGGCACCGTCATCGTCCTCAGCAGCAACCTCTCGGGCATCTCCGTGGAGGCCAATGGAGGCACCGGCGGCAACCAGAACATCGGCCTGAACGAGGCCGAGGGTCCTGGCGGCGGCGGCGGCGGCGGTTACATCGCGCTGAGCGGAGGCACCGTGACGGCGTCCGCCAACGGCGGAGCCTCAGGCACCACGACCTCGCCCTCGCTGTCCGAGTTCCCCGTCAACGGCGCCACCTTCGGTGCCGACGGCCAGGTGCTCAGCACGCCCGCCCTCCCCCTGCCGTGGCTGTCGTGCGCTCCGATCAATCTGGCCATCACCATCACCGACGGGCAGTCCTCCGCCCACCCGGATGCGACGGTCCGTTACACCGTGACCGTCACCAACTCCGGGCCTTCCACCGCGACGAATGCTCCCGTCTCCGTGCCGGTGCCCGCGGACACCTCGGGTGCCACGTGGACATGCGCGGCTTCGGCGGGCGCTTCCTGCCAGACGGCCGGCGGCTCGGGAGCCATCGCCACGAGCGTCACGGTGCCCCCAGGGGGCAAGGCCACCTTCACGCTGGAGGTGCACGTGAGCCCCACGTCCACGGGTCCCCTGGTCGCGACAGCCACCGTCTCCGAGCCAGCCCCACTGCTCGACGGCAACCCGGCGAACAACTCCGCCACGGACACCGACACCGTCGTGCCGGAGGCGGACCTCGGCGTCACCCTCACCGAGTCGGCGGATCCCGCGCCGAACGACCGGCCGCTGACGTACACCGTCCATATCTCCAACGACGGTCCCAACGCGGCGGCCAACGTCGAGGTCTCGTTCGGGCTCCCCTTGGATGCCACCTTCCTTAGCGCCAGCGGCGCAGGCTGGAACTGCTCGCAGCCCACGTCGGACTCCGTCCTCTGCACCCGTCCGAGCGTCGCCAACGGCGGCGCCCCGGATATCTCCATCGTGGTCATGCCCACCATCGCGAGTGGGACGCTCAACGTCTTCGCGGAGGTGTTCTCGGACACGCCGGACCCGTCGGAGAACAACAACTCCGCCCAGGAGGAGACAACGATCGCTGCCCCCAACGAGCCGCCTGTGAATACGGTTCCGGGCGCGCAGAGCACGCCGGAGGACACCGCCCTGCTCTTCTCCTCGGCCGGTGGCAACGCGCTCTCCGCCGCCGATCCCGACGCGGGAAGCGAGCTCGTCCAGGTGACCCTCACCAGCACCCACGGCACGCTCACCCTGGGCGCCACCTCGGGGCTGACGTTCTCCTCGGGCGACGGCACGGCGGATGCCTCGATGACTTTCACCGGCACGCTGGCCGCTATCAACGCGGCGCTCGAGGGCCTGCGCTTCGCGCCTGATGGCAACTACAACGGCAGCGCGAGCCTCACCCTCACCACGAATGACCTGGGCCACTCCGGCGCTGGCGGCCCCCTGACCGATACCGATACCGTGCCCATCACCGTCACCCCCGTGAACGATCCGCCCTCGGCCGTGGATGACACGGCCACGGTGACGGAGGGCACGACGGAGAACCCCATCGACGTGCTGGCCAATGACACCTCCGCGCCCGACAGTGGCGAGACCCTCACCGTCACCGGCGTGACGCAAGGCGATCAGGGCGGGACCGTGGCTGTCACGGATGGAGGCACCCGCATCCACTACACGCCCGCTCCGGGTTTCTCCGGCACCGAGACCTTCACCTACACCCTCAGCGACGGCAACGGTGGCACGGACTCCGCCACCGTCACCGTCACCGTCACCAAGCTCCCCGAACCCCCCGAGCCCATCGAGCGCCGGGTGGTAGGTGGCGGCTGCAGCACCTCGGGCTCCGGGAGTCCGCCGAGCGCGTTCTGGATGCTCCTGGCGCTCGTGGGACTCACCCGCGTGGGGCGCCAGGGCGCTCGGACGTCCGGGCCGCGAGGGGCCCGCGCCGTGCTGGCCCTCGGAGTCGTAGCGGTGCTGGCCGCCTCCGGGCCCGCGCAGGCGCAGAGCTCCTCGGCCATCGACGTGCAGCAGTTCAAGCCTGCCCCTGGCAAGGCGGATGTCCTGGGCCTGGAGGGACCGGGCGTGCCCGGACACCTGAGCTGGAGCACCGGGCTCTATCTCCAGTACGCCCATGATCCGCTGGTCATCATCAACCCTCGCAATGAAGCCCTGCTCCAGCACCTGGTGAAGAACCAAGTGGGCTTCGATCTGGTGGGAGCCATCGGCCTGGGCGAGCGCTTCGAGCTGGGCGCGTCGATTCCCATCAGCCTCCAGCACGGCGAGTTCAACGAGCAGGCCTCGGGCTCCCTGGAGCAGACGTGGAAGGGCGGCCTGGGAGACCTGCGGCTGATCCCCAAGGTGCTGCTGCTGGAAGGCGAGAGCCTGCGCCTGGGGCTTGCGGCGCCGGTGGTGCTTCCCACCGGAGGCAGCACGGCCCTGCGCGGCGAGAAGGGCGTCGGAGTGCAACCGCGCCTCGCCACGGACTACACCTTCGACGGCGGTACCCGGCTGCTGGCCAACGTGGGCGTCAACCTGCGCAGCCGCCAGGAGCTGCTCAACCTCTCGGTGGGCAATGAGCTGAGCTATGGCCTGGGCGCCGCCATTCCTTTCCAGGTGCAGGGTCATCCGCTCATAGGGCTCGCATCGGTGGCGGGGGCCTTCGGTCTGGGAGCCACGGGCGGAACGAACGAGGAGGAGATCCCCCTGGAGCTACAGGCCGGGCTCCAGTACCCCTTCAGCAAGAGCATGGTGGCCACGCTGGGGGCGGGCCGAGGCCTCACGCTCGGCTACGGCATGCCCGTCTTCCGAGTCTTCACCGGCGTCACCTGGACCGCGGAGGAGCAGACCCATTCCCGCCCGAGGGACTCGGACAACGATGGCGTGCCAGACGTGGCGGACAAGTGCCCTGACCAACCCGAGGACCGGGATGGATTCCAGGACGAGGACGGTTGTCCCGACCCGGACAATGATCAGGACGGCATCGCCGACGTGGCGGACAAGTGCCCCAACCAGCCCGAGGACAAGGACGGCTTCCAGGACGAGGACGGCTGCCCAGACCCGGACAACGACCACGACGGCATCGCTGACACGGTGGACAAGTGCCCCAATGAGCCGGAGGACAAGGACGGCTTCCAGGACGAGGACGGCTGCCCGGACCCGGACAATGATCAGGACGGCATTGCCGACGCTGCGGACAAGTGCCCCAACCAGCCGGAGGACAAGGACGGCTTCCAGGACGAGGACGGCTGCCCAGACCCGGACAACGACCACGACGGCATCCCTGACGCGGAGGACCAGTGTCCCCTCGAGCCCGAGGTCATCAACGGCGTGGATGACTCGGACGGCTGTCCGGACATCGGCGAGAGCAAGGTCCAGCTCACGGCCACCAAGATCGTCATCCGTGAGAAGGTGTACTTCGCCACCAACAAGGACGTGGTCCTGGCGCGCTCCTTCCCGCTGCTGCAGCAGGTGGCCTCGCTGCTCCGGGCCAATCCGGAGATCAAGAAGGTGCGCATCGAGGGCCACACCGATAGCCGCGCCGATGACGCCTTCAACCTGGATCTGTCTCAGCGGCGCGCGGGCAACGTGCGCAAGTACCTGGTGGAGCAAGCGAACATCGCTCCCGAGCGCCTGGACGCCGTGGGCTTCGGAGAGACGCGCCCGGTGGACACCAACTTGACCGCCGCGGGCCGCGAGAACAACCGCCGCGTCGAGTTCATCATCGTCGAGCAGGAGGGCGTGACGCCGGCTCCATAAGCCCTGGGGAGACTGTCACGGCGTCCAGCGTATCTGGGCGCCGTGACGGCGAGGCTCGACCCGGGCCTACTCGCTGCGCCCGAACACGCGGCGGAAGATGTCGTCCACGTGCCGCGTGTGGTAGCCCGTGGAGAAGCAGTCGTTGATCTCCTCAGGCGTCATCATCTTCAGCAGGTCCGCGTCCTTGAGCAGCGACTCCCGGAAGCCCACGCCCTCCTCGTACATCTTCATCGCGTTGCGCTGAACGATGACGTAGGCGGCCTGCCGATCCATCCCCTTGCGCGCCAGCTCCAGGAGAATCCGCTGTGAGTTCACCACCCCGCCCAGCAGCTCCACGTTCTTCGCCATCTGCTCGGGGTAGACGCGCAGGTTCTCCATCAGCCCCGCGAAGCGGTGCAGCATGAAGTCCGCCAGGATGGTGGCGTCCGGACCGATGACGCGCTCCACGGAGGAGTGGGAGATGTCCCGCTCGTGCCACAGCGCCACATCCTCCAGCGCGCTCACCGCGTAGCCGCGCAGCAGCCGCGCCAGCCCCGTCAGGTTCTCCGAGAGGATGGGGTTGCGCTTGTGCGGCATGGCGCTCGAGCCCTTCTGGCCCGGGGTGAAGGGCTCCTCCGCCTCGCGCACCTCCGTGCGCTGCAGGTGGCGGATCTCCACCGCGAACTTCTCGATGCTCGCTCCCAGCAGCGCCAGCGCCGAGAAGAACTCCGCGTGCCTGTCTCTCTGGATGATCTGGCTGGAGGCCGGCTCCGCGTGCAGCCCCAGCTTGCGGCACACGTGCTCCTCCACCGAGGGCGGCAGGTGCGCGAACGTCCCCACCGCGCCGGAGATCATCCCCACCGCGATGGCCTCCCGTGCGTGCTCCAGCCGGGCCCGGCCGCGGCTCAGCTCGTCGTACCAGATGGCCAGCTTGTGCCCGAAGGTGATGGGCTCGGCGTGGATGCCGTGGCTGCGCCCCATCATCACCGTGTTCTTGTGCTCGAAGGCGCGCTTCTCCACCGCCGCCATCGCCCGCGTCAGCCCCTGGAGGATCAGATCCAGCGCGTCGCGCATCGTGAGCCCTAGCGACGTGTCCAGCACGTCCGAGGACGTCATCCCCAGGTGCAGCCAGCGGGCGCTCGGGCCAATGCGCTCCTCCATGAAGGTGAGGAACGCGATCACGTCATGCTTGGTGGTGCGCTCGATCTCCTCGATGCGCGCGGCATCCTGCGGCGTGAAGTCCCCGGCGCGCGCCCGGCAGTCCTCCAGCGCCTCCTTGGGGGCCAGCCCCGCCTCGGCCATGCCCTCCAGCGCGGCGAGCTCCACATCCCGCCAGCGGCGGTAGCGAGCGACGTCGGACCAGAGCGAGGCCATCTCCTGTCGGCTGTAGCGTGGGATCACTCGAAGACCTTCACGGGAAAGTCCCGCTTGGCCGCGTACCGGAGCAATTCCATCGCGACGTCGCAGGAGGAGCTCAGCTTCCGGGTGGCGGTGAGGCTGATGGCCAGATCCATGCCCTCCGGCTGCGCCACCGCCAGCGCTCCGGGGTCCACCTTCTCGTGGACGATGCGGTTGGCGAGCCGTCCCGCCTGCTGCCCGATGGACGTGGGGCTCGGAGCGAGCGAGAGCGTGGCGCCCTCCTTCACCTGGCTGGGAGTCAGCCCCACCAGGGGGATCTTCTGCGCGGTGGAGAAGGCGATGAGCGCCTGGACCACGGCGGTGTTGGCCACCGTCTTGTCCGCCACCATCAGCAGCGCGTCCACCTTGTTCGCGGAGCGCTCGAGCACCTTCTCCACCTTGCCCTGCCCGTCCACCTCCAGCGGGACGATGGTCAACCCCACCGAGCTGGCCGCCGCCTGCGCCGTCTGCACCTGCTTGGCCGAGAAGCGCGGATCATGCAGGATCCCCACCCGCGTCGCCTTGGGCACCATCGCCTTGAGCGCTCCCAGCTCCGGCGTGTAGTCGCTCGTCAGCGCGATGCCGGTGACGTTGGGCCCCTCCAGGCCATACTTCTCGAAGTAGGGCACCATGACGAAGAGGACGGGGATGTCCTCGCCCAACGAGCGGCGCGCGGCGTTGGCCGCCAGCGGCCCGATTGCCAGCACCAGGGCCGGCTTCTGCATCGCCACCGCCTTGAAGACACGCGCGGCGGTGGCGGGGCTCTCGTCGAGCACCACCTCCTGCACATCGGCGTCGGCCTCGGCGCGGAAGCCCGCGATCACGGACGCGTACGGCGCGAGCGCCGAGGACTTCACCGCCACCACCTTCGGGCGCGCCTGGGCGGAGGCCACCACTGGCAGCAGCGCAAGCAGGAGGATGGCCCGAGCGCTCCTCACGGCTGCACCTCCGCGCAGCAGCGGAAGCCCACGTCCGGCTTCTGCTCCGTGGGGATGCCGTTGATCCGAGCCGAGCAGCGCACCGCATAGCGGCCCCGGTCGAAGGCCCCACCCTTCTGGGTCTTGTTCTCGCTGCTGCCCTCGAAGGGCGAGGCCGTCCACTCCGCCACGTTGCCGGAGAGATCCGCGACCTGGTAGGCCGAGCGGCACTGCTGGAAGCGGCCGGCTGGGACCAGCGCTCGAACCTGCCCCGAGCCATCGTCGGCATTGCAGCGGCTCGCATCGAAGGTGTTCCCGTAGGGGAAGCGCGCGTTGCCCGGCCCCTTGCACGCCTTCTCCCACTCCTGCTCCGTGCACAGCCGCTTGTGCGCGTCGTTGCAAGCCTGCACCGCCTCCGTCCAGCTCACGTTGACTCGAGGATTCACCCCGGCCTTGTTGGGGTACTCGTACTCATCGACGCAGAAGGAGCCCACCTCGACGCTCTGCAGCGGGTGCTCATCCGACAGCTTGTCCGAGTCGCTCGGATCCGCGCCCAACTTGAAGGTCCCTCCGCTCACCAGCTTCATCCCGGAAGGACAGCGGATCGCGGGAGCCATCGGATCCACCTCCGCGGACTCCGGGGGTGTCGTGAGCGGCCCTGGCCCTGGGCTGGGCGGCTCCACGGGCAGGGTTCCTCCCTGAGTGCCCGTCCGCAGCCGCTTGAGCAGCAGATAGCCACCGGCCGAACCCACCACCAGCCCGGCGATCGTCAGCAGCACCAGCCAGATGACCGGCATGGGCCGCTTCTCCACCTTCTTCCCGGAGCGGGAAGCAGCGACTCCAGGCTTCGGAGGCTGCCGAGGCGCGGGGGCCGCGAGCCCGGGCGCCCGGGGAGAATTCGCGGCCGGTGCCGGTGACGAAGAGGAGGACGGCTCTCCCGCCGAGCTCTTCCCGGAGCGCCCCTCCGCCGCGGGACGGGAATCGGGAGGCTTGCCTGTCCCATCCGGCTTCGCGGCGGGCACGGGCGGAGCCGCCATGATGGCCTCCAGCATCGCCGCATCCATTGGCTGGGTGGCGTCGACGGGCGCTTCCTCCTTCGCGGGCGGACGTGCCACCACCGGCGGCGAGACACTGGCGATGGGGAGCTGATCCGTGGGCACCGGCGGCGGGGGCTTCTCCGCGTTGCGCGCAGTGGAGGCCAGCGCCGAGTTCCCCAGGGACGGCATCGTCCGGGACGGGCGCTTCAGCGCCGCCGGGCCCTTCGCTGCGATGGCGGAGAACTCGGCGGCGAACTCGCCGGCGGTCTTGGGCCGCGCCAGCGGATTGGCGTTGAGCGCGCGCCGGTAGAGGGCCTCGAACGCGGGCGGCAGGTCCGGGTTCTTCATCAACAGCTGGGGGATGCCGTCCGCGTCCGGCATCAGCCCGGTGAGCATCTCGCCGACGATGACCGCGAGCGAGTAGATGTCCATGCGCGCGTCGATCTCGCCGCCGGACACATACTCGGGGGCGATGTAGGCCTCGGCGCGGTAGCCCTTCTGGGCCTGGACGAAGGGCGGACGAGGGATGCCCAGCGCGAGCCCATAGTCCGTTACCTTGAGCACGTCCGGCAGGACGATGACGTTCTCCGGCTTGAGGTCCGAGTGCGGCCCATACCGGTGCGCGGCATCAAGCGCGGCCCCGAGCTGGGTCAGCAGCGGCTCCACCTCCCGGAGGGTGAAGGGCTGCCCCTTGGCGCCCCGCATCTCCATCATCCGGCGCAGCGTCATGCCCTCGATGAGCTGCGCGGTGAAGTACGGCCGGTCCTGATCAAAGCCCTCCTCGTACACGCGGGACAGGTACGGGTGGTTGAGCTTCTTGCCCACCTTCAGCACCAGCGAGAACTGGGTGCGCTCCTCGGGCTCCTGGAGGAGCCGGGGGTTGATGACCTTGAGGGCGACCTCGACGTCATGCGTCGTGTCGAGGGCTCGGAAGACGTAGCCCACGGGCCCGGCGCCGACGAGCTCCCGGATGGTGAAGCGCTTGGCCAGGGTGTCCCCCGCCTTGTAGGGGGCTCCCTCGACGCCTCCCCGCTTGCGCGCGGACGCACCCGCCGCCTGCCGGGCCGCCGCGTCGAACTTCTGGCCGCAGGTCGGACAGGTATCGGTCGTATCAGGGACGTGGCTGCCGCAGCGGTAGCAGAGCACGGGGGAGGGACTCCAGCTCCTTCAGGGGCCTGGGGAGGGCGGCCCATACCTTCCTTATCCTGCTCTCTCCCAGGGCAGCAAGGAACGAGCCCATGTCATCTTCCAGTCGAGCCGAACCCACCCTCCCCCCGCGAGGTGGCGTCCAGGACGGCGACCTCCTGGATCTCGGCCGTGGTGACGGGCGCCACCACGAGCTGGGCCACCCGGTCCCCCCGACGCAGGGTGAAGGGTTCCTGGGAGAGGTTCACCAGGATGACGTGCACCTCGCCCCGGTAGTCCGCGTCAAGGGTGCCCGGCGCGTTGAGCAGGGTGACGCCGTGCTTGAGCGCCAGCCCGGAGCGGGGGCGCACCTGGCCCTCGTAGCCGGCAGGCAGCGCGAGGGCGAGTCCGGTGGGGACGGCCAGGCGCTCCAGGGGCCGCAGCGTCCGCTCTCCTTCGATGTCGGCTCGCAAGTCCATCCCGGCGGCCTGGGCCGTCTCGTAGCGAGGCAGCGGCAGCGGATCCGGCTGGTCAGGTCGCACACGGCGGACCTGGAGGGTCAGGCGAGCAGACATGGCCGCCGGGAGTAGCACGCACCCTCGCCTTCGTCAGCAGCGATATGCCGGCCTTGATCCTCCTCAGAGGTGAGAGTCGCTGGCCACGGCGTGCGGGCCGGCGTGGAAGCGCAGCGGATCCACGGGCTGCGAGGACAGCTCGAGCTGGTAGTGGACGTGCGGCCCCGTGGAGCGGCCCGTGTTGCCCGAGTGGGCGATGATCTCGCCCCGCTTCACGTGCTGGCCCACCTTCACCAGCAGCTCCGAGTTGTGGCAGTAGGCCGTCGACACGCCTCGGCCGTGGTCGATGATGAGCACCCGGCCGTTCACCGAGTCCTCGCTCGCCCGGCGCACGATGCCGTCGTCCACCACGTGGACCTCGGTGCCCTGAGGCACGCTGAGGTCCACGCCCGTGTGCATCTTCCGAGTGCCCAGCGTGGGGTGGATGCGGTAGCCGAAGGGGCTCGTGATGGGCGTGCTCTCCGGAACGGGCCATGCCAGCCCGAACGCCGTGGTGAGCGCGAGCGCCTGGGCCGCCGCCACCGTCGCGTCCTCGAAGCCGGGCGGGAGCTGTCGAGAGATCCGCTCCAGCGTGAGCGCACCGCCCTCGGCCGACACCCGATCCAGGGCATAGCGCGCGGGGATGCGCCCCGCGAACACGGCGGTGAGGCGGGCCTCCTCGCTCGGGAAGTCTCCCGAGAGGGCCTCCAGGAGCTTGCGCGCGGCGACGGGCCCCTGGGCCTCATCCAGCAGCGCCTCGGAGGACACGCCCAGCTCGGCGGCCAGCGCCAGCGCGGGCCTCTGCGCCTTCGGCTGGAGCCCCCTCAACGCGAGGTGGGTGCCATAGGCGAGCGGACCCACCTCGGCGATCGGACGCACGAGCGGTGACTCCGGCACGAGCGCGGAGGTAGTCACCCCCGAGCTGCTCACCCCATCGTAGTAGGCCAGCAGCGGGCGAGCGGTGCTCCGGGTGTGGAAGGCCCAGGCGGCGCCTCGCCGCACCAGCGCTCCGGCGGGAGTGTGGTGGTAGGCCGTCCAGAGACACAGGGCGGCCATGAGGAAGTCGAGCAGGCCGCGTGCGTTGCGAGAGAACACGGGGCCACCTCAGCGCAGGAAGGAGAGGAGGGGCGAGGCATCCAGCACCGCGGCGATCGCCAGGGGCACCGCCAGCGCCGAGCCCACCAGCCCATACGAGAGCGCCTGCAGCCGGTTGTGGACGTTCTCCTGCGAGGCGGTGTCCGCGTGCTGCAGGTTGCGCAGCACCGCGCGCCACCCCAGCGTCACGAGGATCCCCACCAGCGCCCCCAGCGCCAGGCCCCGCGCCGCCGCGTCCGCCGCCCGCTCTCCCAGCAGCTCGCGCCAGGAGAGGTACACCGAGCCCTGGAGGAGCCGCGCCACCGCGCACGCCCCCGCGAGCACCACGCCCGCCGTGGCCAGCGGGCGCGTCCAGCGAACCGTGGTGGGCTTGCGCAGCGAGCGAAGGAAGAGCTGGCGCCAGGTGGGGCGCGTGTCCTGCGCGAGGTACTTGCGCCAGGGCTCTGCCTCCGGGGAGGCCCTGGACTCGCGATAGCCGAGCGCCGGCAAGGCCAGCACCAGGTCCACGGACAGCTCCCACGACAGGGCCAGCACCCGGGCGATGAAGGTGCGCCGCTCCAGCGAGATGAGATCCACCAGCCCCTCGGAGAAGCTGTAGGCCCCCACGAGCCGGTCGAACGTGGCATCCGCCATGTCCACCAGCGACAGGAGCCGGTCATCGAGCGTGTCCGCCGCGGCATGGACTCCCACGGCGATGAGGGCCAGCAGTCCCAGCGGCATGAAGGCCCAGCGGAACCCTCCGATGAAGCGCGAGAGCCCCGAGAGCGGGCCGGAGGGCTTGGCGGGAGGCGTCAGGGGGGACAGGGACACGGAGGCTCCGGGGACGTGCTCGCGCCTTCAACGCGCGAGCCAGCCGGACGATCTTTCCCCGTTCTGCTGGCTACTCGACAGTTGATTCGCCCCGGAGGGCGATCGCCGTCACAGGCGCACCCGTCCCTACAATGACAACCATGGAAGAGACCTCCAGCTCGTCATTCTGGGCCTCGGATGGCGCTCCTCGCCTGTCGAGAGAAGAGCGGGCCGCGTGGAGAACCGGTCCTGGCTCGCTCGCGGGCGAATACATGCTCCAGACGGTCATCGGCGTGGGAGGCCACGGCGCCGTGTATCAGGCCGAGCACCGCATCCTCGGGCAGCGCGTCGCGCTGAAGGTGTTGCACTCCCACCTGAACGACAAGGAAGAGATGCTGCATCGCTTCGTGCGCGAGGCGCAGCTCATCAACCGGATCCGCCACCCCAACATCGTGGACATCTATGACTTCGGCGTGCTGCCGGACGGCAGCCCCTACTACGTCATGGAGCTGCTGCCCTCGCGGACGCTGAGTGATCTCCTGGTGCAGCGTGGCCGGCTCTCTCCCGAGCGCGCGCTGGAGTTCATGAAGCCGATCTGCGCCGCGCTGGAGGCCGCTCACCGGGCCGGCGTGGTGCACCGCGATCTCAAGGCCAGCAACGTGGCCATCGTCTCCGAGGCGCAATCCCCCGTCGTGAAGCTGCTGGACTTCGGCATCGCCAAGATCCTCCACCCCGAGCCCGGCGAGCCCGGCCTCACCACGGACGGCGAGCGCCTGGGCACTCCCCACGCCATGTCGCCCGAGCAGATCCGCGGCGGCCTCATTGGCCCCGCCACGGACATCTACTCGCTGGGGATCCTGCTCTACCGGATGCTGACCGGTGAGCACCCCTTCCATTCACCGAACCCGCTCGAGGTGGAGCAGATGCACCTGGAGGCTCCTCCGCCTCGGGCGAGCGCCCGCGCTCCGGTGTCTCCCGCCGTGGATGCCGTGGTGCTGCGCTGCCTGGAAAAACAAGCGGACCGGCGCTTCCCGAGCGTCTCGGCGGTCCTCGCGGCGCTTCAGGAGGCGGTGGCGCCACCCACCTCCGAACAGGCCGCCTCCGAGAGCCGGAGCGCTCGCGCCTTCGTCATCCATGCGGAGGGAGTGCTGGCTCCGGGAGACGAGGACGATGCGGCCTACACCACCGTCTCCGAGATGCTCGACGCGCTGGAGCAGGAATTGCGCGACGCGGGCTTCATCCTGGCCGAGCAGACAGGCATGGCCCTGCTGGGCGTGCGGCTGCTCGACGACCCTCCCCCGTTGAAGCCTTCCCTGCTGCTGGAGGTGGCCCGTGAGCTCCATCAGCATGCGCAGCAGCGGGTGGCCAACTCACGCGTGAGCGTCCACCTCTGTGCCCACATGGGTCAGGTGGAGGCACGGCAAAGCCCTGATGGCCTCGAGGTCACCGGAGGCCCCTTGGCTGACACCACAGGCTGGCTCGTGCGCGATGCCAGCGGGTTTGCCATCACACCCGACGCCCAGCGTGCCTGCGATTGCTGAAGCAGCGCTTGGAAACACAAGGTGTCCAAGAGGACCGCCTGCTCCTGTGATGGCTAGTCGACAACCAGCCCTCCCCACGGGGCCATCGCGGGTAGCTGCCTGCACATTCGTACAATGGCAGCCATGCCAGACACGTTGAGCACTCGCTTCATGCAACCGGGCGGCACCCCGCTCCTGTCGAGGGAGCAGCGGCCTGCTTGGAAGCCAGGCCCCGGCTCGCTCGCAGGTGAATACGTGCTGCAGGCCGTGCTCGGAGCGGGAGGCCATGGCACCGTCTATGAGGCCGAGCACCGCATCCTCGGGAGGCGCGCCGCGCTGAAAGTGTTGCACTCCCACCTGAGCAACAAGGGAGAGATGCTGCAGCGCTTTGTCCGCGAGGCCCAGGTGGTGAACCAGATCCGCCACCCCAACATCGTGAACATCTATGACTTTGGCCTGCTGCCAGACGGAAGCCCTTACTACGTCATGGAGCTGCTGCCCTCGCGGACGCTGGGCCACCTGCTGCAGGAGCGTGGACGGCTCGCGCCTGATCGCGCGCTGGAGTTCCTGGAGCCAGTCTGTACCGCGCTCGAGGCGGCTCATCGGGCCGGTGTGGTGCACCGCGATCTCAAGGCCAGCAATGTGGCCATCGTCTCCGAAGCGCTGCCGCCCCAAGTGAAGTTGCTGGACTTTGGCATCGCCAAGATCCTTCACCCCGAGCCCGGCGAGCCCGGACTCACCACGGATGGCGAGCGCCTGGGCACCCCCCACGCCATGGCTCCCGAGCAGATCCGTGGCGGCGTCATCGGTCCCGGCACGGACATCTACGCGCTCGGAGTCTTGCTTTACCGGATGCTGACGGGCCAACACCCCTTCCAGTCGGAGAACCGGCTCGAGGTCGAGCGAATGCATCTGGAGGATCCGCCACCTCGGCCGAGCGCCCGCGCTCCCGTGTCTCCCGCCGTGGATGCCGTGGTGCTGCGCTGTCTGGAGAAGGAGGCGCACCGGCGCTTCCCGACCGTCGCCGCTGTCGTCTCCGCGCTCCGAGAGGCCGTGACCTCCACTCCTGCCGAGCAGGCCTCCGCTGACAACCGGAGCGCGCGCGCCTTCGTCATCCATGCGGAGGGAGTGCTGGTCCCGGGAGACGAGGATGATGCGGCGTACACCACCGTCTCCGAGGTGCTCGACGCGCTGGAGCAGGAGCTGCGCGATGCGGGCTTCATCCTGGCAGAGCAGATGGGCATGGCCTTGCTGGGCGTGCGGCTGCTGGATGCGCCCCCGGCCTTGAAGCCCGCCGCGTTGCTGGCCGCCGCCCGCGGGTTCCACCAGCGGGCTCAGACGCGAGCCGCGGGCTCACGCGTGAGCGTCCACCTCTGTGTCCACGTGGGCCAGGTGGAGGCACGGCAGGGACCGGACAGCGTCGAGATCACCGGAGGCCCCCTGGCGGACACCGCGGGCTGGGTCGTACGCGATGCCAGCGGGTTCGCCACCACGCCCGAGGCCCGGCGCGTCTGCGCCTCCTGAGCACACTTCACCAAACACTCATCCCCCCGGAGGTTGTTCATGGCAAGGTATTCCTCGTGCATTCACCGGTCGCTGTTGGACCGGCAGACCTGCTTGCGTGTGCTGCCGGCGGTCCTGCTCGCGCTCCTGGCAGGTGGCTGCGGGGATCCCTCCCTGGAAGAGCCGGACGCCCCTCAGGAGCTGGCGAGCCAGGCCTCTGAGTTGAGAGAGGGCAATGGCCTGGGCTCCAACGGCCTGGGCTCCAACGGCCTGGGCTCCAACGGCCTGGGCTCCAATGGCCTGAGCCTGAGCACTTTGAACAGCGCTTCGTTCGTCGACTGGTTCAACCAGGATCCCGCCCTGGCGGATATGGTCATGTCGTACGTCACGGCGTGTGCCGTCTCCCATGGCTCCAGCCTCACCTGGACCAACCCCGTGACGAACACCACGCATAAATGGAATGGCAACCTGGGCCTGACGCCCGGCTGGGCAGGCGGCGCTCCCGCCACCGAGCTCGAGCAGCAGCTCATCACGGCCTGCCTCGCGGCTCACACCAACAAGTATGGCGTCAAGGTGAACATCTCCATCCAGGGGCTGAAGGCCAATAACTCTCCGATTCCCGTGGGGTGGGGCGAGTTCAGCATCTTCGCCCAGAAGGAGGCCTGCTTCTTCGGCAACCTCTTCCAGAATGAAGGCATCTTCGCGGGCAATGACTCATACCTGCTCAGCACGCAGAGCAGCGTCCGGGCCTGCGGGCTGGAGGTTGCGGGCGCTGGGGATCAGTGTGCGCCCATCCACCACGTGAGCAACTGCTCGGCGCTCTGCACCCCCGACTACGCACATAATTACTTCCAGACCTGCTACTACAACGGGAAGTCCTATCGGGCGTTGACCACTCGGATCAAGAAGTCGGATGTCTATGTCTGCGGCGACGGCGTCTGCCAGATCAGCGAGTCCTGCGGAACGGGCTTCACCCCGAACAACTGCAGGGATTGCGGCCCTTGCCCCTGAAGTTCTCCCCCACCTGGGCAGAATGGGCAGACTGATGGCAAACTGAATGGACACTCTACGGCTCGCGGTCGGCGGGCCGTGTCTGATTCCAGGGAGCAGCGCATGCCACGCTGCCTGACATGCGGACAGCGCTGGGAGGGAGGCCATCTCTTCTGCCTCCAGGGGGCCTCGCCTTCGAGCGAGCCTCCCGCCACGCCCAAGCCCCTGCCTGCGCTGGCCTTCCCCGGCTATGAGCTGGAGCACACGGTGGCCCAGGGCGGCTTCGGCACCCTGCTGGCGGCCCGGCGTCGGCGCGATGGCTTGCGCGTCGCCATCAAGGTGTTGCACCGCGCCCACCCACCGGCTGGGAATGCTTTTACTCTGGAGTTCGAGGCACTGCGGGCCGTCGGCCCTCCCACCGTGCCCGAGGTCTACGAGACGGGCTGGCTGGCCGACGGGCCTCCCTACTTCGTCATGCAGTTCATCCCCCATCCGCTGCTCGCCCAGCGGCTGGCGCAGAAGAATGGTCCGCTGCCCGAGGCGGGCCAGGCCGCGCTCGCCCTGGCGCAGGCGCTCGACACCGTCCATCGTCGTGGCTTCATCCACTGCGATCTCAAGCCGGAGAACATCTTCCTCGACGAAGCGAAGGGGGCGCTGGGGCTCTTCGATTTCGGCCTGGCACGGCCGTTGTCCCCGAGCCCTCCCGAGGCGGATTCCGCGCGAGGGCTCGCCCAGGCCGGCACCGCCGAGTACATGGCTCCCGAGCAGTGCGCCGGTGAGGAGGACCTGGACGAGCGCACGGATGTGTACGCGCTGGGCGTCATCCTCTACGAGATGCTCACCGGCCGGACTCCCTTCTTCGGTGCCGCGGCGGATGTCCGTCAGGCCCACCTCTCTCGCCGTCCCCCGCGCCCCTCGGAGCTGGCGCCCGTGTCCGCCACCCTCGAGGAGGTGGTGCTGCGCTGCCTGGCCAAGGAGCGCTCCCGCCGCTACGCCTCCGCCCAGGAGCTGGCCGCCGCGCTGCGGTACGCGCTCGAGCACCCCTCCGCGGCACCCTCGCATGCCTCGGGCGCGCCGGCTCGCCCTGCCGCCTCGCAGCACCGCTCCGTGGCCCTGCTCTTCCTGCGCTCGGGCGCCAATCCCCTCGCGGTGCAGAAGGCGCTGGCGCGGAGCGGAGGACAGCTCGCCTTCCGCGACGGGACCCGCTTCGCCGCCGTCTTCGATCCGGAAGCGGAGGCCAATCCCCTCCAGCGCGCCCACCTGTGCGCCGAGCACCTGTGCGCCGAGGGCGTGGCCGCCAACGCCCTGGTGGACGTGGCCTTGGTGAGGGTGCAGCGCCGCCCCCAGGGGCCCCCGCGCTACCTCACGCCGCTGTTCTCCCAGTGGGAGCGCTACCCCACGGAGGAGGATCCTCCCACCCTGCTGCTGACAACGGTGGCACTGGAGGGCCTCCCGGAGCTGAAGTGCGTGCCCATCCCCGAGCGCCAGGGCCTCTTCCGCCGGGCCCTGCCCGAAGCGGCCCGCGAGGACACCAGCGTGGTGCAGCTGGCCAACGGCGTACTGGTGGGCCGCCAGGGAGAGCTGGCGGAGTTGGTGCAGAGCGCTCGGGGGGCAGTGCATGGGCGGGCCCCGACGCTCGCCTCCGTGCTGGGAGACAGAGGCCAGGGCAAGAGCCACCTGGCCACGGCGCTCGTCCACCTCCTCCGAGAGCAGGAACCCGAGGCCCGGGTGGTCTCGCTGCGCGCGCGGGAGCCCGTGCAGGGCGATCCCGAGAGCACCCTGCGCCTGCTGCTGCACGAGGTGCTGGGGGAGTGCGCCGCCCAGCCGGAGGGAGATGGGAGCGCCTGCCGCACGCGGTGCGAGGAGCTGCTGGGAGCGCCTCTGGCGCAGGAGCTGTGGCCCTCGGTGTCCTTCTACCTGGGGTGGCGAGCCTCCGCCGACCTGCGAAGCCTGGCCGCCGCGCCGGGCGCCCTGCGCTCGCTGGCGGTGCGTGCCACGGGTGAGCTGCTGGCCGCCACTGCCCGTGTCCGCCCCCTCCTGTTCCTGCTGGATGACGCTCACTTCGCCGAGGACGTGGCCCTGGATGCGCTCGAGTACGCCACCCGCGCCGAGTCCGAGCTGCCCCTGTGGATCTGCGTGCTAGCCCGCCCCGGCTTCGAGCGCAGCCGGCCTCGCTGGGCCACGCGCGCCGCCCGCCGCACCACCTTGAGCCTGGGCCCCCTGCCCTTGCCAGAGGCCATGGAGCTCTGCCGCACCGGGCTGCGCCCCGCCGAGAACGTGCCCGCCGAGGCCCTGGAGCAGCTGGCCGAGCGCGCCCAGCGCACGCCCCTCTTCATCGTGGAGCTGGTGCGCGGCCTCAAGCGCCAGGGCATGGTGCGTCAGCGCTCGGGCGGGAGCTGGTACCTGGCCACCGACGAGCTGGACCGGATGCCGGAGCTCCGGCTGGTGGAGTGGCTGGCCCAGCACGAGCTGGGAGCCCTGCCCGCGGAGCTCGTCTCCCACGCCCGCCTGTGCGCAGTGCTCGGCGGTGACTTCACCCTCGGCGAGGTGGAGGGCGTGGTGAGCGCGCTGGAGCGCGAGGATGGGGCAGCCGACTTTCCCTTGGATGCACGCCACGCCACCCGCCGGCTGGTAGAGCTGGGGCCCTTGGTGGACCATCCCCAAGAGGGCCTGCGCTTCCGCAACGAGCTGATCCGCCAAGAAGTGGCCCGCTCCCTCCCCGAGACGCAGCGCTGGCGCCTCCACCACGCGGCCCACCTCTTCTACATGGAGGCCAGCGCCCGCGAATCGCGCTTCCTTCCCCGGCTTGCCTTCCACGCGGCCTGCGCGGGCCTGCACTCGGAGGCTGCCTCGCTCTACATCGATCTGGCCGAGTCGGCCCGCGGCCGTCACGCCTACCTGGAGGCGGAGGCCACCTACAGCCGGGCCCTGGAGCTGCTGCCGCAGACCGCCGACTCCCGCTGCCTCACCGCGCTCCGGGGCCGCGGGCTGATGCGCTACCGCGTGGGCCGCTACGAGGACTCGCTGGCGGACCTGGCCCGCGCCCGGCAGATGGCGCGGGAGCTCGGCAACACGCGCGAGGAGATCGAGGTGATGCTGGACGAGGCCACGGCCTTCGACTGGAGCAACGACTGGGTGCGCTCCGAGGAGCGCGTCCTCCAGGCGATGGCCTTGGCTACCACCTCGATGCAGGACTCGCGCATGCTGCAGGTGCGGCTGCTGCTGGGCATGGGCCGCGCGCAGTGGCGCCTGGGCCAGTGGGAGAACGCTCGGGGTCTGCTGGCAGCCGCCTCGGAGCAGGCGCGCGATCTGGGAGATGCCGGCTACGAGTCGCGCATCGTCTGCCTGATACTGCTGGGCTTCATCCTCCCCAACCTGGGCCGCATCGACGACGCCCAGCGGGTGCTGGAGGAGTGCATCACCGCGTGCACCGAGCGCGGAGACAGGCTGCACCTGGGCGCCGCCATCAACAACCGCCGCAACCTCTGGGTGGCGCTCGACAACCTTCCACGGGCACTGGAAGACCAGCACCGCTTCAAGCAGCTGGGCCGCGAGCTGGGCATGGTGGGCTGGGAGTACTTCGCCGAGCACAACCTGGGAGAGCTGCACTACCAGGCAGGAGACACCCGGACGGCCATGGCCCACATCGCCCGAGCGATGGAGCTGGAGCGGCACCACCCGGAGGTGGCACCGCGGCCCTGGGGGCTGCTGCTCTACGCGCGGGTGCTGGCCTACGAGGGCAAGGAAGTACCAGCTCGACACGCCCTGGACACCATCCGCCAGGTGCTGGCGGAGCGCCCGGGAGCGGAGTGGAGCCCCTCCGAGTCCGTCCTCCTGTCGTTGGTAGAGCTGACCACCCGCCCGGCATCGGCCGAGGAGTGGCAGGCGCTGCAAGCACGCTCGGACAAGTGCTCCGTGGAGCAGGAGCCGCTGGAGGTGCTGGAGGTGCTGGCCCTCGCGCGGCTCAAGAGGGGCGAGCGCCAGGAAGCCGTGCGGCTGCTGGAAGAGGCGCTGCGGCGCGCGGAGCACACTCCCACCATCATGCGCCCACGGCTGCGCCACAGCCTGCGGCAGGCGCTCGGCACGTAGCGGGCGGAAGCGCCAGTGCCCGGCGGTACATTCCCTGCCGTGCCGATCTCACCGCCGCGTGGCCGCTTCGGCCCTTCTGGCGATGGTCATATACCCAAGTTGGTTCGCGTCCCCCGCGATGGCCAGGTAGGTGGCTTGGAGCGATACCTCTCCCACTGTTTCCTCAAGCTCCGCCAGCGCGAGCCTTGCCTGGAGCTCAACGCTCTTCAGTCCTCCCTGCCGGGCCCGCGCGAAAAGGGCCTGGAGGTGCCGCGATGTCTCTTCCCGCTCCAGCAACGTTCCACTCCGGCTCAAGCAGCGGGCATAGGTGAGCGCCACTTCCGCCATGATGACGAAGTTCTCACTCTGGCCAGCCAGGCTGCGTGCCTGCACTATCGCTTCGCGGGCCGCGCCGAGGCTCTCTTTCGCCAACAGCGCCTGGGCCATGATTGCTCGCGCCAGCCCCTCCTTGTCAGGGGTACGTGGCTCCGCATAGGCGGCAAGCACCTGCTCCAGCACGCGGAGCGCCTCATCAGGTTTCCCCTCTTCAACAGCCACCCTGGCCAGGCTGAGTTCTGTCTCCGCCGCAAAGGCTTGAAGCCTCCGCCCTCGCCGCAGCAAGAGCGCGCGATCCAAGTGAGCGCGTGCCCGTGACAGCTCACCCTGATCGAAGAAAAGCTGACCCAACTCATACTGTGCCCAGGCTTCCGTGAATTCGTCCCCCACCGCTTCCCGGGCCGCCTGAGCTGCTTGCTCCAGGAGGTGTCGGGCTTCTTCCATCGCGCCCTGATGTCGGCGCACCATGCCGAGCTGGATGCTGTAGTGGGTGACCTCAGGGATCAACTCCAACCGCCGGTAAAGTTCCATCGCCTCGCGGATGAGCCGCAAAGCCTCGGCGAGATCTCCAAGATGGCAGTAGACCCAGGCAGCATTCGCCAGGATGTCCGCCTCGAGCTCCGAGCCCCGAAAGCTCGAGACCCGGCGAATCGCCGTGCCATAGACACTCTCCGCTTCTCTCAGCTTGCCCCGATCCACCAGCGTGATGGCACGCTGGTACATGGCACGCAACGCTCCCCCATGATTTCCGCTCTCAAGGAACAACCGCTCTGCTTCTTCCAAGAGGCTCGCGGCGTGCGTGACATTGCCAAGGTTGCGCAGCGAGCCCGATTGCATCAAGAGCGCGGTAGCTGCGATTCCCCCCTGCCCTGCCTGACGTGCCTTGTCCACCGCGACGGAGGCGTAATGATAGCTCCCAGTGAAGTCCGAGGAGAACGCCTGAGCGTTCGCTGCTGCCAGATCGATACGGGAGTCATTTCCCATGGGCGGAGGCAACCGCCGCAGCGCCTCGACCGTTGCCAAAGCGTCCCGAACCTGTCCCGCGCACACCTGGGCTGACACGAGCGCCACGCCATATTCCACCGTATCGGGGGAGCACTCCAGGAGTTGCTGATAAGCCTCGATGGCCTGAGTCCACTCTGCCTGGGCTTCGTGGTGGCGGGCGCGGACTAAGAGGCGCTCCTCGGGTGGCAAACCCTGGGACAGCTCAAAGGCACGGCGTGCGGCCACCTTCGCGCGCTCCATGAAGGACGAGCGCTGATACGCCGCTGCCAGCGCGGAGTGGGCGAGCGCGAAGGTGGGCTCCCTCTCTGTTACCTGCTCGAGCCACTTCACGGCAGCCGCCACATCATGGGCCCGCAGACAGGCCAATCCCTCAGCGTAGAGCCGTGTGACCTCGGCGCTGGCAGGCATGGTGTGACGAACCTGGTGAACCTCTTCGGAGGTGAGCGGCATCAACCCCAGCCGCTCTCGCAGGGTGGAGCCCACACGGGAGAGGAACGTCAGCAGTTCGCGCTCCGTTCCTACCTCCGTCAGCCGGATGCTCGCTTCGCCCGTCGAGCTGTCCTGCAGGCGCAGGTCCATCCTCAGGGTCGAGGACTCTCCATGCCCAAGGGCGAGATAAGTGCCCGAGAGCACCAGGTCTGCCCCAGAGTGGGCTCGGATTCGCCGCAGAGTGTCCGCGGAAAAGCTCTCACTCTCAGGCAGCGCTAGTTCCCGTCGCATCTGGGCGACTTCCTCCCCGGAGAGCAGGCGCACCTGTCCGCCAGCAGCCAACTCCGCGGACAACATCTCCGCGAACGCCGTGGACATCCACGCTGTCTCCGCGCGGGCCCAGAGGCTGTGAGGCGCAAGCACCGCCACGACCTTTCGTGTCACGGGAACCGGGGCCGGGTTGGCGGGCGCCGCTGGCCCTGGCAGGGGAGGAGCAGCGACGAAGGTGCCGCTCTTCCCCCGGAGCGCGTCGACAACCTCAGAGGCGGTGGCAAAACGCTCCCGAGGACTCTGCGCCAGACAGCGCAGGAGCACCTGGTCCCAATGCGGCTCCAACTCTGGAGCCCACGTCCGAGGAGGAGGTGGTGGCCCTTGGAGCCGTTGAAGGGCGGTGGCCATGACCGTCTCCGCGATGAACGGGAGGCGCCCGGTGGCCATCTCGTAGAGGACTACTCCGAAGGAGTAGATGTCTGAAGCCGGGGAGACGGCCTCACCTCTCACCTGCTCGGGGGCCATGTAGCTGGGAGTTCCGATGAAGCCACCCCGCCAGGACTCCGAGGTGTCTTTCCACGCCATGCCCAAAGCCAGACCAAAATCGGTCACCACCACGCGAGCGTACGTTGAGGATGGACGGGACTGAAGCAGCACCACATTGCTGCTCTTGAAGTCCCGGTGGACAATCTGGGCCTCGTGAGCTGCATCGAGCGCCGAGGCCATCTGCTCTGCCAGTGGCAGGAGCTGAGCTGGCGGTATCCGCCCATTCCGCGCCACGTACTCATGGAGGGTCTCCCCCTCCAGCATCTCCATGGTGAGAAACGTCACGGGCTGGGACTGCCGCCCGAGTTCCAGTTCGCCGCGGTGCTCGCCCAGATCGAACACCCGGCAGACATTCGGATGCGTCACGCGGCGCGCCAGACGCAACTCGTCCTTGAATCGCTTGAGCACATCCGGTCGGGAAGCCAATTCCATACGGATGGTCTTCAGGGCGACGCGTTCGCGTAGAGCGGTATCCTCCACCGCGTACACCTCGCCTTGGCTGCCCTGTGCAACGAAACGTACCACATGGTAGCGCCCGGCGACCATTGCACCGTCCAGAAAGGTCCGGCCCCGCAGGCCGGATTCCTTCCGAGTCTCATTCTCCTCTGCGTCTTCCCGGACGAAGGTACTCGTTGAGAGAGCTTCCTCGCTGGGCGGCCGCTTCATGCCAGGAGCAAACCACCAAAATGCCGGAACTGGCTACCCAGCCGAGTGGCGCCCAGAAACACGAACGCCCTCCCCACCCGGAGGTGGAAGAGGGCGCCGTGGGTGCTACCCGGCCTCGAATCAGGCCTTGGCGTTCGGCTGCGTGGGCGCGGGCGCCCCGTCACCCGTGGTGGGCGCGGCGGCCTGCTGCTGAGCGGCGGCGCGCTCGGCCATGGCCTCCTTGCGCGACAGGCGGATCTTGCCCGTCTTGTCGATGCTGACCACCTTCACCAGCACCTCGTCCCCCTCCTTCAGCACGTCCGACACGCTCTTCACGCGCTTGTCGGACAGCTCGGAGATGTGGATCAGCCCGTCGGTGCCCGGGAACAGCTCCACGAAGGCGCCGAACTCGGCGATCTTCCGCACCGTGCCCGTGTAGATCTTCCCGATCTCCGCCTCGCGCGTGAGCGCCTGGATCATCGCGATCGCCGCCTTCACCGCATCCGAGTTGGCGCTGGCGATGTCCACCCGGCCCGAGTCCTCGATGTTAATCGAGGCGCCCGTGCGCGCGATGATGTCCTTGATGACCTTGCCGCCCGGCCCGATGACGTTCTTGATGTACTCGGGACGGATCTGGATGGTGGTGATGCGCGGGGCGTACTGGCTGATCTCCTTGCGCGCCTCGGGCATCGCCTTGAGCATCTCGCCCAGGATGTGGATGCGGCCCTGACGCGCCTGCTCCAGCGCGCGGCTCATGATCTCCGTGGTCAGCCCGGTGATCTTGATGTCCATCTGGATGGACGTGATGCCCTTGCTGGTGCCGCACACCTTGAAGTCCATGTCGCCCAGGTGGTCCTCGTCACCGAGGATGTCCGAGAGGATGGCGATCTTCTCGCCCTCCTTCACCAGGCCCATGGCGATGCCCGCCACCGGCGCCTTGATGGGCACGCCCGCATCCATCAGCGCCAGGGTGCCGCCGCACACGGAGGCCATGGACGAGGAGCCGTTGGACTCCAGGATGTCCGAGACGATCCGGATGGTGTACGGGAAGCTCTCGCTCTTGGGCGCCATGTTGCGCAGCGCCCGCTCGGCCAGCGCGCCGTGGCCTACCTCGCGGCGGCCCGGGCCGCGCAGCGGCTTGGTCTCGTTCACGCTGAACGGCGGGAAGTTGTAGTGCAGCATGAAGCGCTTGAAGGCCATGCCGCCCAGCAGCTCCAGCCGCTGCTCGTCCTCGCTGGTGCCCAGCGTGGTGACCACCAGCGCCTGCGTCTCGCCACGGGTGAACAGCGCGCTGCCGTGGGTGCGCGGGAGCACGCCCACCTCGCAGGTGATCTTCCGGACCTCCGCGTGCCCACGGGCGCCGATGCGGCCCCCATCCACGGTGATCTGCCGCATGTGCTCGTACTTCAAGTCCTCCACCACGGACTTGGCGTGCTTCTCCACCGTGGGGGTGAAGGCCTCGGCCATCTGCTCCTTGAGCTTGGCGATGGTCTCCTTCTTGGCCTTGCCGAGCGCCTCGTAGCGCGCCGCCTTCTCCTTGATGGTGTAGCCCTTGACGATGCCGTCCCAGGCCAGCTCGCGCACCTTGGCCTTGAGCCCCTCGTCCACCGTGGGCGCCTTCTCGTAGGCGCGCACCTGCTTGTTCAGCTCGCGGCGCAGCTCGTCCTGGATGTCCAGCGCCGGCTGCACGGCCTGCTTGCCGAACTCGAGCGCGGCCACCATGTCCGCCTCGGTCACCTCCTCGGCGCCACCCTCGACCATGACGATGGCCTCGCGGCTCACCGCCATGACCAGGTCGATGTCACTCTGCTCGCGCTGCTTCATGGTGGGGTTGGCCACGAACTTCCCATCCACGCGGCCCACGCGGATGCCCGCGATGGGACCGTTGAACGGGATGTCCGAGACCCACAGCGCCGCCGAGGCGCCCGTAATGCCGTGGATGTCTCCCTCGTTGTCCGGGTCCGCGGAGATGACGCTGGCGATGACCTGCGTCTCGTACGCGTAGCCCTCGGGGAACAGCGGGCGGCAGGAGCGATCCACCAGACGGCTGGCCAGGGTCTCCTTCTCCGTGAGCCGGCCCTCGCGCTTGAAGTAGCTGCCGGGGATGCGGCCGGCCGAGTACAGCTTCTCCTGGTACTCCACCGTCAGCGGGAGGAAGTCGACGTCCTTCTTCTCTCGCGCGCTCACGGCCGTAACGAGCAGCATCGTGTCGCCGTAGCGGACCACGACGGAGCCGTCGGCCTGCTTGGCCATGCGGCCCACTTCAATGCTCAGCTCACTGTCGCCAATCTTGACGCTCTTCTTCAGCATGTCCTTGCCTTTGCTTCCTGAAAGGCCCCTGCCGTGCGCGGCCCCTCCCTCGCCTTTCGAGAGTGGGTCCACGCCCCGGAGGGGGCCCCGGGTGATGAGCGGTCGCCGGGCCTTGGGACAGGCGGAATCGGGCAACCGCGGTCTGACTGCATGGGGCGCCTGGGAGCGCCGGAGGGATCCTGCGAAGTTTTGATCCCTGATCGCGAGGGCCGACTTCCAACCTCAGTCAGCCCCTCCGAACGGAAACCAAAACCTCCGCCTGCACCCGCCCTTGCTCCTACCTCGCCCCGCTTCTTTCCAAACGACACCGACTGAAAACGACACCAACAAACGCGAGGGGCGCTGGTGATTGCCAGCGCCCCGGGTGCTACGGGCCTACTTGCGGATACCGAGGCCCTCGATGAGCTTGCGGTAGCGGGCCGTGTCCTTGGTCTTGAGGTAGTCCAGGAGACGGCGGCGCTGACCGACCAGCTTCAGAAGGCCCCGCCGCGAGTGGTGGTCCTTCTTGTGGGTCTTGAAGTGCTCGGTGAGCATGTTGATGCGCTCGGACAGCAGCGCCACCTGCACCTCGGGGGACCCGGTGTCCGTCTCGTGGGTCCGGAACTTCGTCACGAGCTCCGATTTGCGTTCCTGATGAAGCGACATCGTTCTCTCTCTTCGTCTCTCCCGCTCCGGTGGAACTTCCTGAGAAGCCGCGGTCCGCGGAGGGGTACAGACCGGGCATTGCCCTACTAACAGGCGGGGGGCTTATAAGCTTCACGGACCTACAGGGTCAACCTTCTAGGCCCGGTTGGTTGCTCGCTGGAGGACGGGACAGGGCGAAGACGAACACCTTGTGTCCAGCAGAGAGCGATCCCCGCCCCTGGGCCGGACTCTGAACCGAGCCCGCATCCAGCACGAGGTGCATGTAACGCCCGCCCGGTATGCCCCCATCCCCGGCCAGCAGGCTCCGGGTGCGCGGGTAGAGCCGCAGCAGGGTCTCCACCACATCCCCCATGTCGGCGGTGGAGGGCAGGCCCAGGCTGACCTGGGAGCGCCCCTCGAAGGCGTTGCGGAGCGTCGGGGCCACCACCACGGTGATATCGAAGGCTCTGGCCAAGAACGCCCCTGTCAGGCGAGCACGCGCAGATAGCTCAGCCGGCCCTTCACCACCTCGGCGACGGCCAGCAGCGCCCCGTCCGGCCCGAGCACCCGGATGCGCCCCGGCATGGGCGGGGCCTCCAGCGGCACACCATGGGTAACGCGGGCGGCGTCCGCCGCGCTCACGCGCAGGGAAGGAAGGTGGGCGAGCGCCTCGGAGATGGGCAGCAGCTTGCGCGCCACCACAGCCCGGTCCTGGGCCAGCGTGGGCAGCTCGGCCAGCGGCAGCGCCTGGGCCAGCACGAAAGGCCCGCTCACCGTGCGGCGCAGCGCCTCCAGGTGGGCCCCGCAGCCCAGCGCCCGGCCAATGTCATACGCCAGCGTGCGGACGAAGAAGCCCTTGGAGCAGCGCACCGAGAGCTTCAACCGGTTGGAGGAGAAGTCCCTCAGCGTCAGCTCGTAGACGGTCACCTGACGGCTCGCCCGCTCTATCTCCTCACCAGCCCGAGCCAGCTCGTACAGGCGCTTCCCGGCCACCCTCACCGCCGAGTACATGGGCGGAACCTGCGCGAAGGTGCCTCGGAAGGGCGCGAGCGCCTGCTCCAGCAGCGCGACCGTCAGGGGCGGCACCGGCGCCTCGGCCGTCACCTTGCCCTGAGCGTCCTGGGTGTCCGTCTCCACGCCCAGGTGCACGGTGGCCTCGTAGGCCTTGTCTCCCTCGGTGATGAGGCCCGCCACCTTGGTGCCTTCCCCCAGGCAGATGGGCAGCACGCCCGTCGCCATGGGGTCGAGGGTTCCGGTGTGCCCGGCCTTCTTCACCTTCAGCAGCGCGCGCACCTGCCGCACCACGTCGAAAGAAGTGGGTCCCGAGGGTTTGTCGATGACGAGGACGCCGTCCATGAACGCCTTACATCATGGATGCCGCGGGACGCGGTTACCAGCCCTCCTTCTGGCGGACCTCGCGCAGAAGGCGGTCAATCTTGTCCCCTTCACCCACGGACTCATCGAAGCTGAAGAAGATCTCGGGAGAGACGCGCAGGTTCACGGCGGCCGTCACCTCGCGGCGCACGTAGCCCTTGGCGGCGTCCAACCCCTTCTGCGTCTCCTCACGCTCCTGCTGGGTGCCGAGCATGGAATAGAAGACGCGGGCCACGCGCAGATCCGGAGAGACCTTGACGCCGGTGATGGTGATGTAGCCGATGCGCGGATCCCTCAGCTCGCCGCGGGCGAGGATCTGCCCAATGGCGACCTGGATCTCCTGGCCCACGCGCTCCGGTCGAGAATGCGTACTCATTTCTTCTCCCAATCCCGGGGGTTGCGCAGGTTGCGAGCGCGCGCCCGGGCTTCATCCAGCGTCAACGGGCCCCCACCCGAGGGCGCCGGCTTGCCAACGCTCTCCCGGCCTTCGTGCCGGCGATCCCAGTCCGCCATCCCCTCGGCCTCCGCCATGGAGCGCTCCGCCCGGTTCAAGCTGGCAATCAGCTCCTCGGTGCTCAAGCCCTCCGCTTCTTCTTCCGTCTGCTCGTCGTCAGCCTGGGAGGGGGCGGGCGCCACCTCGTGGGCGAAGAGCTTGTCCCCGAAGGCGAGGATCTCCTTCTCCCGGGTCATCAGCGGGGCGACGTACATCTCCTCCACGAAGTGGATGATCTTCTCCATCTGCTCATCCACGTGGGCGCGCTCGTTGCCCACGACTGCCAGGCCAATGGTGGCCTTCTGCCAGAGATCCTGGTCGGCCACCTCGGCAACCGCGACGTTGAAGCGGGCCTTCACCCGGTCGGTCACCCGGCGGAGGACCTGGCGCTTGGCCTTGAGCGAGCCGCTCTCGTGAATCTGCAGGGTGAGGCGTGCGACACAAACGAACATGAGAGACCCTCAGCCCGGCGGCGGCACATGGGCCAGCCGCCGGGGCCACCGGTGAACAACGCCGAAGGCGACGAGGGGCTTACGTCAGGCTCTGGCGCGTCTCTTCGATTTCGTAGGCCTCGATGATGTCGCCCGGCTTGAGGTCGTTGAAGTTCTCGATGCCGATACCGCACTCGAAGCCCTGAGCCACTTCCTTGACGTCGTCCTTGAAGCGGCGCAGCGACGCCATCTTCCCGGAGAACAGCTGCTTGTTCTCGCGCATGAGGCGGACG
Source organism: Hyalangium sp. (assembly GCF_045802625.1). Taxonomy (NCBI): domain Bacteria; kingdom Pseudomonadati; phylum Myxococcota; class Myxococcia; order Myxococcales; family Archangiaceae; genus Hyalangium; species Hyalangium sp. The sequence goes on along the minus strand of NZ_JBJMQP010000108.1, from coordinate 249,833 downwards.
AAGGCGCCGCGCTTGATGACGCCGTCCAGCACGGCCGCGCCAGCGATGGTGCCCAGCTTCGGAACGTTGAACGTGTTGCGGACCTCCGCGCGGCCCAGCTTGCGCTCGGTGCGGATGGGCTCCAGCAGCTCCTCCATGGCCGTACGGACACCATCGATGAGCTCGTAGATGATGCTGTAGGTCTGCAGCGCCACCTGCTGAGCCTTGGCCGCGGACTCCGCGCCGGACTCCGGCTTCACGTTGAAGCCCACCACCAGCCCCTTGGAGGCGGCCGCGCGCATGACGTCCGACTCGGTGATGGCGCCCACGCCGGTGTCGATGATCTCCACCCGCACCTTCGGGCCGGTCAGCTTGGTCAGGGCCTGCTTGACGGCCTCGGCCGAGCCCTGCACGTCCGCCTTGATGACGACGCGCAGCTCCTTGGGGCCTCCGCCCGCCTTGGTCTTGGCGAAGAGCTGATCCAGCGTCTCGCGGCTGACCTTGCTGAGCTCGGTCTGACGCTCCTTCATGGCGCGGTGGTCGCCGATCTGCTTGGCCGCCTTCTCGTCCGCCACCACGTTGATGGCGTCACCCGCGGTGGGCACGCCCGACAGGCCAATGACCTCGGCGCAGTAGCCGGGCAGCACTTCCTTGACCATCTCGCCACGGCTGTTGTTCATGGCGCGCACGCGGCCGTAGTGCGTGCCGGTGACGATGGCGTCGCCCAGCTTGAGCGTGCCCTCCTGCACCAGCACGGTGGCCACGGGGCCGCGGCCGCGATCCAGCTTGGCCTCGATGATGGCGCCCACCGCCGGACGGCTGGGGTTGGAGGTCAGCTCGAGCACCTCGGCCTGGAGGACCACGTTCTCCAAGAGCAGGTCCAGGCCCATCTTCTGCTTGGCCGAGACGGGCACCATGATGGTGTCGCCGCCCCACTCCTCGGGGGTCAGCTCGTGGTTGGCCAGATCCTTCTTCACGCGGTCCGGGTTGGCGCCCGGCACGTCCATCTTGTTGATGGCGACGACAATGGGCACCTCGGCGGCCTTGGCGTGCTTGATGGCCTCGACCGTCTGCGGCATCACGCCGTCATCCGCGGCGACCACCAGGATGACGATGTCCGTCACGTTGGCGCCGCGGGCGCGCATGGACGTGAAGGCCTCGTGGCCCGGCGTGTCCAGGAAGGTGATGTCGCCGCGCGCCGTGGTGACGCTGTAGGCGCCGATGTGCTGGGTGATGCCGCCGGCCTCACCCGAGGCCACGTTGGCGGCGCGGATGGCGTCCAGCAGGCTCGTCTTGCCGTGGTCGACGTGGCCCATGACCGTGACGACCGGCGGACGGGTGCGCTCGTCCTCGGGCTTGGCCTCCAGCTCGGGCAGGTAGTCTTCGACCTCGAAGCCCACCCGGTCCACCTTCCAGCCGTAGTCGGTGGCGATGAGCTCCGCCGTGTCGGCGTCGACCATCTGGTTGGCGGTGGCCATCTTCCCCAGCCCCATCAGCTTCTTGATGATGTCCGAGGTGCGGATACCCATGCGCTGCCCCAGGTCGGACACGCTGATGCCCTCCTGGAGCTTGATGACCTTCTTCTCCTCGGCCATCTGGGTGATCTGCGTCTTCGCGCCCTTCTTCGTGGGCTTCTTCTTCTTGCCCCGGATGGGGATGTTGACGCGGCCCCAGACGAGATCCGACAGCTCCTGCTTGGAGACGGCGGTCTCGGCGGCCCCGCCACGCTTGCGCGGTGCCTTGTCCTTGTTCTTCGAGACGTCGACCAGCTCGCGGCCCCGCCCGGCGTGATCCGGGACGACCCTGAACTCGCGCACCTCGCCAATGGCCTTCTTGCCCGGCGCCATCGGGTACTGCTTCTGCTGCGTGGTGGTCGGCGTGACGCGGCGGACCTGGATCAGCGGGCGCGAGATGACGACGGCCTGCGTCGCCGTGGGGCGCATCTGACGCCCCTCCTGCTGCGAGGAAGCGTGAGGCACCCCTCCCACCATGGTGACGTTCTGCCCCGGCTGGGCCGAGGCCTGAGCCCCTCCGGCAGGCGAGGTGGGACGCACCGGACCCGAGCCCGGACCCATGGAACGGCCTTGACCGCCCGGACCCCCGGGACGGCCTTGACCGCCTGGACCCCCAGGACGGCCTTGACCGCCCGGGCCACCGGGACGGCCACCAGGACCCATGGGACGGCCACCCTGCGGCCCCCCGGGACGGCCAGACATGCCTCCCGGAGGAGGCCTGGAGATGACGGTCGCCTGCGTACCGGGCGTCCGGACTGTCGGAGGAACCGACGTGCGCGGCGGAGTCGAGGGCAAGTGAGACCTCTCCTGCGTAGGGAAGCGCTGCGGAGGAGCCGCCGGCGGCTGGGCGGCCTGGGGAACAGCCGGGGCCTCGGGACGCGCGGGAGCGGCCCTCGGAGCCTCGGCGGCAGCGGCAGGCTGCTCGGGCTGGGCAACCTGAGGCGCCTCGGCGGCGGCGGCGGGCTGCTCGGGCTGGGCAGCCTTCGGAGCCTCGGCGGCAGCGGCGGGCTGCTCGGACTGGGCAGCCCTCGGAGCCTCGGCGGCGGCGGCGGGCTGCTCGTGCTGGGCAACCTGAGGCGCCTCGGCGGTAGCGGCAGGCTGCTCGTGCTGGGCAGCCTGAGGCGCCTCGGCGGCGGCAGGCTGCTCGTACTGAGCGGCCTGAGGCGCCTCATGGGACTCAGTCTGAGCGGCGTGGGCCTCGGCGGCGTGCTGCGCCTCGTGGGTCCCATCGCCGGACGGGCCCGAGGGCGGGCCGACCTTGCGGCGCACCACGAAGCCCTTGGCCGTTACCGGCGCCGCGGCCTGCTTCGGCTTGCGCTTGTCCAGGATCTTCTGGACCGCGGCGGTAGCCTGATCGTCATCGAGCGAAGACGAGTGGCTCTTGACGTCATACCCGAGCGCCGCCAGCTCGGTGACGACCTCTTTGTTATCGAGCTCAATGCCGTGGCCCTTGAGCTCTTTCGCGATTTCGTGAACGCGCTTCTTCGACATACGTTGCTTGGCCTTCTGCTCCGCCTACTTCCGAGGGCGCAGCACCCTAATCCAAAAATGTCCGCGAATGGTCCTTAACACCCACTCCCCCACCCGACCGCTCATGGCCCCGAGCCAGACTCCCACGCCTGCCCGAGCCTCAACGGGTCAACCTTGCCCGCCTTTCCGCGGAAGGCTCGCCCGAAGGCCTTCCGTTTGAGCGCCGCCGCCAGACATCCGGCACCGCAGAGGTAGGCGCCACGTCCGGGCAACCTCCTCTCTCTGTCCACCACCACCTCGCCCCCCGGGTCCAGAGCGACCCGCGTCAACTCCCCTTGGGCCTTGCGGGCCCCACAGCCGACACAGCTGCGAACGGGCCCGTCGGGGAGCGGGCCCTGCGGCGAACCGGAATGGGACTTCGGGCTCATCCCCCCTCCGGTCCTCTAGCTTACGGCGACTTGGCGACTTCCGCGCTCCCTGTCGCGGAAGGAGGCGGCATGCCGCGCTCGGCGTTCAGCTCGGCCCGGAGCTTGGCCTCCTCCACCAGATAATTCTCGGCCGCGCTCTTGAGCTGGCGCGCCTTCTTGATTCCGACGCCCGGCACGTCGCCGAGTTTCTGCAGATCCTTCTCGTTGGCGATGTCCTCCACGGTCTTGTAGCCGGTGGACATGAGGGCCTCGATGGTCTTCTCGCCCAGGCCCCTCACGCGAGCCATGCGCTCGGCCTGACTGAGCTCGTCCGGGTGGCGGCGGGCCTCGGCGATGCGCGCCTGCTCGCGCTCATGGTCCATGCGCGACAGCTCGGCCGCGTCATCCACCATCTGCTTGCGCGCGGCCTCCTGCATCGCGGGGATGCGGGAAGGATCCAGGCCGGGGATCTGCGCGAGCACCTCGGGGCTGGCCTCGGCCACGTCCTTGGCCTGACGGAAGCCGTGGGCGTAGAGCGTCTCGATCAGCATCTCGTTGACGCCCGGCAGCGCCCCGAGCGAGCGGTTGGCGAACTCGCGCATCTCGCGCACGCGGCTCTCGCTGTTGATGTCCAGCTTCCAGCCCGTGAGCTGGGCCGCCAGGCGCACGTTCTGCCCGCGCCGGCCGATGGCCAGGGAGAGCTGGTCGTCCGGGACGATCAGCTCCATGGCGTGGTTGGCCTCGTCGATGATGACGCGGCTGACCTCGGCGGGCGCCAGCGCGGCGCACACGAAGCGAGCGGGGTCCTCGTCGTAGGGGACGATGTCGATCTTCTCGCCGCGCAGCTCCTGCACCACCGCCTGCACGCGGCTGCCCTTCATGCCCACGCACGCGCCCACCGGATCCACGTCCGAGTCCCGGCTGCTGACGGCGATCTTCGCCCGGCCGCCAGGCTCACGAGCCGCCGCCTCGATGACGACGATGCCCTCGGCGATCTCGGGCACCTCCATCTCGAACAGCTTGGTCAGCAGGTTCACCGAGGCGCGGCTCAGGACGATCTGAGGACCCTTGGACTCGCGCAGCACGTCCAGCACGTAGGCCTGGACGCGGTCGCCCGGGCGGTAGGTCTCCCGGGGGACCTGCTCGCGCACCGGCAGCACCGCCTCGGCGCGGCCCAGGTCCACGATGATGTTGCCGCGCTCGAACCGGCGGGCGATGCCCGTGACGATCTCGTTCTTGCGGTCCTTGTACTCGTTGAAGACGTTCTCGCGCTCCGCGTCCCGGGTGCGCTGAAGGATGACCTGCTTGGCCGTCTGGGCGGCGATGCGGCCGAAGCCGCGGCGGAACGTCTTCAGCCGGAGGATGTCCCCGTACTGATCGTCCTGCGCCTTGGCCTCGGCGGCGTCCTCGTCCCGGTAGAAGATCTGGAACACCAGCTCGTCCCCGGCCTCCACCTCCATGCCCTTCCTGCGGGCCTCGGCCATGAGGATCTGGTTCACGGCCTGGACCGGGTCGGTGATCTCGTCCACCACGACGATGGCCTGGAACAGCTCGACCACGCCCTTCTCCGGGTCATACTTGGCCTCGAGGTTGCGGTCCTGGCCGAAGTGCTTCTTGGCCGCGGTCTTCATCGCGTCCTCGAGGGTCGCGATCAGCACACCCCGCTCGATGCCCTTGTCCTTGGCCACCTGGTCGAGGACGAGGTTCAGATTGATGTTGGGGTTGGCTTGAGTAGGCATGGTCTTCTCCGAAAGGGTCCACGGGCCCGCCGCTCGAGGGCGGGCCCTGTATGTCGACGTCTAGAACTCGAACTCCAGGTTGGCCTTGGCGATGTCCCTGAAGGGGATGCGGAAGTTGCCCGCTCCCTCCACCTCGACCGCGATCTCCTCGCCTGCCACCTCGGTGAGCGTGCCAGTGAAGTTCTTGCGGGGCGGGTCGCCGATGGGGCCGTAGGTCTTCACTTTGACCTTCTGCCCCTTCACCCGCTCGTAGTGAGCCCGCTTCTTCAACGGGCGGTTCACCCCGGGGCTGGACACCTCGAGGTTGTACTCGTGGGGGATGAAGTCCTCCACGTCCAGCGCCGGATCCACCGCCCGGGACACCTGGGAGCACTCATCCAGGCCCACCCGGCCCCCCGGCTTGTCGATGAACAGGCGGAGCACCCACCCTTCACGCTCGCGGACGAACTCGAGGTCGACGAGCTCGAGGCCTTCGCCCGCAACGATGGGATCGAGCAGGCTCATCGCCTTCTCCTCCACCGTCTGCTTGAAGTTGCTCTCCACCATACGAACGAAACCTTGGCTCCAAAAAAAGAAAAGCGGGCACCAAGGCCCACTTTTCGAGAAACGACCTTCGAAAAATGTCGGGCGGGTCCCCTAGCACACGGCCAGACGGGGTGTAAAGGATGACGCACCCGGCCCAGCGCTGAAACAGAGCAGGTAAGGACAATGATTCCCGAGAGTTCCGCGCCTCGGGCAACGCGTTATAACGCCCCCATGCACCTCATTGCTGCCGCTCAGATGGTGTCCACGGAGGACAAGGCTCACAACCTGGATGCCGCTACCCGGCTCGTCCGGCAGGCGGCCGGGCTGGGGGCTCGCCTGGTGGGCCTGCCCGAGAACTTCTCCTGGATGGGCTCGGAGGCCGAGCGCCCCAGCGCCGCCGAATCCCTGGAAGGCCCCACGCTCGCCCGCATGGCCCAGCTGGCGCGCGAGCTGCGCATCACCCTCCTGGCCGGCTCCATCCTGGAGGCCGGCGCCCCGGGCGGCCGTCTCTACAACACCAGCGTCCTCTTCGGGCCGCAGGGCGAGCGCCTGGCCGTCTACCGGAAGATGCACCTGTTCGACGTGGATGTGGGGGACGGTGCCACCTACCACGAGTCCGCGGCGGTGGCCCCTGGCACGGAGGTGGTGGCGGCCGAGACGGAGCTGGGCCGGCTGGGGCTCTCCGTCTGCTATGACTTGCGCTTCCCCGAGCTGTACCGGCGCCTCTCCAAGGAGGGGGCCACGCTGCTGGCCGTCCCCGCCGCCTTCACGCTGATGACGGGCAAGGACCACTGGGAGGTGCTGCTGCGCGCCCGGGCCATCGAGAACCAGTGCTACCTGTTTGCCCCCGCACAGGGCGGGCGTCACTCGGACAAGCGCATCACCTATGGGCACGCGATGGTGGTAGACCCCTGGGGGCTCGTCACCGCGAGAGCCTCCGAGGGCGAGGGACTGGCCATCGCCCCCGTGGATCCGGCGCTGCTGGCTCGGATCCGTCGCAACCTGCCCTGCCTCCAGCACCGTCGCCTGCTGGACTAGCAGGTACCCTGTGGCCCTCCCCCGTGCGAGGGGGCCAGTTCCCCGGCTAGACTGCACATCCTGGAAACCTCACTTGTGAACGGACGCTGGACCTACATGCTCCTCGCCCTCGCGCTCCCGGCCATGCCCATCGGCTGTACCGCCGATGAGAAGCCGGCTGCGCCTGCCCCGCCCCCCGCTCGTGCGCCAGAGCCTCGCGCCCACCTCAAGGAGGTGCGCGGCGATGTGAAGCTCAAGCGCGCCACCGGCGACGAGTGGCTCCCCGCTCGCGAGGGGATGGGGCTCTTCGAGAATGACAAGGTACGCACGGCCTCGGGCGCGAGCGCTCGAGTCCTCTTCCCCAACGGGAGCCTGGTGAACATGGGCGAGGAGGCGCTGATCGGCATCGCCGAGACACGGCCCCGCCCCGGCCAGGAGCGTACGGATCTGACCGTGCTCAAGGGCCAGGTGGACGCGGCGCTGGAGACTCCCACCACCCAGTCGCTGTCGGTGTCCACGCCCGCTGCCACCATCCAGGCCGGAAGGGAGATCGTGTTCCGATGAGAAGTGCCCTCTTCCTCCTTGTCTGGCTCGCCGCCACTCCCTCGGAGCGGGAAGTGGTCGTCCAGGAGCGCGAGTCCCTGGCCCAGGTCGCCCAGCGCACGCTCGGAGATCCCCAGGGCGCCAGCGAGCTGAAGGCGCTCAACGGGCTGACCTCGGACGCCGTGCCCGCAGGCACCACGCTGAAGCTGCCGTCCGAGGCGGACCGCAGCAAGGCCATGAGCGCGCTGGCGGCGGCTCGCAACGCGGTGGCCCAGGCGGATCGCAACGCCGCTCGGCGCGAGGAGGCCTCCGCCAAGCTCAAGGAGGCCGAGGCCCACTTCGCCTCCGCCGACTATGACTCCGCCGCGAAGACGGCCGACAGCGCCTGGGCGCTGCTGTCCCCGGGCGCGGGCCAGCCCTCCACCTTCCGGGTGAAGGTGGACGAGGGCGGGGACACCACGGTGTCCGTGCAGACGGGGCCGCCGGTGCGGGTGCGCTCCGAGAACAAGACCCAGCCGGTGAACTCCGGCCAGATCATGAAGGTGGCGAAGGGCCAGCCACCCCCGGTCCCCGAGGCGATCCTCGCGCCGCCCCAGCCCCGCACCCCCAACGACGGCTCTCACTTCAAGTTCGTGCCCGTGAAGGGGCAGTTGGGGCCGGTGACGTTGACGTGGAGCGCCGTCACGGGAGCCAAGGAGTATCTGGTGGAGGTGCAGCCCTCGGAGGGCACACCCCTGCGCCACACCGTCAGCGCCACGCAGTGGCAGTTGCCGCCGCTGGCCGCCGGCCGTTATCGCTGGACAGTCCGAGCGCTGAACGGCAGTCAGCAATCCAACGCATCCGCTGAGCACCTCTTCGAGCTCGCCGAGGATCAGGTGAAGCTCCAAGTGGGCAAGCCCACCTGGCAGTAGCATCGGGGACGAGACCACCGTGCGCCTCTTCAAAGCCATCCTCCTGTTGATGCTGATCGCCAGCATCATCCCCACGGTGATGGTGGGGTGGCTGTCCGTCTCCCACACCCGAGAGCTGCTCGTGCGCGACGCGCAGGAGCTGGCCCAGGAGCACGTGAAGCAGCTGCGGCTGAAGCTGGGAGAGCTGCTCTCCGAGCCCACCCAGCCCGTGCTGTCGCTGGCCAACAGCGCGTTCTTCTCGCAGACGCAGACGCAGCAGCGTGCCCTGCTGGCCTCGGTGCTCATCCAGCGCCGCGAGGTGCTGGCCATCACCGTCTTCTCCGCGACGAAGGAGCGGCTGCCGGGCCTGCAGGCCTTCGCCGTGAACGACATTCCCCCCACCGCCGTGGCCGAGCACGAGGCTCGCGCGCAGGCGCTGCTGGAGGGCCTCGCCGACGTGCGCTACTCGGAGGTGGCGCACCAGGGGCCCCAGGGCATGCCCGTGCTCACCATCGCCTTCCCCGTGGGAGATCCGATCAAGGGCTACATCGCCGCGGACATCTCGCTGGCGGCCCTCCAGAAGCTGATCCAGGAGGAGCGGCTGGGCTCCAGCGGCTTCTTCTACGTGGCCGATCGCCATGGCCACCTGGTGGCGGGCGGGGCCGCGCTCGGAGACCAGACGGATGTGTCCCACCGCGGCCCGGTGGAGCACCTGCTCCAGCAGCTCGCCCAGGCGCAGAGCTCGGACACGGAGCACTTCCACGTCGGCAACTTCGGCACCGGCAAGGACGCCGTCGTCGCCGCCTACACGCTCATCCCCGGCGTGGACTGGGGCATCATCTCCGAGCAGCCGGTGCTCCAGGCCTACCGCCAGGTGGAGTCCATGGAGAAGCGCATCCTCCTGGGGCTGGGCGCCGCCATCCTCGTGGCGTGCGTGCTGGCGGCCACCTTCTCGCGCAACCTCACCCGCCCGCTGAAGAACTTCACCGCCAAGGCGCTGGAGCTGGCCAACGGCAAGTTCGGCGCCGAGGTGAACATCCGCCAGAAGAACGAGCTGGGCGAGCTGGCGCAAACGTTCAACTACATGAGCAAGCAGCTCATGGCCTACGACATGGAGAACCGCCGGCTCTACGAGAGCCTGGAGCAGGGCTACCTGGAGACCATCGTCGCGCTGGCCAACTCCATTGACTCCAAGGACGCGTACACCCGCGGCCACAGCCAGCGCGTGGGAGACGTGGCGGTGGAGATCGGCCGCGAGCTGAGCCTGCCCGAGAACCAGCTCAAGCAGCTCCAGTACGGCGGCATCCTCCACGACATCGGGAAGATCGGCATCGTCGAGTCCATCCTCTGCAAGCAGTCGCGGCTGACGGACGCGGAGATGGCCATCATGCGAGAGCACCCGGCCATTGGAGACTCCATCATCGGGCCGGTGAGCTTCCTGTCCGGGGTGCGCTCCTGCGTGCGCAGCCACCACGAGCGGTGGGACGGCAGCGGCTACCCGGACAAGCTCAAGGGCGAGGACATCCCCATGCTGGCCCGCATCGTCGCGTGCGCGGACACCTTCGACGCGTGCACCTCCACCCGGCCCTACCAGAAGGCCATGCCGCTGGAGCAGGCCATGCAGATCCTCGACAAGCTCAGCGGCGCGCAGCTGGATCCCCGCGTGGTGCTGGCCCTGCGCGGCGTGCTCCAGAAGAAGGGCGTCCGCCTGGAGGGCCACCGCCAGCCGGTGAAGCTCGCCTCGTGACGTGGCACCTCCTCCCCTGCGCGCCCGGTGAATGGTAAGCACCTCTGCGCGCTGTTCTGCCTTCGGAAGGTGAACCGTTGAGCTTCTGGGATCGCATCAAGCCCGCCCCCAAGCCCGTCTCGGCCACGGACGTCCAGCTCTCGCCCGAGGGCGCGGGGCTGTCGCTGGCCTGGGAGGATGGAGCGCGCACGGCGGCCACCGCGCAGGTGCTCCGCCAGCAGTGCCCCTGCGCCGCCTGCGTGGACGAGTGGACGAACCGCCGCACGCTGGACCCGGCCCGGGTGCCGGCGGACGTGCGCATCACCGCCCTGCACCCGGTGGGCAACTACGCGCTCACCCTCACCTTCAGTGACGGCCACGGCACCGGCATCTATCCTTGGCCCCTCCTGCGGGAGATCACCCAGCCCCAGGGCTGAAGCCACACCGGAGGGCATGCCGTGAATGAACGCTATCGGCTCGTGAGGCCCCTGGCCTCTGGAGGCATGGCGGAGCTCTTCCTGGGCATCGCTCGCGGCGCCGAGGGCTTCGAGAAGCCCGTGGCCATCAAGCGCATCCTCCCGTACCTGGCCAAGGACGAGGCCATCGCGAGCATGTTCCTCTCCGAGGCGCGGCTGGCCACGCACCTGCACCACCAGAACCTCGTCACCGTGTATGACGTGGGCACCGACGCCACCGGCCTGTTCCTGGTGATGGAGCTGGTGAACGGGTGGGATCTGGGCGTGCTGGTGCGCCGGGTGAAGCGGCAGGGCGCGCGCTTCCCGCCCCATCTGGTGGCCTTCATCGGAACGCAGGCGCTCGCCGGGCTGACGCATGCGTACCGGCGCACGCACAACGGGCGTCCGGTGCTCACGGCCCACCGCGACATCTCTCCCTCGAACATCCTCGTGTCGCGCGAGGGCGAGGTGAAGGTCACCGACTTCGGCATCGCCAAGATAGAGGGGGTCTCCAACGGCACTCAGCCCGGCGTGTTCAAGGGCAAGCCGTCCTACGCGGCGCCCGAGGTGATCACCGGCGGGCCCGCCACGGCCATCAGCGATCAGTTCTCCCTGGGGATCGTCCTCTACGAGCTGCTCACCGGTCAGCACCCCTTCAGCGACTCGACCGAGGCGCTCATCGTCGCCATGGCCATCGCCAACGGCACGCCTCCGCCCCTCACCGGCGTGCCCGAGCCGCTGGCCGAGGTGGTGATGCGCGCGCTCCAGAAGCAGCCCGAGGCGCGCTTTCCCCAGCCCGAGGCCATGGCCGAGGCGCTCGCGCGCTACCTCGCGCGGGCCGGCGAGCCCGCCTCGTCTCACTCGCTGGCCGCCTTCCTGGAGGGGCTGAAGCTGCCCCCGACCCTGCTCGAGCAGGCCCAGACCGCGGCGGCTCAGGTTTCCATCCCCACCCTGGCCTCGGCTCCTGCGCTGGCTTCAGCCGCCTCGGCCAAGCTCATGTCGCCCGGACGAGGCGTCGCACTGGCCGCCCAGTCCGCGGCTCCCGAGCCCACCCCACAGCCGCCTGCCGGTGCTCCCCCTTTGGAGCCCTCCGCGGAGTGGCTGGTTCCCGAAGGCGGGCGGGCGCTGAGCATGAGCGGGCGGCTCGTCACCCCGGCTCCCCCGGGGAGCCTCGACAATACCCAGCTTCGTTTGCAGCAGACGGCTCCGGCGGGGCTCGAGGCCCCCGCGCGTCCGCTGTCCTCTGTGGAGCCTGAGCTCTCGCCGCAGCCCACCTTCCGCTGCATGCGCTGCGAGGCGCCTCTGCGGTCGGCTCACGCGCCGTGCGATCGTTGCGCCCTGGAGCTGACGTCGCCGGGGACCGCATCGCTCGCCCCGAGCCCCAGCGTGCTGGAGACTCCCGCGGATCAGCTCCACCTGGAGACCCGGGCTCCTCGCGAGGAGACGCTCTGGGAGCCGAAGCGGCGCTCGCCATGGCTCCGCAGGGTGCTCTCCTTGGTGGCGGTGGGAGCCCTCGCGGCGGGTGGATTCCTGGCGTGGCCCTACCTCGTCCCCCTGCTGCCGCGCGCCGAGAGCGTGGTGCGGAGCGCGCTGACGGAAACTCCCTCCAAGCCTCCACCGCTGATCATCAACAGCCAGCCCGCCGGAGCCCGCGTGGTGATCAACGGGCAGGACAAGGGAACGACGCCCTTGCTGATGGACAACGACTATCCGCCAGGCCAGGAGATCACCTTCGAGGTGACGCTGCGCGGGTACAAGCCCTGGAAAGGCTCGTTCATCGGCAGAGCGCCCGGCCAGTTCGAGGTGGAGCTCCAGAAGCGCTGAGGCGCCTGGGGGTAGGACTCGCATGAGGTGAGCCACTCCTTCCACCCGCGGGGGTGGCTCTCCGCGCTGTATGAGCTCACGCTCCAAGTACTACTTGGCCATTTCGGGATTCCGGCTCTGAGGGAAGTGACCGAGTAGCAATAGTGGATAGAGCAGGCGCATGCCTACGACCCTCCTTTTGATCTTCGCGGGCGCATCAGATAGAGAGCCGCCCGGCTGTTCGGCTGGCTGGCTGGTCTCTCGTAATCCTGCTCGTGAATTTCAACATCTATTTCTTCCGCACCAGTTGATGTTGAGAGCATCGCGTCGCTGATTGGCGTTGACCTCGTCGCAGTCCGACCGGATCAGCTTGCAGACATGCTGCCATGGGATGAAGTGAAGGACGGCGCCGCGAAGGTGTTGAACGAGGTTGTAGGCGTGCCCCTGACACACTGGCGTTGAGCGCTGCCCTTGCGAGCTGACGTAGCAGGTAGGCGGGCACCTGGGCGCATCAAACCTCCTCGAACCGCGTGCCGGTGGCGCCCATGCGCTCCAGGGCGTCCTTGATCACCTCGGAGACGATCAGCGGGCCCGTCCACCCCTCAATGCGAAACACTTGGGCACCTCCCACCTTGCTCTTATCGATGCGCAGTTCGTACATGATCGAATACCGCCGGACGTCGTGCAGCACTCCCTCCTTGGGCGTCCGAGGAACGAACCGGGAAGTCTGCTCGTCGATGCAGTCGATGAGGCGTACAGCTACGAGGATGAGGTACTGATCCGGTTGGCCCTCGATGTCCACGGGGAGCAGTTGCACATCCGCCGGTGCTAGCTGCGAGATCAAGGAAGCGACCCGGACATGAACCACCGGGATCATGATGCCAGCCTCCGTGTAATCCAGTGGCTTACCCGCTACTTCCACGGGGATACTCAAGCGGCCCTTGATAGGGACGGGGAGCCCAAGCCTGAATTGCCCGTCATCCACTTTGCGGCCCCGACGGTCCTTGGGCATTGCTAAATGCCAGCGGTGCGGCACATTCACGTCGTCGGCGAGTCTGAAGAAACGCTGGGACATGGACTTCATTTAGCGCGTGGGCTACCGGGTGACGAGTTGGTTCAGCTTGGTTCCTGGGGTGGCGATTTGCTCCGCCAGTTCCTGAAGAGCCTCTTGCAGCTTCGCCCGGCACACAGCGACGCTGCGACAGGTCCTTGTTGCATCGGCGAGCGTGTCCATGACGATCTGGTGGTATTCCTCGGGGTGCGGTCCGTAGTGCCCCGGAAGAGGCATCTTGTTCGCCGGGTCCTCTATTGACATGCCCGCCTTGGCGAAGATCTCCCGGAATCTCGGCGTCCACGGGCCACCACGCGAGCTGTCCTTGTCGTTGCAGACGGTGGCGATGTGGTGCGTCTCGATGCAGGGCCCCTTGCCGCCGCCGGGACGCGCAGCCATGGCCACCGCCGTGGCCGGCAGGGTGATGGTGGCGCCCTCGGCGCTGACCTCCAGTTCCTCCACCGCCCCCAGCGCGGGCAACGAGAGGCCCGCCTGCTCCTCGGCCTGCACGGCCACCTGCGCCGAGCCGGGCAGCGTCGGCACCTTCGCCGCGAACTGCTGCGCCGTGGCACCGATAGCCGCCACCAGCAACATGACGAGAGCTCGCGCGGACTCGCGCCCGAGGAGCTTCCCGAAGCGCTCGCCCGCATCGCGGAGCTGCTCGAAGGTGGTGGCTCCCTTCGCCGCCTCCGTCAACTCACCCCAGCCCGTCACGAGGTCGCGGAGCGTGTCATAGCCCACATCTTCGTGCGACGAGGCCATCAGCGTAGCGGGCTGCCACGGGAAGAGGAGGAGCCGCCGGGTAGCGCCCGTTCTTCATCTCCAAAAAAGCAGAAGAATGCCGGCAACTTACGCAGCATCGCCCAAGAGGGAGCGCAGAGGCTGGGATCCGTAAGCCCCTGAAAGGACAGGGAGACCCCCCAGTCACCCGTCCGACGACTGTCTGGGAACGCGGACCGTGCTCAGCCCAGTTCTGGTCTGGATCCAGACTTCCAACCCGTTGGAAGTGTGCAACCACGGATCCAGACTTCCAACCAGTTGGAAGCGTGCAACCACCGCTGGAACCCAGGACAGAGCGCCATCAGCCGGTCGATGGCTTGCCGGTGTTAACCGCCAGTTGAGCGTCGAAGGCTCGCTTGTAGGCGGGCCGCGCTTCGCCGCGGGCGACATAGGCGGCCAGGTTTGGAAATTCGTCCAGAATGCCCGAGGATTTCAGCCTGAGCAGCACTGACACCATCAAAAGGTCGCCCGCGCTGAACGCACCCTCGAGCCAGTCGGCATCACCCAAGCGAACGGAAAGTGGGTTTAGCCTGCCGCGAACGCGATCTTCCACCAGAGGAAGGCGCTCCGCATACCAGGGCTTGTCGCTCTCGAGCAGCCTCGCGGTTGCAAGTTCAAGGATCGGCGGTTCCACCGTGTTGAGCGCGGCAAACATCCAGGTGATCGCACGCGCCCGGGCCTTGGCATCGTCCGGCAGCAAGCCTGCATGCCGCTCAGCGATGTGAAACACGATCGCCCCTGTCTCGAACAGCGCGAGATCGCCTTCCTCATAGGTCGGAATTTGGCCGAAAGGATGAAGCGCCAGATGCGCGGGTTCCTTCATCGCACGAAACGAAACAAGGCGAACCTGGTAGGGTTGGCCCACTTCCTCAAGCGCCCAGCGAACGCGCGTATCACGCGCCAGTCCCTTGCCGCCATCGGGTGAGCGTTCAAAGGCGGTAATGGTGATCGTCATCGAGAGGCCCCTCCTCGGCGAACATCATCGGCTGCGGAGGCAGACCATTTCAACCCAGGCCCAGGCCCTGGGCTCCAAAACGCGCGGAGAGGCCCCAAAGACTTGCAATCAAGAGCAGGACCCTGAGCGCCTCCCATCGAACCGCGTTCTTCCGCCCATCCAGCAGCCCGCCCAGCGTGGTCAGGCTCAGCAGCACCTGCCCGCTGATCAAGGCCTTGGGCCAGGGGCTCATCAGCTCGCCTCGGTGAAATATGAAGATCGCCAAGGCACACATCACGAAGAATTGGATCGCCGCATAGGCTTTCAGGCCGGTGCTGAGCGCCGCATCGGAGCGCGCCGGGGGCTGCCTCTCCAGCCTTGTCCCAGGAGGTGTCCACCCGGGCCGGCCGAAGACCGCCTTGAGCTTCTCAGGCCAGGTCTTCGCCAGCTTGAAAGCGCTCGCGATGTCCCGGAAGAAGATCCACTGCGCCTTGGCTCCGTCGTGGGTCTCATAGCCGCGCGGTGTACCCAGGAGCGGCGGATCCGCCGGATCCACCTCCACATAGGTGCCGAACATGCGGTCCCATAAGGTGAACAGGGCTCCCAGGTTCTTGCCCAGATACCGCCGATTGCGAGAGTGATGGCAGATGTGGATCGCAGGCGTCACGAACGCATAGAGGCTCGGCCGATTGAAGATCCTGGAGTGCACCGAGAGCGAATAGAAGGAGATCACCGAGATCGCCACGAAGAACTGCGGCGCGGTAATCCCCAGCATCGGGAGTGGGATGTAGAAGAGCGCCGAGTAGAAGTCCGAGAACCATGGATGTCTCATGGCGATCGTGACGTTGAACTCCTCGGCCTGGTGGTGCACCCCGTGGATGGCCCAGAACACGGCCACCGTGTGCCCAGCGCGGTGATACCAGTAATAGCAAAAGTCAGCCGCGAAGAAGGCCAGGATCCACGGGATGAGGGAGTCCTTGGGCCAGTGAATCAGCGCGAGCTTCTCGTAGCCGAACTCGTAGAGCGCGAAGAGCAGCGGCCCCAGGAAGAACCCGATGACAACCTCGCCCAGGCCCCCCGAGAGATTGCCCAAGGAGTTGGCGAAGCCATACGCGCGCAGCCCCTTGGCGCGGGTGAAGTAGAGCTCCAACGCGACGGCCAGGACGCAGACCGGGATCCCCAGCGCGTAGTAGCCATTCGTATCGAGCTGGGTCATGCCGGAGGTACCGCCGCGGAAGCGCCGAGGCGCCTCGGTTCACTTCACCAGACGCAGGTGGCCTTTGCGCGGAGTGGGCGGCTCATCCCTCGGGCCCTCGGGCGGCCCCTCGGGCGGAGCCTCCTTCTCACCCGGCACCTCGCGGAGCACCGCCCGCGGCCGAGCCTCCACCGGAGGAGCCGAAGGGGCGACCACCTCCTGGGCGGGCACCTTGGAGGTCACCATCGTCTGCTGGACGAGCTCCGGAGGCATGTCGTCCGGGTACATCCAGAACAGCTCCTTGGTCACATGGCTGGCGATGGCGAACAGCGCGGACCACGGCACGGCGATGGTGAAGCGCGTACCCGAGAAGCTCAGCGTCGAGCGGATGCCCCAGTCGTTCACCGAGAGGTCCTGCGGATCAAACCGGTACGAGAGGTTGAGCCGCAGGTGGGACTCGCTGCGCAGGTGGGCCGGGACGAGCACCCCGGGACGGCGCGCGTCCAGGTGGATCATCACCATCCCCTGCTCCAGGGCCTCTAGCAGCCGCTCCTTCTTGTCGGGACCCTTCGTGTCCATCCTGTCAGCGGCGGGGCTCTGGGAGTGCGCTCAGCGGCGTCGCGTCTCCCGTTCGATCTCCCGCTTCGTCTCCCGTTCCTTGATGTCCTGGCGCCGGTCTTCGTGCGTCTTACCCCGGCAGAGCCCCAGCTCCACCTTGGCCCGTCCGTTCTTGAAGTACAGCATAAGCGGGATGATGGAATAACCCCGCTCTCGCACCTTTGCTGCCCAGCGGTCGATTTCCGCACGATGCATCAGCAGCTTACGGCCTCGAACAGGCTCGTGCGTGAAGAGATTCGCGGGTTTGTAAGTGCCGATGTGGGCGTTGAGCAGATACAGCTCGCTGCCCTTGGGGAGCGCGTAGGCGTCCGACAGGTTGGCTGTGCCTTCGCGCAGGGCCTTCACCTCGCTGCCCTGGAGTTGCAGGCCCGCCTCCAGTTTTTCGTCCACGGTGTAGGCGGCGCGAGCCTTGCGGTTCTCGGCGATGATCTTCACGCCCGGCCCCGTCCCTCCACCCTTCGCCTTGCCGCCGGACATACGCGCGTTCCCCTAGCCTCCGATGGGCTGGTTATCGATCAGCCGAGTGGCCCCACAGAAGGCGGCCACCAGCAAGCGCGCGAGCTGACCGGGCTGGAGGGTGGACAGCGGCGTGAGGCGCTCGGCATCTACCAGTTCCACGTAATCCTCCCGGAGGTCCGCGGCTCGCAGCTCTCGACGGACCGCTTCCGTGAGCGCTGACGCCCCAGAGGTGCCGGCCCGGGCCAGGGCTTGGGCCGCCGCCAGCCCCCGCGAGATGGCGAGCGCCCGCTTTCGCTCCTCGGGAGAGAGGTACGCATTGCGAGAGCTCATCGCCAGCCCATCCGGCTCGCGCACGGTGGGCATGCCGAGGATCTCCACGCCCAGGTGCAAGTCCCGGTTGAGCGCCTTGATCACCTGGAGCTGCTGGTAGTCCTTCTCGCCGAAGAGGGCCACGTCCGGCCGGAACAGGCACAGGAGCTGGGTGACGATGGTCGCCACGCCTCGGAAGTGGCCGGGGCGCCGATCGCCGCACAGCCCCTTGCTCACCTCCGTCACCTCCACATACGTCTGATAGCCCGGCGGGTACATGGCGCCCGCCTCGGGCGCGAAGACGACGTCCACGCCCGCGCTGCCGCACTTGGCCAGGTCCCCTTCCATGTCTCGCGGGTAGCGAGCCAGGTCCTCCTTGGGACCGAACTGGGTGGGGTTGACGAAGATGGAGGTGGCCACCACGTCCGCGTGGCGGCGGCCCTCGCGCATGAGCGACAGGTGCCCCTCGTGCAGATAGCCCATGGTGGGCACCAGCGCGAGCCGGCGCCCCGAGCGGCGCAGGTCCGCCGCCCAGGCCTTCACCTCAGCGAGGGTGCGGAGGACCTGGGGAGCCATGGCGCTCAGACCGGCACCCCGTAGATGGGGCCGACCTTCTCCGCGCCCTCGGCGGGCTCGCTGGACTCATTGCTGCCCGGAGCCGGCGCGTTGGAGGCCACCAGCCGCAGCGTCTTCGAGTGGAACGAGTGGTCCTCGTCCGGGAAGGTGCCGGCGCGCACCTCGTTGAAGAAGGCGCTGGCCGCTCCGGTGATGGTGCCGTGGAGATCCGCGAAGCGCTTGACGAACTTGGGCTTGAAGTGCGGGTTCATCCCCAGCAGGTCGTAACAGACGAGCACCTGCCCGTCGCAATCCACGCCCGCGCCGATGCCAATGGTGGGGATGGAGAGCCGCTGGGTGATCTGCCGCGCCAGCTCCGTGGGCACGCCCTCGAGCACCAGCGCGTAGCAGCCGGCGCGCTCCAGCGCGAGCGCGTCCTGGAGGATCTTCCGAGCCGCCTGCTCGTCCTTGCCCTGCACCACGTAGCCGCCCATCTTGTGCACCGACTGAGGGGTGAGCCCCAGGTGCCCCATGACGGGGATGCTCGCGCGGACGATGGCCGCCACGGTGTCGGCGAACTCGGCGCCACCCTCGAGCTTCACGCTGCCCACGCCGCCCTCGGCCACGAGCCGCCCGGCGTTGCGCACCGCCGCCTCCACCGAGGTCTGATAGCTCATGAAGGGCATGTCCCCCACCACGTGGGCCCTCTTGGCGCCTCGGGTGACGGCCATGCAGTGGTAGATCATCTGGTCCATCGTCACAGGGAGCGTGGACTCATGTCCCTGGACGACCATGCCTACGGAGTCGCCCACCAGCATTACATCCGCGCCCGCCTCATCGAGGATGCGGGCGAAGGTGGCGTCATAGGCCGTGACCATGCAGATCTTCTGGGCGGCCTGCTTCAAGCGCTTCAGGGTGTGGATGGTGACCTTGTCCTTCACGGTTCACCTCCTCGTGCGGTGATGAGGTTCAGGTGCTGCGGTGTCGCCTCTCGCCGTCCCCGAAGGGATCGCCGGAGGTTCGCCCGTACTCTAACGCCCTCGCAGGTCCCGTGGGGATCCCTTGTAGGGCAGGCAGGCAGAAACGTGGGCGCTACGCCCGCCTGGCCGGCTGTGGATCATAATGGTGCGTACCGCCCTGGCGCGCCTTCTGGATGGCGGCCATCAGCCCCTCGCGGTCCGCCTCATTGTTCACGAAGTCGATGTCCGAGGTGTTCACCACCAGAAGCGGCGTGTCGGTGTAGTGCGCGAAGAAGTCGTTGTAGGCGTGCACCAGGTCTTCCAGGTAGCCGGCGTCGAACTTGCGCTCGAACTCGCGCGCCCGCTTCTTGATGCGGTGCAGGAGCACGTCCAGGCGGGCCTGCAGGTAGACGACGACGTCCGGCTTGGGCACCTGGGGCCCGAGCGCCTCGAACACCCGGTCGTAGAGCGCCAGCTCGTGCGAGTCCAGGGTGAGGCAGGCGAAGATGCGGTCCTTGGCGAACAGGTAGTCGCTCACCGTGACGGCGCTGAACAGATCCTGCTGGAACAGCTCCTGCTGCTGCCGGAAGCGCGAGAGCAGGAAGAAGATCTGCGTCTGGAACGCGTACTTGTGCCGGTCCGTGTAGAAGCTGGAGAGGAATGGGTTCTCCTCCACCACCTCCAGGATCCGGCGCGCACGGAAGCGCTCGGCCAGGAGGTTGGAGAGGCTCGTCTTGCCCACGCCAATGGGCCCCTCGACGACGATGTACCGGTAGTCCATCCGCGCAAGGCGGATAGCACAGATTCCGAAGACGTGCCTGCTTGACGGTCCGGGCGCTCTTTCCGTACGGTCCGCCCGCCGTTCCACCATGCGGGCGTGGGGTGCGTCGGGAGATGAGCGGAAGGCAGCGCGCGAAGACGGTGGTGAAGCTGGAGGAGCGCAAGGCCGCCCGGCCCAAGGCGCCGGCCGCACCCTCCGTGGAACCAGATCCCCTCTATGGCGTGGTGCTGCTCAAGACGGCGCTGGAGCTCAAGCGCCGGAAGGAGGGCAGCCCGGAGGAGATCCTGCGCGGAGTGCTGGCGCGCATGCGCATCCCCGAGTCCGAGTTCCGGGTCTTCCTGGAGCAGCGCGGGGACTTGCTGAAGCTCCTGGGCCTGCACAAATGAACACGGCCCCGCTCAAGTGAGCGGGGCCTGGGGCCCACTTCAACCTCTCGCTTCGCTACTGGCAGTCCGCGCTGCAGGTGGCGTGCGTCTCCCAGGCGTCGCACACCTTGTCACCGCACGAGGCGCTGAGGAACGTGTCGAGCACCTGCTTGCGGTGCGGGATGAAGGTGCCCACGAGCGCCGGGGAGAGCCGGTGGCGCGGGCCATCCGGACCCTGATCGGTCTGCTCGGAGGTGTGGGTGAAGTCCAGCGAGGGAGGCCAGATCAGCCCGCCGCCCAGGTTCGCCCCGTTGCTGAGGTGGTGGCAGCCCGCGCACGAGAGCGCCTGCGCCCGCGCCACCACCTGATCCGGAGTCAGCGTGCTGGAGATCGCGCTCAGCTCGTTCTGGATGTTCGTCCGGAAGGTGCTGGGCGCCGTGCCGAACTGGGCCACGTACTGGTTCTGCTGCGGAGCCTGCTGATCGCTCTGGCCGCTGTTGAACGCGTCCGGCACGGTGAAGGTGAAGCGGTTGATGTCGTTGACCGCGAGGCTCGCCACCTGATCCGGGAAGATGACGTTCTGGAAATCCGAGGCCAGCGGGTGCGTGGAGGCCGGGTTGAAGAGCGCGCCGCCCGGGTTGGTCTTCACCGTGACCGGGGTGAACTGGACGGTGCACGGGCCCGCGCTGCAGCTCGTCTGGACCTTGAACTCGCGCAGGTTCCAGGTGGGCTGCATGAACTGGTTGATGCGCACCTGCCCCGTGTTGCTCGCGCGGTTGCCCAGGTTGTCCGCGTGCACCACCGGCATGAAGCCGGAGAGCCCCAGGAAGTAGAAGTCGTGCAGCTTGGTGCCGCGCGAGCTCACGTCCGCGTCTCCCGTCAGCCCGGCCCAGAAGTTGGTCACCGGCCGGCAGCCCTCCAGGCCCAGGTTGGGCGAGGGGTTGGGCAGCACCGCCTCGAAGATGATGAAGGCCCGATCCCTCGGGCTGGTGATGCCCGAGCGCTTGGCGAAGGCGATGCGGTACTCGCCGCAGTTGGCGCCGTTGGCGGGGGCCAGATCGAACCGGTTGAAGAGGCCCACGGGGAGATAGGCGTTCGGGTTGGTGGCGGCGTTGGTGAACGGATCCACGAGGGCCTGGCCGCCCTCGGCCTGACGGCACGTGTACGGGAAGCCGTTCATGTTGGCGATGCCGGAGTCGGTGCAGTGCGGCCCGGCGCCCAGGCCCGGAGCGGGCCGCTCCGTGTCCCACAGCTGGTGGAAGAGCTCCAACGCCGTCGAGGGCACCGCGCTCGTGCCGACGATCTGATCCATCACCTCCTGCAAGGTGAACTTGTTGAGGATGGCGTCATCGGTCACCACGAGCGAGCGCTGCGGATCCACCCCGCCCGTCGTCGGCGGCGGAGGCGGGGGCTGCTGCGTCGGCGGGGGGGGCTGCTGCCGCGGAGGCGGAGGCGGGGGGAGCATGCCGACCCCTCCGCGCTCGGGCTGCGAGGGCTGGGAAGGCGTGCCGGACACCACCGGATCCGTGGTGGCCGAGGTGTCCTCGGGCCCAGTCGCCGTTGAACCACAACCGCTCGCCCACATCGACAGGATGCTTCCCAGCACCACCGCTCGTCCCTGCTTGTTCAGAGTCTTCATGGCTCCCTCCCAATCTCGTTGTCTCTCTTGGAGGAGCACCCAGGCCGTGCTCCTGACCTGGGCTACAGCAAGGCATGCGCCAGCCATGGCGAACCGGTGAGTTCGCACGGTTACGGCCTCAGCTCGTGCGTGTGGATGCAGGAAGCGCAGAAGCCACTGCGGATTCCGCACGGCTCGTCGCACTGGCGCCCGAAACGACGTTCTTCTCTGCGTTTACCTGGTGGGCTCAGCGCCCACCGGCCCCAGGGCGCGCTCCAGCGCGGCGAACTCCTGGGGCGCCAGCGTCTCGGCTCGACGCATGGGGTCAATGCCCGCCGCCTCCAGCGCCTTCGCGAACTGCTCGGGCGTGGCCAGCGACTTGTCCGACTTCAGCGAGTTGAGCAGCGTCTTGCGCCGCTGGGCGAAGGCTGCCTTCACCACTCGGATGAAGCGCTCCTCACTCACCACCGGGGCCCGCGGCGACTTCAGCCGCGTCAGCCGCACCACCGCCGAGTCCACCTTCGGTGGCGGGTGGAACAGGTGCGCCTCCAGCGTGAACAGGTGCTCGATATCGAAGTACAGCCCGAGCAATACCGTCAGCAGCCCGTACTCTCGCGTGCTCGGCTCCGCCGCGAGCCGCTCCACCACTTCCTTCTGCAGGGTGAAGACCGCCCGCGTCACATGCGCGCGCTGCTCCAGAACCTGGAACAGGATGGAGCTCGTCAGGTGGTACGGCAGGTTGCCCACCACCGCCACCTCGGGCTCGCCCGCTGCCTGCGCGAAGTCCACCGTGGCCGCGTTGCCCGACACCACGCGGACTCCCGGGATGGCCTCCTTCTCCAGCACGGAGATCATGTCCCGGTCCTTCTCGACCGCCGTTACGCGCGCTCCCGTGGCCGCCAGGAACCGCGTGAGGTGCCCTAATCCCGGCCCCAGCTCCACCACGGGCTCGCCCGAGCGCAGCTCCAGCGCTTCGACGATCTCCCGGAGCGCTCCCTCGTCCCCGAGGAAGTTCTGGCCCCAGCTGTACTTCGCATGCAGCCCGTGGCGCTTGAGGATCTCCCGCGGCGATTCCACGTTCCCCTCCCTCACATCCGCCAGGCCGGATCCGCGGCCAGCCTGAAGTCTCCGCGCAGACCGCGCCGCCAGGCCTCGTACCCAGCCACCGCGATCATGGCCCCGTTGTCCGTGCACAGCCGCACCGGCGGCAGGTAGAGCTTCAGGCCGCGCTCCTCGGCCCGCTCCAGGCACAGCGAGCGCAACCGCGAGTTCGCCGCCACGCCTCCGCACACCACCATCCGCTGCAGCCCCAGCCGCCGCGCCGCCGCCACGAACTTCTTCGACAGCGCGTCCGCCACCGCCTCCTGGAACGAGGCGCACAGGTCCGCCAGCGCCTGCCCCTCCGGCACGCCGTGCTTGCGCACGTGGTTCAGCACCGCTGTCTTCAGCCCGGAGAAGGACACATCGAACGTGTCCGGATGCGGCAGCGCCCGCGGGAAGTGGATCGCCGCCGGATCGCCCTTCTGCGCGAGCTGATCAATGGGCAGCCCACCCGGGTACGGCAGGCCGAGAATCCGCGCCGTCTTGTCGTAGGCCTCGCCCGCCGCGTCGTCGCGCGTGCTGCCCACCAGCCGGTAACGCCCGTAGTCCTGCACCTCGTAGAGGCTCGTGTGCCCGCCGGAGACGACCAGCCCGAGGAACGGCGGCTCGGGCGCGTCCTCCAGCAGCCGGATGGCGAGCAGGTGGCCCTCCAGGTGGTTGGCTCCCACGAAGGGCTTGCCCGTCGCCAGGCTCAGGGACTTGGCCACCTGCACACCCACCAGCAGCGCGCCAATCAGCCCCGGCCCCGACGTGACGGCGATCAGGTCCACGTCGTCCAGCGTCTTGCCCGCGCGTGTGAGCGCCTCGTGGAGCACGGGCATCACCTGGACGATGTGATTGCGGCTGGCGAGCTCCGGCACCACTCCGCCCCAGCGGCGGTGGATGTCCACCTGCGTGGAGACGACGTCCGAGAGCACCCGCCGGCCGTCCTCCACGAGGGCGGCGGCGGTCTCATCACAGCTGGTTTCCAGTCCGAGTACGAGCAAGGCAGTGACCTTCCAGGCCAGCGATGGCCCGAGCCCCCGCCTCTAATTGCTGCCCAACTGCTTCAACGCGAGGCGCACGTCGTTGGAGAACTTCCCGGAGGGCTCCATGGCAAGGTACTTCTTATAAGCCGAGACCGCCTGGTTATTCTGTTGGCTCACCTGAAGCGCCATGCCCAGCGCAAACCAGGCCCGGGGGTTGGCGTCCTTGTCCTTGACCACTTCCTGAAGCAGCCGCGCCGCCTCGCGCATGGCGGAGTTGCTCGTGCTGCCCATCACCAACGAGAAGCCGAGCCCCTCCTTGGCCTCGCTCGAGCCCGGCTTGGCCTTCAGGGCCTTGCGATAGTTCGTCGCGGCGACCTTGTAGCGCGACGAGACAATGGCCGACCTCGCCTGCTTGATGGAGCTGGCGTACTCGACCTCCGGATCCACCGGCTTGTCGCTGTCGGGAGGCGTCGTGTCGGCGGTATCCGCCGTGTCATCGGGCTCGGGCGTCTTGGGCGTCTCGGCCACCGTGGGCTGAGGCGTCTCCGGCGGCTTCGCCGTCTCCGAGGGCTTGCCCGGATCCGGCGGAGGCGAGGCCTTCGTCCCCGGATCCTGCGCGGTCGGCGTCGGATTGGGCGTGGGAGTGGGCGTCACGACCGGGTCGGGAGGCTTCGGCGTGGGCACGTCCGGCGGCTTCGTCGCCTGCGGCTGGGTCTGCTCCGGAGGCTTCGTCGTCGTCCCGGAGGAGCCCGAACCCCGCGTCCTGATCACCACGGCGGCCACGGCGATGAGCGCCACGATGCCCACGCCAATGAAGAGGCCCGTCCGCTTGGGCTTCTCCGGCGGGGCCGGCGTCGCATTCCCCGTTGCCCCGTTCTTCTTGGGGGCCTCGGTGTTCTTGGGCTGTGGCGACGCCGCCGGCTTCGGGGGCGTGGGAGTGGGCGCCGGCGTGGTCTTGAAGTCCAGCGTGGGCAGCGGCGGGTCCTCACGCTGGGCCGGCTTGGGCGCGGGTGCCACCGGCGCGGGCTTGGCCGCGGGCTTGGCCGCGGGCTCCGGAGCCCCATGGCCCGGGTACGGAGGCAGCGCGAGCTGCGCGGGAGTCTCCGGCTCGCTCTTCTCCACGGCGGCTGGCGCGGCCACTGCCGCGGGCCCGGACACCAGCGTCACCTCGGAAGACGGAGGCGCAGGCGTGGGCGGAGGCACCGGCGGGAAGAGGTTCGGCCCGACGGCGGCCCCACCGAAGATGGGAGGCTTCCCGGGCGCACCCGGCTCCTGGGCCGCCGCGTCCGCTTCGGCCTTGGGGGCGGCGGGAGGCGGCTCGGAAGGCGGCGTCACCCCGTTCGGCTGCGGCGCGGCACTCGGCGCGCCAGAGGCCCGGTTCTGAGACCACGAGGGAATCGGTGCCCAGGTGCTCGCCGAGCCCAGGCCGTCCGTGTCCACGCGGCTCCAGTCCAGCAGCAGGCTGCGCCGCGCGTGCTCCTGCGCGCGGTGCTCGGGCGGAGGCTCCACGAGGAACTGCGAGCTCTCCTCCGGAGGCGGGGACGGCTGAACGGTGGGCAGCTCCACCGTGGGCGCGTTGTGGGCGCTGTAAGCGTTCTGGGAGCGCTTGGGCCGCGGCTGGAAGACGACGACATTGGCCGGCTGCGCCGCGGCCGGCGGCGGAGCGCTGCCAGGAGAAGTCGGCGTGGGCTCATCGGCGGCGATCACCGCGGGCCTGGGCCTGGGGACCGGAGCAGGCGTCGCGGCCTGCACGGCGGCAGGCGGAGGAGGCGGCGGCGCGACCGCCGAGATGGGCGGAGGCGGAGGCACAGCGGCCGTGGCCACGGCGGGATCCACCACCGGCTCGGCGGCAGGCTCGGGCGGCGGCATCGGCGGGACCGGCGGAGCCGCCGCGTTGAGCCACTCCTCGATGCCGGGCTTGCCGCTCTGGATGGGCTCCTGCGGCACGTTGCCCAGCTCGCGGATCAGCCCCTCGAAGTACAGCTTGCTGATGATGCCCAGCGCGGCCAGATCCTCGAAGTCCGAGTCCTCCACCACGCGGCTCAGGGTGCGCTTGCCGTCGAACAGGCGCAGCAGCCCGTTCACCTCGTCGGGGATCTCCGACAGGCGCTCGGCCAGCTGGTGGTAGTCGATCTCGAACACCGTCTCGAGCGGCGGCAGCTGCTCCAGCATGCGGCCCCACTCGTCCAGCCGGCGCATGCCCTCCATCAGCAGGCCCTGGGTGGAGACCTCGATGCGCTCGGGCCGATCCAGCGGGGTGAACTGCACCTCGAACTGGCCCTCGAAGGTGTTCAGCATCCGGTAGAACGCGTTCTCACCCTTGAGGCGCCCCAGCTCCGCGTCGATGACGCGGCCCTCCTTGAAGTAGATGGCGCCGACCCGGTCGCCCTGGATGTTGATGGTGCCCGTCTTGCGGCCGATCTCGAACGTCTGGACCAGGTCCACCACGCCCATGTCGGCCAGGCTGCCGCCAAAGCCGCCCTTGGTCGTCTCGCGCTTCTCGATCCTCTCCTTCTCCGCCTTCTGGAGGATCATCTTCACGCGGGTGACGATCTCTTTGATGTAGATCGGCTTGGTCAGGTAGTCGTCACCGCCGAGCTCCAGGCCGCGCACCTTGAACTCGACCGACTTCTGGTTGGTGAGAAAGACGAAGGGGATGTGCTTGAAGCGCTCGTCCGACTTGAGCGACTTGCACAGCTCGAAGCCATCCATCTCCGGCATCTTCGTGTCGGCCAACACGAGATCCGGCGGACTGATCTGGACCTTCTCGAGCGCGTCCTTGCCGTGAATGGCTGTGGTTACGGAGAAGCCCGCCTTCTTGAGGCTGACCTCCATCACGCGAAGGCTCTTCGCGTCCCCATCGACCAGGAGCAGGTGCTGCTTGGCCACGTTCGGTTGCCTTTCTCTACGGACGGCTCGCGGGGAGCCAGACGCCGAGGAGTCGCGCGATGATCATGCCCCTTCTCCAGGCATGTCAATGGTTTGGCCCGCCCCTCCCCCCGCCCGCTGGGCAGGGGAACGGATGCCTGGCTGGTGGGTGTTCAGCGGAAGAAACCCTTCTTGGACGCAGGGGAGTTCTTCTTCCGCATCTCGATGAGGCGCAGCTCCTGGTTGGCTTCCAGGTGCTTGGGGTTGGCGCGCACGGCCTCGCGGAAGTGGCGCTCGGCCCGGTCCGCGTCTCCCTCCACCCGGGCGATGACCCCGAGCTGGTAGTGCGCCCGGTCGCAGTTGGGGTCGCCCTGGAGGGCCTCGGCCATCAGCTGCTTGGCCCGAGCCACCTCCGCCTTGCGCTGGGGATCCATGTAGATCGTCCAGCCCAGCGCGGCCAGGTAGAGCGGCTTGGGCTCCAGCGCGTGGGCGCGCTCGAAGTGATCCGCGGCCACCGCGAAGTCACGCTTGCGGAAGAAGACCTCGCCCATCTTGAAGAGGTCTCCCGGGTTGCTGGCCGCCATGCCTCGGCCCGTGGGGCTCATGCCCGGCGCCGAGGGGGCCGCCGAAGGCTTGGGAGCTGCCGCCTTCTTGAGGCCCTCCAGGTACGCGGCGCGCTTGGCGTCGTCGTAGAGGATTTCGTACGCCTCGCGGATGGCCTCGAAGACGGAGGTCATCTTGGGCGCCAGGTGCGGCAGCGAGGGCGGCAGGCGATCCGGGTGGAAGACCTTGGCCAGACTGAGGAACGACGCCTTCACCTGATCCTTGGGCGTCTCCGGGGTGATGGCGAGGATGGCGAAGTGATCGCGCTTGTTCTGCAGCTCGGCGTAACGCTGCTCGATCTGCTGCACCAGCCCCGAGTCCTCCGCCGCGGGCGTGGGAGCCGCGGCAGGAGCCGCCTCGGACGCTGAAGGAGCGCTCACCGGGACCGAGCCGACCGGAGCATCGGGCCGGGCCCCCAGGGCGCCCATGTTCTCCATGGCGCGGCGGAGCAGGCGCTGGCGCCGCTGCCGAGACGCTTCGTCAGGGTTGGAGGGATCTCCCGCCACGTCGTCCTCGTCAAAGTCCCAATCATCCAGCCCATCGAGTTCGTCGTCCAGGGCACTACCGGATGAGGTGTTCAGTGCAGTCTGGCCAGTTGTCGCGGCCTTGTCACCAGGGGCCGGTGGGAAAGCGCTTGGGGTGGACACCGGCGCGGGGGCCGCTGGGGGCTGAGCCACCGCTGGAGGCGCTCCCTCATTGCCTCTCGCCTGGGAGGCCTCCGGCTGGACGAGCGACTCCAGCTGGGACTCCACCTTGTTCAGCGCGGCCTCGAAGGACTCGGAGAGGTTCGAGGGAGCCTCCGCCTGATCGAAGGTGACAATGCGCCAGAGATCCTCTTCGCCGGACGAGCGGGTGTCCTGCCCCGGGCTGGGCGCAGGCGGGGGCTCGGGCTGGGCGAGGGCGGCAGGTGCTGGCGGGAGGGGCGCTGGCGTGGGCGCGAGAGGCGGAGCGGCGGCCAAGCTCGGAGCCACCGGCGTGGGCGGCACAGGCGTTGGAGCCACCGCGCCCGGAGCATCCTTGAGGGGAACGAGGTCGCTCCAGATGTCCTGCTCCAGATCGACCCGCGGTGCGGGCCCTGCGGCAGCCTCGGTGGAGGGCTTGGGAGCCGGAGTGGGTTCCTCGACGAGCCAGGAGTCGACAGGGGCCGCCACCGAGCGGCGCTTCACCTCTTCGAGCTCATGCTGGAGCGCGGCCTCCGCCTGCTGCCGCGCGTGGAGCAGCGCATCCTTGTTCTCCGGGAGCAGCGCGTCCTGGGGCTGCGCCTCGGCCTGAGGGATGGCATCGGACCAGGAGAACTCGGCGATGGGCGCCGGGGACGTGGCGGGGGCCTCGGCCTCCACGGTGATGAAGTCTCCATCATCGAGCGTCAGCGGAGGAGCTTCCGCGAGCGCCTCTTCGGCTGGCGGAGCCGTCTCCGCGGCGCGGCGAGCCTTCTCCGCAAGCCGGGCTTCCTTGGCTCGACGGCGCTCCTCCGCTCGGCGGGTCTCTTCATCCTCGAAGGGATTGGGGGGCGAGGCGGGTTGCTCGGCCTGGGGCTCGTCGTGCCAGTGCGCGGCTTCCGCGGCCTGACGCGCCTCGGAGGCCTGGCGCAGTTCCTCGGCCAGCCGCGCCTCTTCGGCCTGACGTGCATCCTCCGCGAGCCGGGCTTCCTCGGCCTGGAGCTCCGCCTGACGCGTCTCCTCCATCAGGAGGACGGCATCGTCCAGAGGGACTTCTTCGATGTGCCGAGCTTCCGGAGGCGGCGCCTCGGCGGGGCTGGGCTCCTCGGTGAGCTGGGCCGCCTCGGCGATGCGACGCGCCTTCTCCGCCAGCCGCGCTTCCTTGGCCCGGCGCCGCTCTTCCTCCCGGCGAGACTCCTCGTCTTGGAGGGGTTCGGGCTGGGAGAGGGGCTCGGCGGGCTCTGGGGATTGCTCGGCCTGCCGAGCCTCTTCGGCGGCACGGCGCGCCTTCTCCAGCAGCCGCGCCTGCTTGGCTCGTTGCCGCTCCTGCTCGAGCCGGTCCTCCTCCATCTGTTGAGCCTGCTGGGCCTGACGTGCCTCCTCGGCCTGTCGGGCCTCGTCTTCCAGCCGAGCCGCCTCCGCGGCCTGATGCAGATCCTTCGCGAGCCGCGCAGCCTCCGCGAGTCGGCGCGCCTCTTCCTGACGAGCCTCTTCGGCCAGTCGAGCGTCTTCGGCCAAGCGCGTCTCTTCGGCCAGTCGAGCCTCTTCGGCCAACCGCGCCTCCTCGGCGAGGCGGGCCTCCTCAGCCAGCCGTCGCTCTTCAGCCAACCGCGCCTCTTCGGCCAGTCGAGCCTCCTCAGCTCGACGCGCTTCCTCGGCGAGGCGGGCCTCTTCGGCCAAGCGGGCTTCTTCGGCCAAGCGGGCTTCTTCGGCCAAGCGGGCTTCTTCGGCCAGCCGACGCTCCTCCGCGAGCCGAGCCTCCTCGGCCAACCGCGCCTCTTCCGCCTTGCGGGCTGCCTCTTCTTCCGCCAAACGGCGCTCTTCGGCCAACCGCGCCTCTTCAGCGAGACGCGCCTCTTCAGCACGACGTGCTTCCTCAGCCAACCGAGCCTCTTCGGCCTGACGTGCTTCCTCGGCGAGCCGTGCCTCCTCAGCCAGACGGGCCTCCTCAGCCAGACGGCGCGCTTCCTCGAGACGGGCTTCTTCAGCCCGACGAGCCTCCTCGGCCAAGCGCGCCTCTTCCGCCAGACGCTGCTCTTCAGCCCGGCGAGCCTCTTCCGCCCGGCGGGCTTCCCCGGCCAAGCGCGCCTCTTCCGCCAGACGCCGCTCTTCCGCGAGGCGGGCCTCCTCAGCCAGACGCGCTTCCTCGGCCAACCGAGCCTCTTCGGCCTGACGTGCTTCCTCGGCGAGCTGTGCCTCCTCAGCCAACCGAACCTCTTCTGCCTTGCGCGCTGCCTCTTCCTCCGCAAGACGGCGCTCTTCGGCGAGGCGAGCCTCTTCAGCGAGGCGAGCCTCTTCGGCTAGACGTGCTTCCTCCGCCAGACGCCGCTCTTCCTCAAGACGACGAGCTTCCTCAGCTCGACGGGCATCCTCGGCCAGCCGAGCCTCCTCGGCTAGACGCCGCTCTTTCTCAAGACGGGCTTCTTCGGCGCGGCGCGCTTCTTCGGCCAGACGCTGCTCTTCGGCTCGGCGAGCCTCTTCAGCGAGACGGGCCTCTTCAGCGAGGCGGGCCTCCTCGGCCAACCGCGCCTCTTCGGCCAAGCGACGCTCCTCCGCGAGCCGAGCCTCCTCGGCCAACCGCGCCTCTTCCGCCTTGCGAGCTGCTTCTTCCGCCAAACGGCGCTCTTCGGCCAACCGCGCCTCTTCAGCGAGACGCGCCTCCTCAGCCAGCCGAGCCTCTTCGGCCTTGCGTGCAGCCTCTTCTGCCTTGCGTGCAGCCTCTTCGGCCTTGCGTGCAGCCTCTTCGGCCAACCGAGCCTCTTCAGCCTTGCGTGCAGCCTCTTCTGCCAATCGCTTCTCTTCAGCGAGGCGAGCCTCTTCTGCCAGCCGAGCCTCTTCTGCCAGCCGAGCCTCTTCTGCCAGCCGAGCCTCTTCAGCGAGACGCGCCTCCTCAGCCAGTCGGGCCTCTTCCGCGCGACGAGCCTCTTCCGCCAGCCGAACCTCTTCCGCGCGGCGCGCCTCCTCTGCCAAGCGAGCCTCTTCAGCAAGGCGCGCTTCTTCCGCCAATCGGGCCTCTTCAGCGCGACGAGCCTCTTCAGCAAGACGCGCTTCTTCCGCTAGCCGACGCTCTTCGGCCAGTCGTGCCTCTTCGGCAACGCGCGCCTCCTCCGCGAGACGTGCCTCCTCCGCCAGACGACGCTCTTCGGCGAGGCGAGCTTCCTCGGCTCGACGGGCTTCCTCCGCCAGCCGAGCCTCTTCAGCGAGTCGAGCCTCTTCAGCGAGTCGAGCCTCTTCTGCCAGCCGACGCTCCTCGGCCAGTCGAGCCTCTTCTGCCAGCCGAGCCTCTTCTGCCAGCCGACGCTCCTCGGCGAGACGCGCCTCCTCGGCCAGACGCCGCTCTTCCGCCAGCCGAGCCTCTTCCGCCAGCCGTCTCTCCTCTGCCAGCCGGGCTTCCTCCGCCAGGCGCCTCTCCTCCGCCAGCCGAGCCTCTTCCGCCAACCGGGCTTCCTCCGCCAGCCGAGCCTCTTCTGCGCGGCGAGCCTCTTCGGCCAGCCGAGCCTCCTCCGCCAGCCGGGCCTCTTCCGCGCGGCGCGCCTCCTCCGCCAGCCGGGCTTCCTCCGCTCTCCGTGCCCGCTCCCGCTCCTCCCACTCCTCGACACTCAAGGACTCGACGAGCCCCTCCCGCTCCAGCAGATGCAGCAGCACCTCCTGAGCGGGCGTCACCGTCTCCGGCTGCCGGAAGGCCGCGAGCGTCCCCAGAAAGGTCCGCTCCTCCTCGCTCGACAGCCACGGCGCACATGCAGCCACATCCGCACAGCGGTACACGCGAGCCCCTCGCCCAGCCCCCACCGCCGGCTCCAGCGCGGCGCGAACCACCCGAGCGCCAGCAATGGGCCGGAACATCTCCTCCACCGCTCCCGGCTCGAAGGCGGAGCGCTCGGCAAGCTGGCTCAGCCGCCGCACGTGGGCGAGCACCTGCAGCTCCGCCACCGCGCCCTCCTCCATCCCCAGCTCCTCGAGCAGATCCTCATCCGGCCGGCCCGCCCCGCCTCGGGCCCAGAGCGCATCCAGCGCCTCCACCTTCAGCCGCCCGCCCAAGAGCAGCGCCTGCGCCGGGCTCTGGAACCCGAACCCGAGCTGCGTGCCCACCAGGTTCCCTTCCTGGAGGAACAGGCGCGACTCCCTGCCGCCCGCATGCAGCGTGAGCTGGCCGGTGGCGCGAGACTTGTGGGCGGAGTACAGGGCTTCAGCGACGAGCGAGGGCGGCATTCCGCCCCGAGTCTAGTCCCTCCGCTCGGGCCCTCAACTTGCCGGGGGTGTCTGCCTGGCCGCCTCCCCCAGCTGCACCTGACGCAGTGCTTCGTAGGTGGCAATCCCCACCGAGGTAGACAGGTTCAGGCTCCGCCGCTCCGGCAGCATCGGAATCGTCACCGGCTGCCCGGAGCCCCCCTCCATCAGCTCGGCCGGCAGCCCCGTCACCTCCGAGCCGAACACCAGATGATCCCCCGGCTCGAACCGCGCGGCATACAGGGATGTAGTGGCCCGCGCCGAGAACAGCCACCGCCGGGCCTCCGGGTAGTCCTCCAGGTACGCCGCATAGGTGGGATACAGCTTGAGGAACACCTTGTCCCAGTAGTCCAGGCCGGCGCGCTTGAGCTCCCGGTCGGTAATGGAGAACCCCAGCGGCTCCACGAGGATCAGCCGGCTGCCCGTCACCGCGCACAGCCGGGCCACGTTGCCCGTGTTGGGGGGGATCTGCGGCGACACCAGCACCAGGTGCAGCGGACGCGCGAGAGGCTCAAGCATGGGGTAGAACGCTCGGCATGCGCTGGAAGGTCACCAATGTCACTCGGGGCAAGCTGCTGGCGGACCAAGCCGAGCGGGCCGCCTCGTTCGTGGACCGCTTCATGGGGCTGATGGGGCGGCGCTCGCTCGCGTTCGGCGAGGGCATGCACATCCTGCCCTGCAACTCCATCCACACCTTCTTCATGCGCATCCCCATCGATGTGGCCTTCCTGGATCCAGACGGGCTCATCGTCAAGCAGATCCCGGCCATGCCCCCCTGGCGAGTCAGCTCCGTGTACTTCAAGGCCCACTCGGTGCTGGAGCTGCCGGCGGGCACGCTGGCGGGCAGCCAGACCCAGGAGGGGGACCGGCTGCGCTTCGAGCCCTCGGACCCGGCCGGCCAGCGGCCGTCCCCGAAGTAAAGCGGCGCCACCCCTGCATGATCGGTTTTGCCCCCTCAGGGGCGCTTTGTTAACCTGTCGAACTGTCTCCAACGCGCCCACGTCCACACCGGCGCGTCACACGAGTTCCCCAGCATGCGCATCGAGGTAGCAGGCATCACCCACGTCGGGATGAAGCGCAACCACAACGAGGACAACTATCTCGTGTTGCCCGAGGAGAACCTCTGTTGCGTCGCCGACGGCATGGGCGGCCACTCCTCTGGAGAGATCGCCTCGAAGATCGCCGTGGAAGAGCTGGGCGAGTTCTTCCGGATGACCTCGCGGGACGCGGACGCCACCTGGCCGTTCAAGATGGACAAGACGCGCAACTACGACGAGAACCGGCTGGCCACCGGCATCAAGCTGGCGAACTCGAAGATCTTCGAGCGGGCCAGCGGCGACTCCAAGTACAAGGGTATGGGCACCACGATCGTCACGGTGCACTTCGCCAACTCCACGGCCTATGTGGGGCACGTGGGCGACAGCCGCGTCTACTTCTTCCGCGAGGGCGTGCTCAAGCAAGTCACCGAGGACCACTCGCTGCTCAACGACTACCTCAAGGCGAAGAAGCTCACGCCCGAGGAGATCGAGAACTTCCCCCACAAGAACGTGATCGTCCGCGCGCTGGGGATGAAGGAGTCGGTGGTGGTGGACGTCTCGCGCATCGAGCCCAAGGAAGGCGACATCTTCCTGCTGTGCTCGGACGGCCTGTCCGGCATGGTGACCGATCCGCAGATCCAGGACGTGCTCACCCGCACCTCCGAGCTGGAGAAGGCGTGCAGCCAGCTCATCGATCTGGCCAACGCCGCGGGCGGCAACGACAACGTCACCTGCGTGCTCGCCCGCTACCACCATAGCTGAGCGTCTGCCCTCCCCGCGGTCAGAACCGCAGATCGAAGCTGGGCAGCGGCACCGGCCCTGACCACCGCAGGCCCACCACGAGCTGCATGGTGGGCAGCGGCGCCACCCGGGCGATGAGGCCGGTGACGAGCACTGCCGCCATCAACGCGATGACCCGCCGGGCCCGGCTCACCTCATGCACGGCGCCGAGGCCCCGAGCGAGCGTGAAGAAGAAGGCGGAGAAAGCGCCGCTGATGAGCACGCCCAGGATGATCCGGGCCCAGGCCGGAACCGCTTGGAACGGAGAGACATCCTCCGGGAGCCCGTGGAACCAGTACACGCCGAGCACCACGCCCAGCGAGAGCAGCGTGGCAATCGTGGGGAAGATTCCCCCGGCGAAGAGCGCCACTCCCACCGAGCTGGTCCAGCGGCGGCGGCTCCCGAGCAGCCGGAGCACCGCATGCGCCACCAGCCCGAACTGGGCGTAGTAGAGCTGTGGAGCCAGCGCCAGGAAGAGCTGTGAGAAGAAGGTCGGCGCCATGTGGCGCCCGGTTGTGTCCCCCACCGCGCGCATGGCGAAGACAACGAGGGCCGTCGCTGTACCGATGAAGGTGACAGGGTTCATCGCCTCCTGCCGGCCGGACATCCAGTCCCCGCAGAAACGCGCTGGACCGCGAGTGAAGGCCCACGCCGTCCTGAGAAACCTCAGCACCGGCTCCAATGCCTCGGTGAGCCACGGTGGCTCGTGGACGGCGTCCTGCTCCGCGGGAACCAGAGCGGTGGCGGCGGGCGCCAGGGGCTCTGAGCCCTCTGGGGTGTTCGAGCGCGCGGGGTGCATGGCAGGGACAGTCTAGCGCGCCGAGCGCACGTGAGCCGAGGGGGGGGGCCTGGCCCCGCCAGCCTCCCAGCTCCTGCGCGAGAAGAAGGCGGCCGCGAAGGAACGGGCTCCACGCGTCGGACTCAAGGCGCGATCGGCGCGGGCACCCGGTGGGCGCCCCAGGCGAGGACCTCGACCAGCTCCTCGCCCGGCGCGATCTCGGTGTCCTCGAAGACAGCCACGCGGTTGAGCCGCGCTCCATCTCCCACGCGAGCCCTCGGGCCCACCGCCACGGCCGAGCCAATGCGCGCGCCATCGTCCAGCACGCTCCCGGCTCCGAAGTACGCAGGGCCCGCCACCTTCGCGGCGCCCAGGTGCGCGCTCGCGTGGGCCCACCAGTTCCCCGTCCCCCGAGGCGCCGAGAAGAACGGAGACGCCTTGCCCAACCCCTCCAAGGACACGTGGCCAAACAGCACGTCCCGCACCGTGGACAGGTAGCGCGAGGGCGTGCCCAGATCCGACCAGTACGCCTGCACCACCTCGCCGCGCACCGCCAGCCCTGCCTCCATCACCCGCACGTAGATGTCGCGGTTGATGTCCTCGGGGCCCGAGGGAGCCATGAAGTCGAAGACGCGCGGAGAGATCACGTGCACGCCCGTGAAGTGCCACGGGCTCAGCGCGGCGCCGCCCGGCCCATGCCCGGCGATCCTGCGCACCTGCCGCTGGGGATCCATCTCCACGGCGGCGTACTTCTCATCCGCGGGCATGGGCATCAGCACCATCGTGGCCGCCGCGCCCGAGCTCTTGTGCGCCGCCACCACCGGGCGCAGATCCACCGGAAAGAGAATGTCCCCATTGAAGACGATGAAGTCGTCATCCGAGAGGAAGTCCCGCAGGCCTCGGATGCCGCCGCCCGTGCCCTGGATGACGGGCTCATGCACCACGTGCAGCGGGAGCCGGGCGCGCTCACACTCGGCGCGGGCCGTGTCGGTCATGACCTCTGGCAGGTGGTGCGTGTTGATGCCCACCGCGGAGACCCCCGCGGCCTTGAGCACCGCCAGGTGGTAGCGCAGCAGCGGCTGGCCGAGGAACGGCAGCGCCGGCTTGGGCCAGCGCTCGGTCAGCGGCCGCAGGCGCGTGCCCAGGCCCGCGCAGAGGATCATCGCCTTCATACAGAGCCCTTCACGCGGAGAGTTCGGGGACGTAGCGGCTGATCAGCTCCTGCAGCTTGCGCAGCTCCGGGCGCCGCGCGAACGCGGCCTTCACGTAGCGCAGCGAGGCGGGGATGGAGACCAGGAAGCCCGGGTTGCCCTTCACCCGGTTGATGAACTCGAAGCGCCCCGCGTCCTTGAGCTTGCGCTGGATGGTGAGCAAGTCGAAGAAGTCCTTGAACGGACCGCGCTCGATCTTCCCGCCGCCCGCGTCCGCGAAGGCGTCGATGTAGCGGTCCAGCATCGTGTCCACGAAGTCCCGGTCCAGCTCCACGTAGCTGTCGCGCAGCAGCGCCACCAAGTCATACTGCCGCGGCCCCTGGAGCGCGTCCTGGAAGTCGATCACCACCAGCTCGCCGTCCTTCACCATGATGTTGCGGCTCTGGTAGTCGCGGTGCGTGAAGCCGCGCGGGGCGGCCGCCAGCGTGCGCGCAATCTCCCGGAAGGTGCGGTCCAGCTCGGCGCGCTCGGCGTCCGTGGGCTTCTTGCCGCTCCAGGCCTCCAGGCCCCACTCGCGGAAGTGGTGAAGCTCCCAGTCGTACAGGTCCTCGTCGAAGGCGCGGGTGAAGGCCAGGCACTCGGCATCCGGCTTGCGCTCGGCCTCCACGCGCAGGCGCGCCAGCAGCTCCACCGCCCGGCTGTAGAGCGCGTGCCGGTGCTTGCCGCCCTCCAGCGCCGCCTCGAAGGTCTGGTCCGTGAGATCCTCGAGCACCATCATCCCCGCCGGCTCGTCGTAGCGCAGGATGCGCGGCACCCGGACGTTGAGCTTCTCCAGGTAGCGGTGGACGTTGACGAAGGGCAGTTCCTTGGGCGGCTCGCCCTTGGTGGCCTCCTCGCTCTTCTTCGTCGCATCCAGCGGCATCACCATCACCACCCAGCTCTCCGGGGGCGTGCCGACGCGGTAGTAGGAGCGATTGCTCGCATCCCCCTTCAGCTTCTTGATGGGGGCGTTAGGAACGGGGCGGCCAATGGCCTTCCCCACCTGCTCGCGCAGGGCGGCCTCGAGTTCCATCGGGACGGGTCTCCAAAGGTTTGGAACGGACACCCAGTATGGGGGCCGGGGGGAGGTGGGTCAAAGGAGGAGATGCAGGCCCGTCTGGCGAGCACCCAGGCTGTCGCCTACGCGACGGGCTCCCGCATGACGGGGCGCGGCAGCGCCAGGAGGCTGAGGCTGCCGGAAGGCCCTGTGCCGGCGAGGTGTTTTCCAGGGACGGCCCGAGCCACTGGCGTCGGTGTCGACTCCGCTCGGAGCCACAGCATATAAGGGCCGCGCGCAGAGCAGACCCCTCTCCCAGAGAAACCACGATGGACATCCACGAGAACATCCTCACGGCCATTGGCCACACCCCCCTGGTGAAGCTCAACAAGATGGTGGGGCCGAACGACGCCACGGTGCTGGTCAAGTGCGAGTTCATGAACCCGGGCGCGTCCATCAAGGACCGCATGGCGCTCTACATCCTCGAGAAGGCCGAGCGGGAGGGGAAGCTCAAGCCCGGCGGGACGATTGTCGAGAACACCTCCGGCAACACGGGCATGGGCGTGGCGCTGGCGGCGGCGGTGAAGGGCTACAAGTGCATCTTCACCATGCCGGACAAGATGTCGCTGGAGAAGATCAACCGGCTGAAGGCGCTGGGCGCTCAAGTCGTGGTGACGCCGACGAACGTGCCGGCCGAGGATCCGCGCAGCTACTACGAGACGGCCAAGCGCATCCACCGCGAGACGCCGGGCTCGTTCATGCTCAACCAGTACCACAACCCGGACAACATCGAGGCGCACTACAAGCTGACGGGCCCGGAGCTCTACGAGCAGACCGAGGGCAAGTTCGACTACTTCGTGTCGGGCCTGGGCACCGGCGGCACGATGAGCGGCGCGGGCAAGTACCTGAAGGAGAAGATCCCCGGGCTGAAGAACGTGGGCGTGGATCCAGAGGGCTCGGTGTACGAGGGCTACTTCAAGACGGGCAAGCTGACCACCCCGCACGTGTACAAAGTGGAAGGCATCGGCGAGGACATGCTGTGCGGCGCCATGGACTTCAAGGTGGTGGACGAGGTGCGGCAGGTGGATGACCGGCAGTCCTTCATCGCGGCGAGGCGGCTGGCGCGCGAGGAGGGCATCTTCGTCGGCGGCTCGGCGGGCGCGGCGGTGCACGTGGCGGTGCAGCTGGCCAAGGAGGTCGGCAAGGGGAAGACGATCGTCGTGGTGCTGCCGGACTCGGGCATGGCCTACATCAGCAAGTTCCACTCGGACGAGTGGATGCGCGACAACGGCTTCCTGGAGGAGAAGGGCGCGGGCACGGTGCGCGACATCCTCGGGGAGAAGCGGCGCGAGGTGCTCACGGTGCGCAAGGGCGACAAGGTGGATCAGGTGGTGGAGCTGATGCGCAAGCACGGCATCAGCCAGATGCCGGTGCTCAACGGCGAGGGCCGCGCGGTGGGCATGGTGCACGAGTACGACTTGCTCAACGCCCTGGTGGCCAACAAGGCGAGGTTCAACGACGCGATCGACAGCATCGTCGCGCCGATGCAGGGCGCGGTGTCTCCGGACACGAGCATCAACCGGCTGCGGGAGATCTTCGCGCAGGACAACGTGGCGGTGGTGAAGGAGGGCGAGAAGATCGTCGGCATCGTCACGAAGATCGATCTGATCGACTACATGCACCGCATGGGCGCCTGAGCGCCGCGTCAGGAACGGAGGTTCACCGCTGTTCCTCCGAGGAGGGCTGGCGGGGAGCGTCGTATGAGGCGAAGTAGCAGTGGTCCTCGTAGTCAAACATCTTCGGGCCGCAGGGGGGCTTCTCCTTATCCACTGCGACCCAGCAGGCCCCGTTGATGGCCGTCTCTCCGCGTTCGCAGGGTGGCTTGCGCTGGCCAGGACGGGGCGTCTTCGGCATGGGGAGCCCCATCGCGGAGGCTGGTACTCCCGCGCGCGGCACGTTCACAGCGGAGGTCAGGACTTCGTCCCCTACACCACCATCTGGCGCCTCGTGAGCGGGCGTCTTGTGCACGTGCTCGGCGAGGTCGGGAGAACGCTCTGGAGCCGCCGGTGAGCGAGGCCCAGGGCGCTGGAGTGCTGATAAGGCCATTGCCAGCAGGCCTCCCGCCACAGCCGCCGCACTCACCGAGAGCCATACAGGCACCGCGAACCGGCGCCGAGGCCCTGGGTGGGAAGTCTCGTCGGTGCTGGCTGCGGCGGACGTGGGGGCAATCGGGTTCGAGGCCTCCTTTTCCCCGGCAGCGGCAGACAGGCTGACGGCCAACGCCGCGGAGGTGGGGCGGGCGCTCGGATCCTCGGAGAGACACGCCAACAGCAGGCGCTCCAGTCCCACGCTCACGGTGGCAAGCTCTCGCGGCGCAAGGAGCCGCCGCTGGGGCTCACTGCTCTCGTCGGGTGCGGGCGGATAGGTACCCGTGCACACGCGATACGCCGTCACCCCGAGCGCATACACGTCATCAGATGGGTTGGCCTGGTAGGACTCTCCCTTGGCCCTCCGGTGAGCCCAGGCCCAGCGCACCGCCTCGGGGGCCCGGTAGATCGAGGTTCCTGGAGGCAGCAGCGTGTCCGTCAGGGCCTTGGCACCTGCGTAGGTGCCACCTCCCCAGTCCAGCAACACGGCGCGGCCCCCGGCAGTCACCAGGATGTTGTCTCCCTTCACGTCCCGATGAACTCCCCCGTCCGCATGCACGAGTGCGAGCGCCGAGGCCAGCTGCGCCAGCACCCGCAGCACCTCGCGCGAGGTGGGCTTGTGCACGCGCGTCCACTCGTACAAGAGCCGGCCCTGCACCCACTCCATGACGACATAGGGGAAGACTCGCCCATCAGGTCCGGTCCACCCGCCCCGGTCCTCGAAGCGTGGAATGGAGGGATGCACCCCACGCTGGAGTAGCTCCACTTCTCGTGAGAAGCGCGGATCCTCGGGGTACAAGGCGATCTTGAGCGCGAAGGGGCCGGCTTCTGGATGCTCGGCGCGCTCGACTCGGTAGATGGCGCCGAAGGAGCCGAAATCATGGAGTTCGATGATGCGCCAAGGGCCCACCAACGAGCCGGGGACAAAGGCGCGCGGGTCTATGGACGAGAGGTGAGACACGGGGAGGCTCCGAGGGCAAAGCGAGCACGCTCGCCAGGAGCACTCTACCCCATAGGTGGGGTTCCGCACTAGAGACGGCATAGGTTGCCCCTTCGCGGGTACCGCACGGGGGCCTGGGAGTCACGACCGTCACGGAAGCACGGAGGGCCTCCAGGCTGCCCGGAAACCGGGGAGCGGGAGGCCCTCGGTGTTTCTAGCGTCCACTCCCATCAAGTGCTCGCCTGAGGATCCGCCCGTCCACGCCGATGGCGTA
This sequence comes from Hyalangium sp., assembly GCF_045802625.1. NCBI lineage: Bacteria > Pseudomonadati > Myxococcota > Myxococcia > Myxococcales > Archangiaceae > Hyalangium > Hyalangium sp. The sequence goes on along the minus strand of NZ_JBJMQP010000108.1, from coordinate 209,572 downwards.
CGTCACCCCATCATCGAGCATGCCGATTAGCCCTCCAGGTCTGCGTCGACTGGCACGGTGCTGTCAAAGACCGGCATCATCTGGAGGAGAGCCTCCATCAGGTACCAAAGCCTGCGGAGGTCGAGACACCGGGCCCGCAGGACCAACCCCGCCGTCCAACCACCCCGGAGGCAAGGCGTTCGGCACTGGTTCGCCGTAAATACTTCCCAGAGAGGAGAGGGGGACCGGAGTGCCTTTGAATTGCTGGTCACCGGCGTCGGGGGACTCTGGACCAACCGGTCCCTCGGGTTCGCCATCAAATAGCCGCCGGAGGATACGGCCGTCGGTACTGATTGCGTATCTCACTCCGCCATCCAGTATCCCGAAGTTGACCTGGCAATACCTGGGATCCCAACTGATATCAACAAAGATGATGTCGCCCCGGCGAATGACCCGATAGCGGTGAGCTTCTTGCCTTTGCCAACAGGGCCGCTCTTTGGTGCCTGGGGGTATGAAGTCATTGGCGGCAATCGCGATGGCCCGAAGCGTTACCCCATCAAGTTCATACGGTTGGCCTTGCTCTTTGCCAACCACGACCGCGAAGCGATCGTAGAACTCTGGGAACGCGATGGATGTATCCTCATCCCGGGAGGGTGGGACGCTGGGGTTCCGCATACAACTCGAGAGAACGATGATAACCAAGAGGGACAGATTTCTCATGGTACACCCTGGCCAGGACAGGGAAGACTTTCCTTTTCGATTGAAAAGTTCGTCTCATCCTCCCACGTGACGATACCCGTCTGCTCGCAACTCCACTTGCCTTCTTTATTGGTATACTTGAACAGCTTGCCGGAGGCCGGAACATACTGATGAAAGCCATCACACGTGGGGACTTCGACATTATTCGAGAAGAACGCGACGATAGAAAGTGCGCGCACCCCATCCGCAGTCGTGCTTTCAAAGCCATGCCTCAGTCCCTGCGAGACAATGAATCCAATATCCCTGCGGGAAAGGGCGTCATCAAAAAGATGGTTATGCAGAGAGCAGATGTATTTGATGCTGTCAGGCGGGTAGCGCCGATCCTCGACACGCGAAGGGAGGAGACAAGTCCTGCTTCTATCCGCAGGATCTATTTCCGACTGGTCTGTGAGTCTGCTGACCTCGTATTTGTCGTCCGGAGTATAATATATCCAGGCGCAATATTCGGTTGAGACTCGCCACCGGGTCCAGAAATCCTGATGATCTTTGCGGCCAGCGGTTGCATTCGGCTTCTGGATGATTTTTCGGCAGGACGCGAGTAGCGCGTCCTCGAAGGAGTCGAACGATCCGAGCATCGGTCCAGGAAGTGCTGCCAAGGGCGGTTCTCCAGCGCTTGGCCGCACAATATCCGGATCAATGGGCCTGGGAGATGAGCACCCCCAAGCGACCAACACCCAGCAGAGAGAGTGCCGGAACCACTTCCCTTCAAGCATGGTGCAGCATTGTACACTTTGCCAGGGGACCCCACCGGTGCTGACGCCGTCAGCAATGGACCCCTGCTGCTGGAGCCTTCAACAACGGCCCCCCGATGCTGAACCTTCAGGATCTTCGTGCCCACAAGAACTCACACCCCTGGCTGCACTCCGAGCCCCAGCATGCCGTCAAGCTGGCCAGAGTCCTCGAGCGCGTACAGATCGTCGCACCCGCCCACGTGCCGACCTGCGATGAAGATCTGCGGCACCGTGGTCCTCCCGTGGGCGGCGGCGATCATCTCGCTGCGCCTGGCGGCGTCACCCTCGATGACGATCTCTTCATAGCGCACACCCTTGCTGTCGAGCAGCTGCTTGGCCCGGACGCAGTAGGGACACGTGGGCTTCGTGTAGAGCTTGACGGGGTTCATGGGAAGCAAGGTGCGCACCGCCCCTCGCCCCGGGAACTCGATCCCGGAATAGGCGAAGGCCGCCACCTTGCCCTCCAGCCGTACGGAGGAGCATCCCCACCGCGCTGGCTGCTCCTTAGCTTTGAGGCACAGGAGGAATCATGCCGCGCGGATACAGCTACGATCACTTTCAGGTTCCGAAGCGCGAACCGCGGGAGCGTGCCACCCCGCCGGACTCGCTCAAGGCCGCCACTTCCCACAAGGGGGACATGGCCCCTCTGGTGGAGTCCCAGGAGGGCCTGCACTATGGCCGGAAGAATGCCGAGACGGTGACCCGCCTCCGGGCGCGGGCCGAGAAGCGCAAAGCCGCCCAGACTGAGGCCCCTGCCCGAGCCACTCGCGCCAAGGCCAAGAAGGCGGCGCCTGCGGGCCGAGCGAGCGCCAAGGCCAAGACCCCCGCGCGTGGCGGAAAGCTCCTGAGCCGCGTAGCCGCGGCGGCGAAGACGTCCGTGAAACGCGTGGCCAAGAAGGTCACCGCGCGCAAGACGCCGAAGAAGGGCTGAGCGCGCGGGACAGGGAAGGCGTGGGCGCTGGGCAGGAGGGCCACATCACTCCTGCCCAGGAACCCGTGACGCGGGCTACTTCGCCACGTCGAGCGCCTGTGCCAGATCGTCGATGAGGTCCTGCGCGTCCTCGATGCCCACCGAGAGGCGGATGAAGCCATCGGCGATGCCGAGCTTCTCGCGCGTCTCCTTGGGAATGGAGGCATGCGTCATGATGGCCGGGTGCTCGATGAGGGACTCCACCCCGCCGAGCGACTCGGCGCAGGCGAACACCTTCACCGTCTTGAGGAAGGTGCGCGCCGTCTCCAGCCCGCCCTTGATGTCGAACGTCAGCATGCCGCCGAAGCCCTTCATCTGCTTGCGCGCCAGGGCGTGCTGCGGGTGCGACTCCAGGCCCGGGTAGGTGACCTTCTGCACCTTCGGGTGCGAGGCGAGGTACTGGGCCACCTTCATCGCGTTCTGCGCGTGGCGCTCCATGCGCACGTGCAGCGTCTTCAGGCCGCGCAGCACCAGGAAGCTGTCCAGCGGCCCCGGCACTCCGCCCACCGCGTTCTGCAGGAAGTACATCTTCTCGGCGATCTCCTGGCGGCTGGTGCCCGAGAACCCGCCAATCACATCGCTGTGTCCGTTGAGGTACTTCGTCGTGGAGTGAGTGACGACGTCGAACCCCAGATCCAGCGGGCGCTGGAAGTACGGCGTCATGAAGGTGTTGTCCGCCACCGAAAGGATGTTCCGCTTCTTGGCGACCTCGGCGATGCGCGCCAGATCGATCAGCTTGAGCATCGGGTTGGTGGGGCTCTCCACCCAGACCATCTTGGTCTTCGGGGTGATGGCCGCCTCGAAGTTCTCCGGCTTGGACAGGTCCACGAAGGAGAACGAGAGGCCGTGGCGCTTGAAGACCTTGTCGAAGATGCGGAAGGTGCCGCCGTACACGTCATCCGAGACGACGATGTGGTCGCCCGCGTCCAGCATGTGCATCAGGCAGTCGGTGGCGGCCAGGCCCGAGGCGAACGCCGCGCCGAACTTGGCGCCCTCGAGCGAGGCCAGACAGTCCTGGAGCGCGTTGCGCGTGGGGTTCTGGGTGCGGCTGTACTCGTAGCCCTTGTGCTCCCCAGGGCCGGCCTGGACGTAGGTGGACGTCATATAGACCGGCGTCATGATGGCGCCGGTGGTGGGATCCGGCTCCTGGCCGGCGTGAATGGCGAGCGTGTCGAAGCGCATGGCCCGGGGCCTACCACACTCGTTCCGCCTCGGGGAGGTGCAGTTGGCTCCTGCCTACACCGTCACAGGTGGGCCGAGGCCCCCTCCCCTGCCCTCAGCCCGTTGAGAACCTCCGCCACCACCCGCAGATCCTCGATGAAGGCCCGGAGCGCGGCCTTGCGATCCTCTTCCTTCGGAGCTCGGAGGATGGATGACGGGTGCACCGTGGCCACCACCACGGGGGCGTATTCGGAGTGCAGCGGCCGCCCGCGCTGCTTCGTCACCCGGAAGTCCTTGCCGAGCAGCGCCTGCGCCGCCGTGGCTCCGAGGCAGACGATGACGTCCGGCCGGAACACGCGGATCTCCGCCTCGAGCCAGGGCTTGCAGGCGCGAATCTCGCCGTAGCTCGGCTTGGCGTGGATGCGCTTCTTGCCCTGCGTCTCCTCCCACTTGAAGTGCTTCACCGTGTTGGTGACGTACACCTGCCGGCGGTCGATGCCGACCACCTCCAGCGCCTCGTTGAGCAGCCGTCCGGACGGGCCCACGAAGGGCTTGCCCGCCTTGTCCTCCTGGTCGCCCGGCTGCTCGCCCACGAACATCACCCGAGGCCCCGGACGCGGCCGGCCCTCCTGTTCGCCGAAGACAGTCTGCGTGCCCGTCTTCCACAGGGGACACGCCCGGCAGCCCGCGGCGGCTTCTCGGAGCTTGTCCAACGTGGGGGACTCGGGGATGAGGGGGGCAGCGGTTTCCAGGGAAGAGGGTCGCTTGGGCATGGCTACTCCACAGGGTAAGCACACACCTCAGAATCCAACAGGTATGTTCGAGAACCGGCTGCGCAAGAACGCCCGGCACTTCCGGAAGTGGGCGCACTCGCACGGCCTCACCTGCTTCCGCGTCTATGACCGTGACATCCCCGAGTACCCCTACGCGGTGGATCTGTACGGAGAGCGGGTGCACCTGGTGGAGTACCCTCGCCGCCGGGCCCTCCAGGCAGGCACCGTGGAGCAGCAGCGCGAGGAGGTGCTCGCCGCTGTGGCCCTCGTGCTCGAAGTCCCTCCCGAGCACATCCACGTCAAGACGCACACGCCCCAGCCCTGGGGCCGCAAGCAGTACGAGCGGCAGGGCCAGGGCAGCGAGCGCCTCGTCGTCGAGGAGCAGGGCCTGAAGTTCTGGGTGAACCTGGGCGACTACCTCGACACGGGCCTCTTCATGGACCACCGGCTCACGCGGGCGCGCGTGCGTGAGGAGGCTCGGGGCAAGCGCTTCCTCAACCTCTTCGCGTACACGGGCGCCTTCACCGTCTACGCCGCCGCGGGAGGCGCCTCGCGCACGGTGACGGTGGACCTGTCCAACACGTACCTGGACTGGGCCGAGGAGAACCTCGCGCTCAACGGCCTGGGGGACGCGCGCCACAGCCTCATCCGCGCCGACGTGCTCCCCTGGCTGGAGGCCCAGGCCGAAGAGCCGGATCGCTACGAGCTCGTCGTGTGCGATCCGCCCTCGTTCTCCGCCTCCAAGCGCATGAGCCGCACCTTCAACGTCCAGCGTGACCACGGCCGCCTGCTCTCCGCCCTCCGAGCGGTGCTCGCGCCGGGGGGCGTCCTCTACTTCTCCACCAACTTCCTGGGCTTCGAGCTCAATGACGCGGCCGTCCGAGGCCTGGAGGTGGAGGAGCTGACCCCCGCCTCCATCCCCGAGGACTTCCAGCGCAAGGAGATCCACCGCTGCTGGCGCATGGTGGCGCCTCGCGCGGCCCGGCCGTGACGGGGCGCCAGTTGAACTTTGGCACGCGGCCCGTCGAGAATGAGCGGCACACCTGCTCCGTGGCCCTCACAGGCGATGGAGCCGAGCACCACCACTCACGTTCTCCGTCGAAAGAGAGCGGCAAGGGGTCAGAACGCAATGCGTGCGTCTCGTATGGCCGTATGGGGCCGAACGTTCAGTCTGTTGGCACTCGCCACCACGGTTGCCCTGACAGCCGGGTGCCCGGGAGATGACGGCGGAGGGCCCGATGGAGGGCCTGATGGCGGCGGCGGCGGCGGCCCGCTCACCGTAAGTGGCCGGGTGACGTACGACTTCGTCCCGGCGACCTACTCTCCGGCCACGGGCACGGGCACACTCGAGTTCGCCAAGGCCACCGAGAGGCCCGCGCGCAACGTGAAGGTGCAGGCCATGCAGGGCACCACGGTCCTCACCTCCACGACCACCGACGAGCAGGGTAACTACCAGCTCAGCTTCACCCTGGGCGCCACGGGCACCGCCTCCATCGTCGCGCTGGCGCAGACCACCACGCCTTCGATCCAGATCGGAGACAACACCGCCGGGGGCGCGATCTGGGCGATCAGCGACTCGGTCTCCGCCGGGACCACGGTGAAGAACCTGCACGCCACCCACGGCTGGACGGGCTCGGGCTTCGACGCCACCAAGCGGACCGCGGCCCCCTTCGCCATCCTCGACACCATGTACACCGCCAGCAAGGCGTTCATGGCGGTGCGCCCGGTCAACTTCCCTCCGCTCAAGGTGAACTGGAGCCCAAACAACGTCCCCGAGACGGGCGTCAAGTCGCAGGGCTTCATCGGCACCTCGCACTATTCCTTCCAGGAGAAGCAGATCTACGTGCTGGGCAAGGTGAACGTGGACACGGACGAGTTCGACACCCACGTCATCGCCCACGAGTGGGGGCACTACTTCGAGGACAACCTCTCGCGCTCGGACAGCCCCGGTGGCCCGCACGGCCCGGGTGACAAGCTGGATCCGCGCATCGCCTTTGGTGAGGGCTACGGCAACGCCATCGCGGCGATGCTGCTCCCCGAGTCGATCTACGCGGATACCAACTGGGGCGGCAGCGGGGGCACGCTGACCGCCTTCGGCTTCGACGCCGAGACCGCGCCCGCTTCCACCGATGATCTGGTCCCGGGGCCGTTCTCGGAGATGAGCGTGCTCCGGGTGCTCTATGACATCTACGACTCCGGCACCAACGAGGCGTATGACCAGGTTGGGGTGGGCCTGGGTCCGATCTATGACGTGCTCGTGGGCGGCGAGAAGACGACGGAGGCGCTGACCACCATTGGCTCGTTCATCTCGGTGCTCAAGGCGCAGCCTGGGGTGAACGCGGCCGCGGTGGACACCCTGCTCGCCCACTATCAGCTCGGCGCCATCACCTCGCCCTTTGGAGATGGGGACTCCCAGCTGCGCGCCATGTACACCGATGTGACGTCGTTCCCGTACTCCACCAGCGGGTTCACGTTCGGCGGCGGCTTCGAGTACAACACCTGGGAGCAGAACCAGTACTTCGTCTTCACGGGCAACGGCTCGAGCATCACGGTCACCGCGAACTCCAACTCGGACGTGGCGATCGGGGCCTATCTCAAGGGCGTGTTGGTGCGCCAGTCCGACAACAACACCAGTGGCACGGAGAGCTTCACCTTCACCAGCCAGCCCAACGCGAAGTACGTCCTGGTGCTCACCGGCTTCGAGAAGCAGGTGAAGAGTGAATACGCTGTCTCCCTCTCCATCAAAAGCCCGTGACCCTTCCCACGAATCCGGAGCGCACATGAAACGCATGGCACTCGCAGTCTTCTCGAGCCTCCTCACGCTGCTCTCGGTGGCCTGTACTCCCACGGCGAAAGCGGCCCCCAACTCCAGCGGCCCGGCGGAGTCCGCCAAGGTCTCGGCGCCCGTGGCGGTCGAGGCCCAGCTCGGCGACGGGCAGGCGCATGTCACGGTCCGCTTCACCGCTCCGGCCAGCGACGTGAAGATCAACGTCCATGGCGTGGATGGCCTGGTGGTGAAGAGCGCCGGGACGCCCGTGGACGGCTCGGCCTTCACGGAGGGCTCCGTCACGAGCTTCGACGTGGCGTTCACTCCCGGCCCTGGCCGCTCGCACCTGGTCGTGGCCGTCAACGGCTCGTTCCGGGGCGCGCAGCGCTCGAGCGTCTCGAGCTTCGCCGTCGGCACGCCCTCGCCCGAGCAGCAGCAGTCCGTGGGCAACGTCGTGACGGATGACCAGGGTCAGCGCATCAAGATCATGCCCGCCAACGGGGACACGAAGTAGCCACGGCGCTTCAGGCCGGCCCACCGTGGCTGGGTGGGCCGGCCGTGGAGCTGCCCGCGTGAGGCGTGGGTGCTATGCGCCCGGCGCCTCCGCGGCTCGTCCTTGCCGCTAGGGTGCGCAGGCCCCGTTCGTGCAGCGCTCGCCCGAGGCGCAGTCGTAGTTCGAGGTGCACGCCGTGCTGGAGCCCGAGCCCGGCTGGCAGTAGCCAATCTGACACATGAAGCCGGAGGCGCACTCCGCGCCCGTGATGCAGTGCGCGCGGCACTGGCCATTCACGCAGTCGTGCTGATCGGGGCATTGGGTGTTGGTGACGCACTGGTTGGAGGGTGCCGGGCGGCACAGCCCCGACTGGCACGTCTTCCCAGCCGAGCACTGCGAGTCCGCGCTGCACCCGTGGTAGCAGGCGGCGTTGATGCAATAGTTGCCATAGCCACAGTCGCTGTTCTGGCGGCACGAGCCCGCATCCGGCGCCGGAGGTGGGGGGGGTGGCGGGGGTGGCGGCCTGCCCGCATCCCCGTCGTGCGACCACCCGCCTCCCTGCTGGGGAGGAGGCGCCGGGTCGCAGTAGCTGTCATTGCTGCACGAGCCGCCGCTGCTGCAATCCCTGTCGCGAGCGCAGGACTGGCAGCACACGCCGTCGATGCACATCTGCGCCCCGGGGCATTGAACGTTGGAAGTACAACGCTGCGCGTCCCGGGCGACATCTCGACACGTGCCGTGGCGGCAGTACTGGTCGGCATGACAGTCGGCGGAGTCGTGGCAGGACAAGTACTCTTCCTGACACCAGTATTCATCGTCATAGCCATACATGACGCACCCGGAAGACAGCGTGAGTGCGACAAGAGACACCAGCCATGACAGGCGGGCGGGGGTATTCGGCATGGGGAGCTCCGAACGAGGCGGGGGTTCCGGCCAACAGTCCTCGGTTTGACTCCCTGGGTCTCCGGAGCCGTCGAAATTGATCAAAATTCTTTTGGGATCCCTTTCGGCCCATAGCGGCCTGGAGAGGCGGCATTAGGTTGCTCGCCATCTTTCCTGGGGGGTCCAGGTTGCTCATCCACAGCGCACCATCCCTGCAGCCGGCACCGGCGCTCGGTGAGCGGTCCGATCTGGCATCTCCGCCCGAGCCGCCCGTGGAGGAGGCCCTGCTGCTGGCGCTGGTCTGGCGCATCCAGCAGGGGGACATCACCGCCTTTGACCGGCTCTACCACCTGACGCGGATGGAGGCGGCGGGCACGCTGCACCATCTGGTGGGCAACCGCACGGAGGTGGAGGATCTGCTCCAGGAGACGTACCTGCGGCTGCTGTCGGCGGTGAAGGGGTTCCGAGGCGAGTCTCGCTTCCGCACCTTTCTGTATGGAGTGTGCGCCAACGTGGCGCTCTCGCATCTGCGGTGGAAGCGGCGCCGGCCCGAGGATCCGATGGCGATGCCTCCCGAGGTGCAGTCGCTCGGGCAGGATCCGGAGCACGAGGCGGCTCGGCGGCAGGCCGCGCGTCTGGTGCAGCAGGCCCTGGAGCGGCTCAAGCCCAAGAAGCGCATCGTCTTCGTCTATTACGAGTTGTGTGGGATGAGCCCGGACGAGATCGCCGAAGCGGTGGGAAGCTCGGCGAATACGGTCCGCAGCCGCCTCCACCACGCGAGGCTGGAGTTCACCCAGGCCATGCATCGACTGCTCGACAAGCCCCGCGCTGGAGCCCTCCATGGCTCGACATGAGTGGGAGGCGCTGTGGGCCTTCGCCTCGGAGGAGCTGGAGGCCGCTGAGCGGACTCGCGTGGCGGAGCACGTCGCCGGGTGCGAGGACTGTGTCCGCGAGCTCACAAAGGTACGGCAGGCCCAGGTGCTGCTCCGCGCGGTGCGGGATGAAGTGCCGGGCTTGGACTGGAACGAGACGGATGCTCGCATCCAGAGCGCCGCCGCGCGCCGGATGGACCGGATGAAGTGGAAGCCGCGTTGAGCGAGGGGCCTTCGCCTCGCCACGCCTCTTAATTAATGCCCCGCCTCCGGCTTTTCCGTCCCCGCCCCCACCCGGGGAGCGAGCGCTTGGAGGAACTGCTCGATGCGCTGCGCGTTGGCGCCCAGGTCCCCCTTGCCCACCCGCGACTTGGAGCGCATGTCCACGCGCGAGCCCTGCCCGTCCGGGCGGACCCTGACGACGAAGTCATCTCGGAAGCGGAACAGGCGCGACTCGGCGACGCCCTCGAAGGTGCGGGCCTGCGGGTCCACCACCGTCACCTGCCAGCGCGGCTGCTCGCGAGCGAGCGCCAGCGCCTGCTGAAACACGGCGTCCGGAGGAGCACTCGCCCGCAGCGGCCCCACCTTCTTGTAGAACTCGCGCACGGTGGGCTTGAAGTCGGCCGGGTAGCCCATGTCCCGTCCCTTGTTCTCAGGAGCGGAGCCGGCCTGGGTGAAGGCGGGCACGTCCTCCAGGTCCGTGCTGATGTCATTGATGGGCGGCCGCCCGCCGGACGCGAAGCCCGGGTACACCACCACAAGCATGACGGCGAGGCCGATCGCCACCGCGGTCATCCCCTGCCGGACCCGCCGGAGGAGCGCGGAGATGATCCCCGCCACCACGCCGAGGAAGCCCACCATCGCCCCGAGCCCGTAGAGGAAGAACCCATACAGCCCGGGCAGCGCGCCGAGGAAGGAGAGCAGCGGCCCCAACAGGGCCAGCAAAACCGAGAAGAGAGAGATCCGGACCGACCAGGAGCGGAGCATGTCCCCAGGCATGCTCCACCCGAGGCCAGAAATCCAGCCCTTCAGCCTCCGAGCTTCTCCAGGAGCGAGCTCACCAGCAGGTACAGCAGGAAGCCGCCCCCGGCGAGGGCCAGGAGGACCTTGAACCCCACGGGCATTCCCTCGGGCGGAGCCGCGTAGCTGGCCGCCACGGCCTCGGAGACGCCCATCATCTCGCCCGCGTAGCGCGCGGTGCGCAGGAACTGGTCCGCCACCGCCCCGCTGTCATTGGCCGTCAACGAGCGCCCCAGCTGCGGATCAATGAGCCGGGCCTCGGCGGCGGTGGCCAGCGTGGCGCCCTCCTCCACCGCCTCGCGCACCAGCTCCGTCTTGTCCGACAGCGGCACGCGCAGCTCCGTGGCGATGACCTCGCCGTTCTCGCGCACCAGGCCCACCTCCACATCCCCGCTCTTGAGGCGCCAGATGCGCTGGCCGTCCGGGCGTGCGAGCACCCCCCGCTCCGAGAGGAGGGCATCCACCCGGGCGCTGTCATAAGGCGTCCCGGGAACCATTGTCTGAAGGAGCAACTCGTATCTCACGCGGCTTGGCAGTATACGCCGCCCCACGATCATGCCCATGCCGCCCGGACAGAAGAGGGGAAGGCCCCCGCGCTCGCAGCCCGGCCGAGGACGCCCACACCACCGCCAGGACACCCCTGCGCCCGACCGCACCACCCCCGAGCTCGGCCCGGATGGGCTGCCCCAGGTCTCCCTGGTGCGCCGCGGCGTCGAGCGCTGGCAGGTCGGCCACCCATGGATCTACCGCGCCGACCTGAACGGAGATCCCGCCCTCGCCGGCGGCGAGGTGGTGCGCGTCACCGACTCGCGAGGCTGGTTCCTGGGCAAGGCGTTCTACTCGAAGCACTCGAAGATCGCCCTGCGCTGGCTGAGCTACGAGGACATCCCCGTCGACACGGACTTCTTCCGCCAGCGGCTGGCCGCGGCTGACGCGATGCGCCGCAAGGCCCTGCCCGGAGAGACCACCTACCGCCTGGTGCACGGCGAGGCGGACCAGCTCCCCGGGCTCGTGGTGGACCGCTACGGGGACTACCTCAGCGCGCAGTTCCTCGTGCCGGCCATGGAGAGCCGCAAGGCGCTGATCACCGACTTGCTCTCCGAGCTGTTCAAGCCGCGCGGCATCGTCAACCGCTCGGACGTGGGCGTGCGCGTCCTGGAGGGCTTGCAGCCGGAGAAGGGCCTGCTGCGCGGAGAGCTGCCCGGCCCCGTGTCCTTCGACGAGGGGCTGGTGCGCATGCGCGCCGACCTGCTGGAGGGCCAGAAGACGGGCGCCTTCCTGGATCAGCGCGAGAACCACGTCATGGCCTCCCAGTACGCCTCGGGCGAGGCGCTGGACTGCTTCTCGTACGTGGGAGGCTTCGCGCTGCAGCTGGCCGCGCGGGCCCAGAAGGTGACGGCCGTGGAGATCTCGGACGCGGCCGCCGCCCAGCTGCGCGAGAACGCCGCCTCCAACCGCCTCACCAACCTGGACGTCGTCGTGGCCAACGCCTTCGACTTCCTCCGGGACGCGGTGGACGAGGGCCGGCACTTCGACACCATCGTCCTGGATCCGCCCTCGTTCGCGAAGAACAAGGACGCCGTGGCCGCCGCCCTCCGCGGGTACAAGGAGATCAACCTGCGCGCCATACAACTGCTGCGGCCCGGCGGCTACCTCATCTCCGCGAGCTGCACCTATCACGTCGATGAGCAGGCGTTCGAGGACATGCTCGCCTCGGCGGCGGCGGATGCTCGCAGGCGCGTGCAGATCATCGAGCGCCGGGGCGCTGGCAAGGATCACCCGGTACTCCTGAATTTGAGGGAAACGCGCTACCTGAAGTGCTTCGTCCTGCGCGTCCTGTGAGCCGGCCGGTTCGACCGCGGCCCCTCCCTTGTGAGAAAACAGGAGGGGATGCCACCGCGGAGCTGGGACGAAGAGGACGAGGCCCCCACGGCCACCGGGGCTGTCGCGGAGGTACGCGCGCTGCGTGAGCTGCGCGCCATCTACCGCCAGGCTGACGCGGCCTACGCGCCCTTCTCCTGTCCCGCCAGCGGCGAGTGCTGCCAGCTCGCCAAGACGCGGCGCCAACCCTGGCTCTGGGAGCCCGAGTGGAAGCTGCTCGCGAGCCGCCGCCCGCTCCCGCCGCCGCGGGAGGACGGGGGCTGCCCGTACCTGGACGCCGCGGGCAAGCGCTGCACTGTCTACGCGGATCGGCCCTTCGGCTGCCGCACCTTCTTCTGTGAGCGGATCCGCGGCCCCGCCCGCCAGCCGGCAGCCACGGTGGACGCGCTCCTGCGCCGCCTGGAGGCCGTCTCGCAGCGGGTGAGGCCTTCCCTGACGGGCCCCCGGCCCCTGCTGGAATGGCACACCGAGGCCCTGTCTCAGTCTCCCCAGGAGGAACGGTCATGAACCTTCGTTGGAAGCAGTGGATGGCGTTGGCGTTGGTGGCGCTGCCAGTGGGCTGTGCCACGGGCGGCTCGGGGGATCTGGCCTCCGCGGTGATCAACACCACGATCGCGGTGGCCTCCTCGGGCGTCTCGCGCTCTCAGGGTGGCTGCTACGCGGCGTGCCCCACGGGCACCACCTGCGATCACAACACCGGCTACTGCGTCTCCCTGCCCTGCCGCGGCCAGTGCAAGGCCAACGAGCAGTGCATCGAAGACGGGCTCCGGAGCCGATGCATCGTGCTCGGGCTGCCGGGCGGCAACGTCACCGTGGAACCTCCCCAGGAAGCGAAGACCGAACCGTGATCCTCCGTTGGCTCGTCGCGCCTCAAGAGTTCAAGGGAACCCTCACCGCCTCCGAAGCCGCCGAGGCGCTTCGAGCAGGGCTACGGCAAGAGGCTCCCGACGTCCTTCTGGACATCGCTCCCCTGGCGGACGGGGGCCCCGGAACCGTCGAGGCCCTGCTCGCGGGCACCATCGGTGAGCGGCGCGTGCTCACCGTGCAGGGGCCACTCGGAGCGCCCGTCCAGGCGGCCTACGCCCTGCTGGAGTCCGGACAGACGGCCATCATCGAGATGGCCGCGGCCTCGGGCCTGTCGCTGCTGCGCCCGGAGGAGCGCGACGCGCGGCGCGCCTCCACGTACGGCACGGGCGAGCTGATCCGGGCGGCACTCGATGCGGGCTGCACCCGGCTCATCATCGGGCTGGGTGGCAGCGCGACGAACGACGCAGGGGCCGGGGCGCTCACGGCGCTAGGCTTCCGCTTCCTCGATGCGGAGGGGCAGCAGCTGCCTCCGGGCGGGGCCGCGCTGAGACGGCTGGCGCGCGTGGAGAGCAGCCAGGCGCACCCGCGGCTGACGGAGGTGGAGATCCTCGCGGCCACGGACGTGACGGCGCCGCTGCTGGGGCCCAACGGAGCCTCGCGCCTCTTCGGGCCACAGAAGGGCGCGGATCCGCAGGCCGTGGAGGAGCTGGAGGAAGCGCTGGCGTGCTTCGCCCAGGCGCTGGCGCCCGAGTTCATCCGCGTCCCCGGCTCGGGAGCCGCGGGAGGCCTGGGGTACGGGCTGGCGGTGCTCGCCGGAGCGAACATCGTGTCTGGCTACGCGCTGGTGGCGCAGGCGCTCCACCTGGAGCGGCGGGTGGCGGTGGCGGACGCGGTGCTCACCGGCGAGGGGCGCTTCGATCGGCAGACTGCGCTGGGCAAGGGGCCGTCCGCCCTGGCGCGCTCGGGCAAGGAGCTGGGAAAGCCCGTGGTGCTCTTCGCGGGCTCGGTGGTGCGCGAGGAGGGGCTGGACACGTCCATGTTCCACGAGATCATCGACGTGGGGACCCCGGCGCTCGACAAGGAGGCCGCCATCCTGGCGCTCCGGGAGGCCGCCGCGCGCTGGGCCTCCACCGCCCGCCACATGAAGCCCCACGACGCCCGGGACCGGTCTCGCAGGAACGAGCTGGTGGACTCGGGCGACGCGCTGTAACGGCGCGAGGGCCAGCTCAGCCCCGGCTCACGGCGCGAGAGGCTCCGTGCTCTTCACCACGCGCATCCCCGCCTGCTGGAGCTCGCGGAAGGCGGCGTCCGCCACGCGGGGGTAGTCGAGCGAGGGAGGCAGCGGATCCAACGGCGGCGCGGGTATGGAGCTCATCGCGTCCTCGAGGATGAAGATGCGGCCCATCTTCTCGGGCGCCTTCTTCTGGATGTGCTCGCGCAGGTCCATGAGCGTGGACAGCACGCAGTGGGACTTGGCCTGCCCGAAGACGTAGACGCGATCGAAGGACAGGAGGTGCTCGAAGAGGCGCGAGTTGAACTCGCCGACCTTCTGGCCGCGCACCTCGGTCACCTCGGGAGAGAGGACGGAGTAGTTCTCGGTGAGGGGGTGCTCGCCCTTGATCTCGAACCAGGTGGGCGAGTCCCGCACGAGCGCGTGGAAGAGGCTGGCCTCGTACACGGCGGGCACCAGCGGGTGGCTCAACCCTCCGAGCAGCGCGTGGTACGGCCAGACGGTGAGGGTGTACTTGCCGCTGGTCTCGAGCCGCTCGCAGTAGGCGAGGCTCTCCTCCGGGTGGCGGGTGGGCCGCCAGCGCCCGGAGCGGATGTCCGCGGCGGTGATGGGCGTGAGCGGCGGCGGCGGCTTTCCCTCGGCATCCTGCCACCACGAGGGATGGAAGATCTGGAACGCGCGGTGCGTGTCGAGCGAGAACACGAGCCCGGTGACGCGATCCAGGTTCGAGTAGAGCCATCGCAGCGCGCGCTGGGTGTCCTCGACGGCGCCTTGGACGAAGAGGCTGGCGCCCGGGGTGCAGAAGGCCACCTGCACGTCGATGCCGAAGGCGGCGATGCGGACGCCGTCTTCCCGAGCGGGACGGATGCGGTTCGCCTCGGCGTAGCGGCGGGCCTCCTGGGAGATCTCCGCGGCTCGCTCCAGGTAGAGCTGCCCGGCGCGGGCGTCCTCATGAAAGCGGGGAAGGGGCAAGGCCATGACGTTCTCCGAGGTGATTTCCAGGCGGGTTCCACCCCATCCTAACCGCCCTCGAAGCCGCCACGCTTCTATTGGCCCCCACCTGAGGCTAGCTTCGCGCCCCATGCGCTGGCTCCTCCTCCCGCTCCTTGCCCTCGCCTCACTCCACTGTGCCCACGCTCCCGAGGCTCCTCCTCCGGCAGCGCCCGCGCCCTCGGCCACCGCCACCCCGAGCTGGCCCGAGCCCCAGCCCCCCGCGCTGCGCCTGAGCGACGCGGTGCGCCCGGTGCGCTACGCGCTGGACCTGAAGCTGCTCCCCGCCGAGCCCACCTACTCCGGCACCGTCACCATTGATCTCGACGTGCGCGAGTCCGTGCAACAGGTGTGGCTGCACGCCCAGGATCTCGAGGTGACGCAAGCGCACGTGCTCAGCGCAGGCCGCTCGGTGGAGGCCAAGGCCGTCACCGCCAGCGAGGGCCGCTTGGGCGTGCTGCTGGCCGAGCCGCTCGGCCCCGGCCAGGCCCAGCTCACCCTCTCCTTCCAGGGCCACACGGACCGAGAGCGCAGCCGGGGCCTCTACTCGGTCGAGGAAGGGGGGCAGCCCTACCTCTACACCTTCTTCGAGCCCATCGACGCGCGGCGCGCCTTCCCGTGCTTCGACGAGCCGGGCTTCAAGGTGCCCTGGCGGCTGCGCTTCACCGTGAAGCAGGAGCACGTGGCGCTGGCCAACTCGCCCATCGCCTCGGAGGAGCCGCTGCCCGAGGGCCTCAAGCGCGTCACCTTCGCCGAGAGCCGCCCCCTGCCCAGCTACCTCGTGGCCTTCGTGGTGGGGCCGTTCGAGCTGGTGGACGGGGGGCCCGTGGGCCGCAACCACGTGCCGCTGCGCTTCATCGTCCCCCACGGCCGAGGCGCCGAGACGGCCTACGCCGCCAAGGTCACCCCGCGCGTCATCACCCTGCTCGAGGACTTCTTCGATCAGCCCTACCCCTACGAGAAGCTCGATGTGGCGGTGGTGCCTCGCTACTGGGGCACCATGGAGCACCCGGGCATCGTCGCGCTCGGCCAGCCCCTCACCCTCATCCGCCCCGGCGAGGAGAGCGTCATGCGCCGCCGGGCCTACGCGAACACCGCCATCCACGAGCTGGGCCACTACTGGTTCGGAGACGTCGTCACCTGCCGGTGGTGGGATGACATCTGGCTCAACGAGTCCCTCACCACCTGGCTCGACCAGAAGCTGACGGATCAGTTCGAGCCGGCCTGGAACTTCGCCCTGGATGGCCAGGCGAACTCGTTCTCGTTCGCGCTCCAGGTGGACTCGCTCACCGCCACGCCGCCCGTGCGCAAGCCCATCACCAGCAACGACGACATCGTCGGCTCGTTCGACAATGGCACCACCTACGCCAAGGGCGCCTCGCTGCTCTACATGCTCCAGGGCTGGCGCGGCGCGGCGCCCGTGCGCGACATGCTGCGCGCCCATGTGCGGGAGCATGCCTGGGGTGTGGCCACCTCCGAGGACTTCCTCGCCACCGTGGGCAAGTCGCTGGGGCCTGATGCGGCCCGCGTCTTCCAGAGCTTCATCGATCAACCCGGAGCGCCTCGTGTCTCCGCCACGCTCGAATGCAAGGCGGGGGCGGCCCCCCTGCTGAAGCTCTCGCAGGAGCGCTTCCTGCCCGCGGGCTCTGGCGGCGCGGCACCCCAGCGCTGGACCATCCCCGTGTGCGTGCGCGCGGGCCGAGGCAAGGACTCCACTCGCGCCTGCACCCTGCTGTCCGAGACCACCGGCGAGCTGCCCTTGTCTCTCTCCGGCTGCCCCTCGTGGCTGCTGCTCAACGCGGACGGCAGTGGTTACTACCGCTCGGGCTACTCGCGGGAGCAGCTCTCCCAACTCCTCGCCACGCCCTCCGGCACGTTCACCACCGCCGAGCGGCTGGCGCTCCTGGGGGATGTGAAGGCAGGCGTGGACCGCGGGGATGTGCCCCTGGGCGAGGCCCTGAAGCTGGTCCCCTCCACTGCGTCGGATCCCAACCGCCTCGTCGTCGAAGGGGGCACGGAGCTGCTGTCCTCCGTCCATATGGATCTGCTCCCCGAAGCGGACCGGCAGCGCTACCGGGCGTGGCTGCGCACCACCTACGGCTCACGGGCCCTCGCGCTGGGCTGGAAGGCTCCAGCGAGTGAGAGCGACGACGTGAAGGACCTGCGCAGGACGCTGCTCATGCTCGCGGCTGCTGGGGGCCGGGAGCCCACGCTGAGCCAGGAGGCGGACCGGCTCGCGAGGGCGTGGCTGGCGGATCGCAAGTCCGTGGACGCGGAGCTGGCCCGGACGGCCCTGTTCGTCGCGGCACGAGGCGGAGACGCGAGCCTCTTCGAGCTGATCCTCGCCCAGGCACGCAAGGCGCAGAGTCCCAACGAGCGCGTCGAGCTGCTCTCCGCGCTCGGAGGCTTCCGGGATCCCGCGTTGGCACGCAGAGCCCTGGCGTTGGTGGCCGGGGAAGAGTTCGACGTGCGCGACACGCAGCGCATCCTCGCCATCGCCTTCTACACGTCGGAGACGCGTGCGCTGGCCTGGGAGTTCTACCGCCAGAACTTCGACATGCTCGCGAGCAAGCTGCGCTCGGATGAGCTGGGCTGGCTCATCGGAGTGACAGGGACCTTCTGCGAGGAGTCACGGCGGGCCGAGGTGGAGGCCCTGCTGAAGCCTCGCGTGGCGAAGATCGAGGGCGGCCCGCGCGAGCTCAATCGTGCGCTCGAGTCCATCCGCGTGTGCACCGAGTCGGAGCGCCGCAACCAGCCGAGCGTCCTGGAGTTCCTTCGCCACCCGTGAGCCCGCGGTCCTGACGCCCGCTCCACGGTCTTACGGCTCGCCTCCGCGCGCCGCGCCGTGGAGCCGGGCGAGCCGCTCTCGCAGCAGGTGCTCCTGGGGGTACCAGCGCAGCAGTGTCTCGTAGGCCTGAGCCGCTTCGCTGGTGCGGCCCAGGCGCTCCAGCGCGAGCCCCATGTTGAAGCCCGCCTCCAGGTAGTCGGGCCTGCGGAGCACGGCCCGGCGCCACGCCTCCACCGCCCCCGCATCATCCCCGAGCCGGGCGAGCCTTCCGCCGACCGCGTAGTGCAGCTCCGCCTCGAAGTCGACGGAGTCCACCGCCAGCCTCACGGGCCACACGGACAGCGCGAGCACCGCCAGCGCCACGCCCACCAGCACGGCGCGCGAGGCAGCCCGAGTCCACAACAGGTGCAGCCCCAGCGCCGCCAGCACGCACAGCACGGGCGCCAACGGCGCGCGGTAGCGTCCGGAGACGAAGAAGAGGATCGAAGGCGCCGCGAGCACCAGTGCAGAGCCAGCCACGATGAGCGCCACGCGAGCCTCTTCCATCCCTGAGCGGCGCTTCCGCCAGAGCGCCACTCCTCCCACAGCGGCCAGTGGCCACAGCAACGCATAGGGCAGCGCCACGCCCCCGGGGCTCGCCGTCAGCGCCCAGAGCACAGGGGACTGCGAGCGGACGACATAGAGATCCTCATTGCGAGGCAGCTCGCGAGCCACCAGCAACAGCCGGGCCTTCCACAGCAAGTTGCCCACGCAGGTGAGCGGCCGCTGGCCGCAGAACGCGAGGGCCTTCTGGGTGAAGTACCGGTCCTGGGAAGCCGGCGTCTGGAAGCCGTGGCGCGAGGGCTCGTCCACCAGCGCCTCCCAGGCCGCCCCCGGGCGGATGGCCATGCTGCCGTCCACGTCCGCGTTGTTGCCCAGCCACAGATTGATGCCGCCATTGGCGGAGATGAGCAGCCACTCCCCCGTACGCGCTCGGTTGAAGAAGGTGGCGCAGAGCACCAGGGCGGCACAGGCCGCCACACAGAGCGCCGCACGGATCGGCCGCCCCCGCGCCAGCGCCCACGCCAGCGGAAAGACGAGCAGCAGCATCGGCGCCACCGCGAGCGCGCCCAGCCCGATGCACACGCCGCACGCGAGCGCCGTCCTCACGGAAGGAGACTCCCGCACGGCGAGCCACAGCGCCGCGGCCCCTAGAAAGGTCCCGAGCGAGGTGGACAGCAGCTCTCCGTCATAGAAGACGAGCGGCCCGTGCAGCGCCACCAGCAGGCCGGCGATCAGCTCCACCTCGCCGCGCCCGGAGACCCGCCGCGCCACCCGGGCGGCGAGCACGGCGGTGAGCGAGCCGAGCCCCCCTTGCAGCAGCCGCGGCCACCACAGGCTGTGCCCGCCCAGCCAGTACAGAGCGCCCAGCACCAACGGATACAGCGGAGGCTGCCAGAAAGGCCCCTCGGGGAAGCCCTCGCCGCGCGCCAGCCGCTCACCGAGCGCGTCGTAATAATCCGCGTCGATCAGCGGCGCGTCGAAGGCCGGGCCGTGCGCGGTGAGCAGATACGCCACGCGCACGACGAGCGCCACGCCCAGCACCAGCGCCCACGGGGGCACCCGAAGCGCTGGCTGGGGCGAGGGCCGCGTCATGCCGAGGCTCGGAGCGCTCTAGGGCGCGTCCTCGTGAGACACGGACGAGGATCTGTCGGGCTCATCCGGCGGCGGACTGCTGGCATCCGAGGCGTCCTGATCGAAGAGCACAGGGGGCTCGTCGTCCAGGAAGGTCCGGAGCGTCGCCTCGGCCTGCTGGCGCCGCGGATCCTTGTTGGCCTCGTAGCACTCGTAGCGATCCACCAGGAAGTTGCGCTGCCACATGGGGTGCTGCTCGTACGGCTCGAGCGCCTTCTGGCACAGCCCACGCCAGTCGAGCATATGGGCCATGGACAGGCGCGCCTTCTCGCGCTTGAGCTGGAGCGCATAGCCGGCAAACGGCTGCTCCAGCTGGGCATACAAGCGCTTGCCCAGGGAGCGCTCCCGCTGAGCCAGCACCTGGGTGGCCTCCAGGAGGATGTCGGCCACGCTGCGCTGTCCCCACGGCTCGCGGTGGAGCGTGACGTAGGCCCGCTCCAGCGCCTGGGCGGACTCCGTCCACCGCCCCTGCTGCAGCCGCAGGGCTCCGAGCAGCGCATCCGCCTCCATGGGCGCAAGCGCCCGGAGCTGATCCAACACCGGCACCGCGGCCTCATCTCCTCGCTCCGCCAGCGCGCGCCCCACCAGCGTCAGCTCCACCACGCCCCGGGGCTGCCACCCGCCCTCGCGCCACTTGCGGATGGCGCCTGAGACGTCCCCGCTCGCATACAGCTGGGCGAACTGCTGACGGCTGGACGGGGAGCGCGGCGCCATGGCGGTCAACGGCAAGAGAGTCTGGCGGGTCGCGGCCGCCACCAGCATTCGCTGCTCCTCCACCCGCTCCCAGTCGACCGTGCCTCGGCCCACCTGCGGCCGAGACGTCTGGAGCGCGACGGCCCCCTGGCGCAGCGGGATGGACAGCTTCGTGGGCCCGCTGCGCCCCACCGTCCGGGCGATGCCGAACTCCATGAAGGAGAGATCATCCGTGTTGATGAGGGCCTCCTGGCCCTCCGCCACCTTCCGGGCCAGCGCGTCCCCACCCACGTAGTGGGCGAGCACCCCCTCCAGCTCATCGGTGTCCCACGCGATGAGGGTGGCCTTGTGGTAGGGCTCCTGGGCCAGCCGCGCCCGCATCCGCTCCGCGTCGTACACCAGCGGAGCCTCGGTGCCGATCAACAGCAGATCCCCACTGTTGGTCTGCCACGTCTCCACCGCCGGGAACACCGAGGCGAGCGTGACGTAGGCGCTCTTCATCGTCGTCGCGTCGATCTCGTAGGCCTGCAGCCACTGGACGAAGACGGCTCCGGGCGCCATCCGCTGCCTCACCGCCTGGTAGAAGTCCTGGGTGAAGAGGCTGGAGATGCCAGCCCGGTAGGGGTTGGAGGGCTCGGAGAAGATGACGTCGTACTGCTGGCGGGAGGCGAGCAGCACCTCGCGCGCATCCCCGATGAAGGTGTGGACCTTGGGGTTGTTGAGGACGTTCTGGTTCACGGCCGAGCAGTGCTCGGCGACCTTCAGGATGGCCGGCTCGATCTCCACCACATCCACCCGCTCGACGTCCGGCACGGAGCCCATCCACCCCGCGGTGCTGCCCGTGCCCAAGCCAATGACGAGCGTCTGCTTCGGCTGCGGATGGAGGAGCATCCCCACCAGCCCGCTCATCACCTGGGTGGAAGCATCCCCGATGCTGCTGCCGTCCGACTTGCCGTTCACGTAGAACGAGGGGCCATCCACGACGACCACGCCTACGCTGCTCTCGACACCCTCGTACTCCCAATAGGCCTCACGCCGCGGGTCCTCGAGCCAGTTGCGCAGCTTGTTCAGGGACGGCCGCTCCAGCTTGGCCCGGCCTGCGCCAATGGGGTTTTGGCGCCAGGCCGCCGTCGGGCCGGGGTAGGTCAGCATCACCACGGCCAGCGCCCCCGCGGCGGCGGGCAACCATAGCCGGCCGAGCTGGCGCTCCAGCCGCAGCGACAGCACCAGGGCGGACGCGCCCAGCACCAACAGCAGCGCCACCGCGAGCCGCCACGTCCCCGGCGCCGTCAGCAGCGGCATCAACCCGAAGCCACCGGCCAGTGAGCCGAGGATGGAGCCCACGGTGTTCCACGCGTACGCCAGGCCCACTTCCCGGCCCACGTTCTCCCGGCCGCGCCCCAGCAACGCCAGGAGCAGGGGGAACTGGACACCCGAGACGAAGGCCGCCGGAACGATGACGATCGTGGCCACCACGGCCCAGCCCAGCACCAGCCCCATGAAGCCGTAGCCCTCGAGCGAGCGCAGCACCACGGCGAGCACCGCCAGCCGGTCTCCGAGCGCGTAGGGCACGGCGATGAAGAGCGCCTCCGCGAGGCACGTGAGGGCAAAGCCGCGCAGGGTGGCGGGCCGGTCCTGTCTCCACACCGAGTAGGCCGCGCCGCCCAGGCCAATGCCCAGCAGCGCGACGATGAGGATGAGGCCGAAGGTGAAGGTGGAGCCACCCAGCAGCGGGCTCAGCATCCGGTACCAGACCAGCTCCATCAGCAGGAAGGCGAAGCCCACCACGGCGGCCGCGGCCAGCACGAACCGGCGCGGCGGAGGAGCCACCGTCTGGGCCTCGATGGCGGGCGCCGGGACCGCGACGGTGGAGGTGTCCTGCTCCGGCATCCTGCGCGAGGCAACCCGCGCCGCCACGGCGATGAGCCCATTGAGCAGACACGCCAGCCACAGCGTCTGCTGGGTGCCGAAGACCTCGAACAGGAAGAAGGTGGACAGGGCCGCGCCCGCCACCGCGCCCAGGGTGTTCACGCCATACAGCACGGCGAGCGCGCGCCGGCGCACGTCCTCGGAGGTCTCCACCGCGCGAGCCGCCGCGGGCAGGGTACCGCCCATGAGCAGCGTGGGCACGGCCAGCAGCAGCGCCGAGAGGATGAGCCGCACCACGCTGCCGCCCACCATGCCCAGCGCCACGGTGCCGCCCAGCGCGATGTAGACCTTGCGCGCCAGCCACACCAGGGCCGGAGTCACCGCCGCGCTCAGGGCGATGAGCCCCTCCAGGTTGCCGTACAGCTCCAGCGGGCGCCGGTGCTTGTCCGCGCGAGGCCCCAGCAGCGCTCCGCCCAGCCCCAACCCCGCCATGAAGATGGCCAGCACCGCCGCCGACGCCGCGGTGGAGGCACCAAAGATCAGGCGCAGCTCGCGCTGCCACGCGGTCTGGTACACCAGCGCGCACAGCCCCGAACCAAAGAGGAACGGAGCGATCTTCAAAGCACGTGCGTTCATTCAATCTCTCGTAGGCGCGGGAGCCCTTGTGGGCCATCGCGGCGCGTCAAGGCGTGGATTAAACCGCAGCCCCCCCGGCACGGCCAGAATCGAAAACACGCCTTCCTGCCTGGGCCACGAGCACCCAGGGTCCCCGGAAGGCAACCCCGGGCCGAGAGACGCCCGGCGGACTAGCGGCCCCGGGGAAAGTGGCGGCGGCGCAGCTCGTCGACGAGCCCCTGGGTCGCGGGCGTATAGGCCACGCGCATCTCCTTGGGATCGGAGCCCTGCGAGGCGACGAACGAGGGCGCCTCGGCGGCGCTGTCCGTGAGCTGGAAGTAGCCCTCGGGCGCCGGCTCGCCCTCCTGGCCGATGAGGCCAATGGGGCCGGAGCCATGGCGGCGCCGGAAGAGCACGGGCGAGCCGGGGATGCTCGCCTTGCCCTCGGCCAGCTCGTTGCCGAACTTCATGGTCGGCGTGCTGCCCGTCATCGACAGCTTGTAGACGGCGGCGACGCGATCCCGGGTGTAGGGGCAGTCCATGGGGCGCGCGACGATGTGCCCGCCGTAGCCATAGAACTGGGCGGAGGGCTCCCAACCTACCTGGCGGCGCAGCTCCTCGAACTCGCGAGTGGCCTGTGCGTCCAGCCCGTCCTCGAGGATGTTGACGGGGCGGACGCCCAGGTCGCGCGCCTGCGTGACGGCATAGAGGTACTGGAGCTTCTTGTTGCCCGAGTCGAAGCGAATGGAGTCGCCGGAGCCGGGCTCCTCGAGGATGAGACGGAAGGCGGCGGGCAGTCCGGAGGCGAGCGTGTCGAAGGTATCCAGCAGGTAGCTGGAGCGCTGGGGGCGGCGCTCGCGGATGGCCCGGAAGGCGACCTCGTCCGAGCCGTAGCGCTGCACATGCTCGTGGCCCATGGTGCCCACGGGGATCATCCCCAGCTTGCGAGCCCCCTCCACGTTGGAGGTGCGTATCACGCCCGCTTCCTTGCAGGCGCGCAGGGCGATCTCGTGCTGCTCCAGGCAGGTGGCGGCGCGCAGGCCCACCTCGAAGATGCGGCTGGGATCCTCCACGGCCTCCACCAGCTCGCGCACCTGGGCGCGGACGCGCTGGTAGTAACCCTCGGAGTCCACGCGGATGGGCCCGGCCTTGACGCCCACCGCATCGAGCGTCTCCAGGGCAATGCGCTTCTGCTCCTCGCAGGTGACGGCGGCGAGCCCCCGGACCAGCTCCTCCCGATCGGCGAGCGCCTGGGTGGCCACTTGGATGCGGAAGTTGAGCTGGATCAGCAGCGGCTCCACCCAGGACACCATGGCCGACGGCCCGGTGAGCGAGAGCACCGGCTCCTTCGGATAGAAGAGCGCGCCTCGGGGCAGGGCGTGAACGACGAGCCGATCCGTGCGCAGGATGGCCGACTTGAAGCCGATCCCCATCTCGTAGTCGTTCCGAGAGAGGAAGTCATAGTCCTCGGGCCGCGGCTCGGGGAGCAGGCTCCGGACGAAGGCGGCGATGTCCAGCGGCACCACCTGAAGGCCGCCCTTGCGGTGGGTGTAATAGAAAGTCTCTCGGCGCAGGGGCCACCCTGCCTCCGCCATGCTGAACTTGTAGCCGTCCGTCGCGAGCAGCGAGGTCGCCATGTCGGTATCTGCCTCCTGAGGCAGAGCGTATCAGGGGGAGCCGGTGTCCCGCTCGCGGACTGCTTGGGCGAAGCCCACCTGCTCGCAGCGGGTCTTGAAGGCCACCCCCTCGGGGGTGTGCCGGGCGATGCCATCGAAGAGGGTGGCGATGAGCTGGGTCGAGGCCAGGCCCATGTTCTCGTAGGCCTGGTTCACCATCAGCTTCTGCATCATGAGCTGGTTCTTGGGCACGGAGGCCATGCGCTTCACCAATGCCTCGACGCGCGTCTCCAGCTCCGCGGCGGGGGCGGCGTCGGTGACGAGCCCCAGGGCCTTGGCCTCCCGTCCGTCGATGAGATCGCCGGTGAGGAGCATGCGCTTGGCACGCTCGGCCCCTACCCGGTAGATCCACATCGCGGTGGTCGGGCAGCCCCAGACCCGAGCAGGCGGGTAGCCGATCTTCGCATCCTCGGCCATGACCACGAGATCGCAGCACAGGGCGATGTCGCTTCCCCCTGCGACGGCGTAGCCATGCACCTGGGCCACGGTGGGCTTGAGCGAGCGCCACAGGCTCATGAAGCACTCGGTGTTCCGGCTCATGAGCTGGTAGTCGATCAGCGGATCCCACGGCATGTCCTGGCTGCCGGGGACGGGGCGTGGAGTCTCGGCGTAGAGGCGCAGATCATAGCCCGAGCAGAACGCCTTCCCGGCTCCGGAGAGGACGATGACGTGGACCTCCGGGTCAGCGTTGGCACGCTCCACCGCGGCCCGCAGCTCTCCGGGCAGCTCGTCGTTGATGGCATTGAGCGCATCGGGCCGGTTCAGGGTGAGGCGGGCGACGCGCCCGTCACGCGCATAGAGGACAGTGGGTTGGCTCATGGGGGCTTTTTACTCCGCGCAGAGCCCCATGGCGGCATCAGCCCCAGCGGCCCGTCGTCTTCACGCGGGTCAGCTTGCCCTGGATGCGCTCCTGTTCGTCCGTCCACCAGCGAGATACGTGACAATTGGCGTGGCTGTAGAGGTGAGTGAAGATCTCTTCGTTTGACTCAAGGATGCAGACGGAGCGGTCCGGGTTGGAGTGGACACGCCCCGGATGAAGCGGCCGTTCCTCGCCGAGACGTGCCCGAGCTTCGCTCTCGCCACGCCGTGCCCTGGCTTGCTCCACCCGGCCCGACCTGAGGCTGCCGAGCCTCTGGTGCCCTCCACAGCGCAGAGCTGCTCTACCGTCCCGAGCTTCGGCTGTCGCTCCCCTCGTGCAGCGCCACCCTAGCCGTCAGCGGGGCGGGCATATTCCAGAGGGAGAGCCTTGACCCACAGCACCCACGCTTGATTGAAAGGACGTGCCCATGCTCCATCGAACTTGCAGCGCCCCCCTGCTCCTGCTCCTGCTCTCGGCCTGTGCAGCGACGGAGCCGAGCTTGGGAGAACCGGAGGTCCCAAATCCGAGATTCGCCAACCTTCAGCGGGCAGCGCAGTACCCCTGGACGGATGACGGGCACTGTGTGGTGCGAGAAGCATCCAATGAATGGCCAGTTCTAGCAGAGAGGTGCTTTCACGCACTCGACCGTGACAGGATCAAGTTTCGTGATGTCACAGGAAGATGCGCTGTCGCCTCTGCGGGTGCGGCTGCCGTGGGCGTGGGACTCTGCGTCTTTGTGGCACCTGAGATCGTGGTTGGCGCGGTGGTTGTTATTGGCGTCGTGGTGGTGGCGGTTGCCATCAAAGAAGAGCTCGATGCATATGAGCGGAGTGCATCCCGTGAGCGTGGGAGGCCCAAGACTCAGACATGGCCATCCACTCAGCAGGATCCCTCGACGAATCGGAAGCCCGAACCAGAAGGGTCCCCGTTGGGTAGGGACTGGTTCCCCCCAGACCCGCCAGTATCCGCGGACCCGCGTGATCGCCGTCCGGAATGCACGCCCAGACGGGCGCCACATCGTGGCGGCAATGACCCGCACAACAAATGCGCCGACCAGATTCCGCAGAACAGCTTCCCCGGCTGGGATGTGCTCGTCAACGGCAAGCACTTCGACGCGCTGCAACTGGCCACGCGCACGCTGTGGGAGGTCAAGACCGACAATTTCGACACGTACCCGCCCGACCTTCGCGAGATCGTGCTCGAAGACCAAGTGCCGAAGATGCAGGCCGAGCAAGCACTCGCCAATGCCTGCGGATTTGACTTCAAGGTCGCCGTGCGTAGCCCAGCGCATAAAGCCGCGCTGCTTCAGCTAGACCGCAACCTCAAAGTTGTCGTCATGGATTGGTGCTGAGGTGACAGCCACGTCAAGTTCCCTCATCCTTATCGCCTACGCTCCTGAGCTAACTTGGGACGACAACCGTCCTTTGACCGTTGTCCATGGAATGGAACGCGCGTTCCCTGGCTTGCGCCTGGAGTGGACGATTTCCGGCGAGGGGAAGTTGATCCCGCTACCGCAGCGTGAGGAATGGCTCGCCCAAGGGAGGCCGACTGGGAGAGGGTTTCGGCTCATTTGCAATGGCGACGAGAGCTACCGGGTAACACTTTCTGGATGGGAGAGACCGGCAGGAAGTTCCCCGGGAGGGCAGGCACAGTTTGAGGTCCATGCAAAGCTACCGGTCGACGCAACCGGCCTCGCGGCGGCAGCGGAGGTGCTGGAGGCCATTGGAGAGGGTGCTCGCGCGTTCTGGGGGTACGTGGATCCAGAGGGGGTGGCCGTGACAGTGGCGGAGCAATTTCGCCACCCGGGGGATGATCCGCATGTCCCGCCTAAAGGGCTGCCCGCGCTCAAACTCCCATGGGAACTGCCCGCGCCTGAGATGCCGCACTACCTCGCGTGGCTGAACTATTGGTCTGCCGCTGCCGCACGAGCCATCGGGTTCCCAGACCCGAAGCGCGACGCCGATCTGCTCACGCGGGCGCGGCGCACGCCATCGGGCGGGTGGATTGTGCAGCTCACGGATGGACCGCTCGATCTCGACAACCCCGCCCACCTGGACGCTCTTAAGCGGACCTACGAGCGCTTCCCGGAGATCGGTGGACGCTCGGAGCCTTGACCCCTCAGCTCGGGGCGCGCTGCGTGGGTGCCGCCGATGGTAGGGTGCGAATCCAGGAGGTCACTCACCTTGCCCCGCTCGCGCCTCCAAGAGAGTGCTCGTACCCGTAAGCATAGGCGGGCGGGGGCTGTGATCCGTCTGCACTCGGAGACAGGGGGAAGTAGGCAAGGTCGCTTCAAGGTTTCCCACTCCTCGTGGGAGACTTGCTGAGTCGACTTCATCCTGTCCCCTTGACGAAGACTGGCCCTCATGTCGCCAGCCCCCCGCCGCTTGCTGCTCGCCGTCGCCGTCAGCCTCGGCGCGCATGCGCTCGTGTGGCTCGTGCTGATGGCCAGAGCGCGCGAGGCCGCCGAGCAGCGTCCGCATCCACCGGCCCCAGCGACCCTCGAATTCGTGGACGTGGAAGTGGCCACGCCAGCGCCGAAGCCTCCCGAGCCCTCTCCTCCTCCATCCCGCAAGCCCTCGCACCCCCCACGTTCCACGCCGAAGCCCGTGGTGAAGGCCCCGCCTCCACCTCCTGAGCCCACGCGGCCTCCACCGCCCGAAGCAACGGCTCAGGCACCAGCGCCCACTCCTCCTGCCAGCGATGTCCCGCGAGCCGACGAGCCACTTGCTACCCACACTCCTCGCGCCGACGGCCTTCGCCTCACGCCTTCGCCCCGACTCCTTCCCTCTCCCGCCCTCATGCCGGGAGGCGAAGTCGCCACGGAGCCCATCGATGCCGGCGTGCCCGGAGGGCTCCCCGCACAGTCCGCGCAGCAGATCGTGGACACCCTGGCCCTCGACAGCCTGGGCAAGGGCAAGGTGCAGCGCGGCCTGGTCCACCCCTACTTCAGCCAGCTCGGCAAGAGCCTGCTGAAGGCCTGGGATGCCGAGCGCGCCGTCTCCTCCCAGGGCTTCAAGGGCTTCCTGGAGCAGGCCCAGGAGAACAGCAAGGCATGGAACGCCGTCTGGCGCGATCGCGCCGCGGCCTATGGCGCCTCGGGCTCTCCACTCGCGGCGGACGCCTCCCTGAAGCCCAACCGCAGGCCCCCCGGGCCCAATGCGAACCTCGATGCCCGCAGGGCCATGAGCCAGCAGATGCGCGATCAGTTCCTGGCCACCCGCCGCGCCACCATCCGCGTGGTGCAGGACGCGCAGGGCCGGCTGCTCGAGGTGACGCTCATCTCCCCCAGCAACAACGTCCAGGTGGACAAGGAGGCGCTCAAGGACGTGCGCGCCGCCGCCGAGCAGCTCCCTCCCCCACCCGCCGAGGCGCTCGCGGGAAGGCAGACCCTCACGAGCCTCTGGGAGTTCGAGCTGATCATCTCCATCACCCCGCCCGTGCCCACGCTCAGCTTCGAGTTCGACGAGGCGCTGCACTTCGTGGACATGCGGCTGCCGCTGGATCGCCGCATCTACAAGCGCGTGCGGCTGCTCTCGGTCCAGTGAGCGCGGGGGCTCAGCGCTTGCGGCGAGCCGAGCGCAAGGTGCCCGTCGGGCCCTTCCCATAGAGGCTCTGGTAGTCCTTCATGCTGCGCCGGATGACCTCGAGCGCCTCGGGCCGATCGTACACCTCGGCGATCTCCACCTTGCGCTTCCCCTCTCCGGGGATCTGCTTGTAGGTGAGGAAGTAGTGCTTGAGCCGGTTCACCATCGCCACCGGCGCCTGGACCATGTGCTGAATCTCGCCGTAGGCGAGGTCCGACTCCAGCACGGCGATGATCTTGTCGTCGGCCTCGTCGCCGTCGATCATCCGGAAGCCGCCGATGGGCACCGCGTGCACCAGCAGGTTGCCGCTGGTGATGACCTTCTCCGTCAGCACGCAGATGTCCATGGGGTCTCCATCTCCCCGGATCTCCTTGCGGCCCGTGCGCTCGGCGGCGCGCCTGGCCACCAGCGGGCCACAGAACGTCTGCGGGATGAAGCCGTAGGGCGAGGGGCACTGGCTGGAGAACAGCTGGGGCCGGTCCAGCCGCAGGATGCCCGTCTCCTTGTCCAGCTCGTACTTCACCGCGTCCGTGGGGACGAGCTCGATGTACGCCGTCAGGGTCGCCGGCGCGTCCTCGCCGGGGCTCACGCCGTGCCACGGATGGGCCTGGAACGCGTGCTGCGGAGGCTTCTTCATGGTCTGTCTCCCGAGAGTTCGCACGCCCTGGCATACAGCCGCGCCACGGTCTCCTCCAAGCGGTGCGTGAGGGCTTCACGATCGTCCGCGGTGAGCCCCTGCGTCGGGATGGGCTCGCCAATCACCAGCGCCGCGCGCTTGCCCCAGCGGATCGCCAGGCTCCCCTTGGGTAGGATGAGCCGAGTGCCAGACACCGCCATGGGGACGATGGGCACTCCGGCCTGGATGGCGAACACCGCGGCGCCCTTCTTGAAAGGCTTCAGCTTGCCATCCGATTCGCGTGTGCCCTCGGGGAAGAACATGACGCTCACGCGCTCGCGCACCGCCGTCACCGCCTCCGAGAGCCGGCTCTTGTCCGACTCGCTCCCATCACGGTCCACGGGGATGTTGCCCGCAAGCCGCATCGTCTGCCCGAAGATGGGGATCTTGAAGAGCTCGCGCTTGGCCACCCACCGCGTGTGCTTGCGCACGTGCGCGAAGAAGAGGATCACGTCGTAGTTCGACTGGTGGTTGCACACGAAGACGACGTTGCCCTCGGGCAGGTGCTCCAGGCCCTCGGCGGTGTGGGTGGCTCCCGCCGCGGCCATCATCGAGCGGCCCCAGCGGTACAGCAGCGGGTCCGCGTTGCGCGGATCCTTGATGGACAGGATCGACGTGAGCGGCGAGGTGACGCCGGTGAGGCCCGCCGCGACGACATCCGAGAACACGGTCTTGAGGAAGTCTGGAATCACACGAACTCGTGGGCGGGGAAGAGGAGGACGTCCGTAATGCTGCTCACGCCCATCAGGAGCATCAAGATCCGGTCGAGCCCCACCGCGATGCCCGCCGAGGGAGGCATCCGCCCCACCGCCTCCAGGAAGCGCTCGTCCAGCGGGTACACGGGGCGGCCCAGGGACTTGCGCAGCGCCTGCTCCTCCACCAACCGCGCGCGCTGCTCCACCGCGTCCGTCAGCTCGGAGAAGCCGTTGGCCAGCTCCAGGCCCTTGGCGTACAGCTCCACGCGCTCGGCCACGGTGGCGTCTCCAGGCTTCAGGCGCGACAGCGAGGCCATGGAGGCCGGGTACTCGATGAGGAACGTGGGCCGCTCGTGCCCCAGCCCCCGCTCCACCTTCTGCAGGAACAGGTGGAAGAAGACGTCATCGAAGGCCGTCGAATCTCCCGTGTAAACCCCCGCCTTGTCGGCCGCGCGCTTGAGCGACGGGCCATCCGGGCAGGCGCGCAAGTCCACTCCGGTGGCGCGCAGCACCGCGTCTCGCACGGTGACACGCTCGTAGGGCACACGGGTGAAGAAGGCCGGGTCCGCTCCGGGCTCTCCGCCCGTCACCGAGCGCCCCGCCTCGGCCAGCGCCTGCTCCGTGTCCGCCATGATGGCGTGGTAGTCCGCGTGGGGACGGTAGAACTCCAGCATGGTGAACTCGGGGTTGTGCGTCTGAGACACCTCCCCGTTCCGGAACACCTTGCAGATCTGGAAGAGGGGGCCTGCCCCCTCGGCGAGCAGCCGCTTCATGGCGTACTCGGGGCTGCTGTGCAGGTAGAGCGAGCGGCGCTGGCCTACGTCCGTCTCGGGGATGAAGGGCGCCTCGAAGGCGTTGATGTGGGGCTCCATGCCGGGGACGGGCACCAGCAGGGGCGTCTCCACCTCAAGGTACCCCTGGCTGGCGAAGAAACGCCGGAGGGCGGCGTGAAGCG
Organism: Hyalangium sp.; assembly: GCF_045802625.1. Classification (NCBI taxonomy): domain Bacteria; kingdom Pseudomonadati; phylum Myxococcota; class Myxococcia; order Myxococcales; family Archangiaceae; genus Hyalangium; species Hyalangium sp. The sequence goes on along the minus strand of NZ_JBJMQP010000108.1, from coordinate 178,172 downwards.
CCTGACGACCCGCGGCGGCTCGCCATCGGACAGAATTGGGCATAGGCCCGGCGGAAGTTACATTGCCCCCCACATGTCCCCAAGGGTTCCCTTCCTCCTGGCTGTTGCCTTCTGTATCAGCGCCTGTCCCAAGGCGCCTCCGCCCCTGCCTCCTCCGGTGCCCACGGAGACGCAGCGCCTCGCCACCGAGGTGAAGGAGCTGTCCGCCCAGGCCCAGGCGCTGCTCGAGACCCAGAACCGGCTGGTGTGGAATCTCTGGACGGAGGGCAAGCCGGTGGACATCGCCGCCACCTACAAGGGGAAGGAGACGCTGTTCTCCGTCGAGAACATCCGGAAGATCGATCGGCTGCGCCAGCTCACCCAGGATCCGCGAGAGATCCGGGCGTTCACGGCGCTCAAGTCCCACTTCGCGGGCGAGTACCTGGCGCGCGAGCTGGCCGAGTACAACGACGCCATCGCCAACCTGGAGGCCTCGCTCACCTTCCCCCTGGAGGGCCGCGAGGTGCGCTACCGGGATCTGGAGCGGCTGCTGGCCAACGAGAAGAGCGCGGTGAAGCGGCGCGCGCTCTCCGCCGCGGCGGTGCCGGCCATCGAGCGGCTGAGCCAGTCCCTGCGCCGCCGCGAGGAGCGCACCGAGGCGCTGGTGAAGGAGCTGGGCTATCCCTCGTACGAGGCCTTCGGAGCGGAGCTGCGCCAGACGGATCTGAGCAAGCTGAGCGTGCTGGCGGAGGAGATCCTCAAGGCCACCCAGGAGCCGTACCGCACGGTGATGGAGCGGCTGTCGCAGCACGAGCTGGCCATGCCCTTCTCCAGCATCACGCGAGCGGACATCCCCCGGCTGTTCCGCTCGCGCGAGGTGGAGGACGCCTTCCCCAAGGCGGAGGCGATGCTGCGCGTGCATGGCTCGCTGCAGGGCCTGGGGATCGATCTGACCGGGATGTCCAACATCTACATCGACGCCAGGGAGCTGCCGCGCAAGAACCCGCGCCCGCTGACGCTGGCCATCGAGGTGCCGAAGGACGTGCGGCTCTCGGAGAAGCCGGCCTCGGGGGTGCTGCACCAGGAGCGGCTGCTGCATGAGGTGGGGCACGCGCTGCACTACGGCTTCACGCGCGAGCAGCGCTTCGAGCTGGCGCGGCTGGGCAACCCCACGGTGGGCGAGGCGTACGCGTCCCTCTTCGAGGATCTGCTGGAGGATCCGGTGTGGCTGGAGGAGCACGCCGGGGTGAGCGGGGACCAGCGGGCGCAGTACCTGGCGGCCACGAGCGCGTACAAGCTGTTCCTCATCCGTCGGGCCGCCGGAAGGCTGCTGTACCAGCTGGAGCTGCACCGCCAGGAGGGAGCGGACGCGAAGGAGCTCTACAAGGCCATCATGGAGCGCACGGACGCCATGCCGATGAAGCCCGAGGATGAGGCGCGCTACCTGGTGGATCAGGAGGACTTCTTCGAGTCGGCGGACAACTTCCGGGCCTGGTTCCTGGCGGGGCAGCTCCAGGGCCAGCTCAAGGCCCGGTTCGGCCCGGCGTGGTGGCGCAGCGCGCAGGCGGGCACCTTCCTCAAGGAGCTCTGGGCCAGCGGCAACGCCCTGTCCGCGACGGAGGTGGCGCAGGCCATCGGCGAGCATGGTATCGAGCCGGACGTGCTCCTGCTGCGCCTGGGCACCACGCTCCAGGTCCCCATCACCCTGGACACGAAGACGGGCGGGCAGCCACCCGCCCCCGCGCCCAAGCCCGCTCCCACCCCGCCATCCAGTATCCAACCCTGACTGTCCGCCGCGCTCACTCCCCGCACTTCCGGGGATGACCAGGCGCGGCATGCGTGCCATAGGTGAAGCCATTGCCCCTTCCGCACGAGATGACCGAGACCAAGCCCCTACAGACCGAGCGTGTTTCCACAGGCATCCAGGGCCTCGACACCCTTCTCCATGGAGGGTTCGTCAAGGGCGGCGTCTATATGGTGCTGGGCATGCCAGGCGCCGGGAAGACCATCCTCGGCAATCAGGTGTGCTTCCACCACGTGCGCACCGGCGGCCGGGCCCTCTATGTCACCCTGCTCGCCGAGTCGCACGCGCGGATGATCGCCAACCTCGGCCCCCTGGACTTCTTCGATGCCTCGCGCATCCCCGAGGCCATGGTCTACCTGAGCGCCTACTTCGTGCTCGAGGAGGGTGGGCTGGACGCTCTCATCGATCTCATCCGCAAGGAGGTCCGGGCGCGCGGCACCACCCTGCTGATCCTGGACGGCCTAGTCGCGGCCGAGGAGCTCGCTCCCTCGGAGCGGGCCTTCAAGAAGTTCATCCACGCGCTCCAGGTGATGACGAGCCTGGTCGGCTGCACCACGCTCCTGCTCACCACGGGGCAGGGCAAGGGCCTCAAGGCCGAGCACACCATGGTGGACGGCCTGCTCGTCCTGCGCGAGCGCACCTTCGGGGTGCGCACGGTGCGCGAGCTGATCATTCGCAAGTTCCGGGGCAGCGCCCACCTCCGCGGCCAGCACAGCTTCGACATCACTCAGCAAGGCCTCGTCGTCCATCCGCGCCTCGAGGCGCTGGTGGAGCAGAGCAACGTTCAGGCCCCTCCCCTCACGGATGAGCGCAGGGCCTTTGGCATCCCGGGGCTGGACGAGATGCTGCACGGGGGCGTCTTCCAGGGCTCCAGCACGATGCTGCTGGGCTCCCCTGGCAGCGGGAAGACCCTGCTCGGGCTGCACTTCCTCGCGGAGGGCGCCCGCCAGCGGGAGCGCGGGCACTACTTCGCCTTCCACGACTCGCCCCACCGCGCGCGCGAGCAGGCCGCCAGAGTGGGCCTCCACCTGGATCCCCTCATCGAGCAGGGCCTCTTCGAGCTGAGCTTCCGCCCGCCCACGGAGAACCTGCTCGATGCGCTCGGGGTCCAGCTCGTCTCGATCATCCGGGAGCGTGGGGTCCGCAGGCTCTTCCTTGACGGCTTCGATGCCCTGCACAAGGCGGTCGTCCACCCGCCGCGCATCACGCGCTTCATGGCCGCGCTCGTCAACGAGTGCCGCGCCCGGGGTGTGACGATGCTGTTCTCGGTCGAGACGGAGTCGCTCTTCGGCCTCGAGCTGAAGCTGCCCGTGAGGGGCGTCTCGATGCTCTGTGAGAACATCATCCTGACCCGCTGCACCGAGCTGCGCGCGGAGCTGCGCCGCTTCATCTACATCCTGAAGCTCCGCACCAGTGCTCACGATCACACGCTGCGCGAGTTCCACATCCGCGATAAGGGCCTTGAGGTGGGCGAGCCCTTCGCGGAGGCACAGCTGTTGGTGACAGGCCTGTCCGTGCAGTCCCCCGGCAAGGGAAAGACTCGCAAGGGCCTGCTCAAGCGCCGGGGCAAGTAGGTATGGGGCCCATCCTCATCGTCGATGACGAGTTCGGCATCGTCGAAGCCCTCTCGGACTTCCTCCAGGACGAGGGCTACCCCACGGCCATCGCGCTCAACGGCCAGCTGGCGCTGGAGCAGATGGCGGTGGAGCGCCCCGCCCTGATCCTGCTCGACTACATGATGCCGGTGATGAACGGCCCCGCCGTGCTGGAGGCCATGAAGGCGGATCCGAACTTGCGCGACGTCCCAGTGGTGCTCATGAGCGCCAGCCCCCCGAAGGCCTGGAGACACCTGCCGGCCGCCGGCTTCCTGCCCAAGCCCTTCGGGTTGGCGCAGCTCATGGACATCATCCACCGTATCGTCGGTCCCCCTGGCGCGCGGTAGCGTACCCGCGTCACCAATTTGTATTCTGCCGCTTCCAAGGAGCCGACATGCTGACGCACCTGAAGAAGACCCTGGTGGCCCTCACGGGCCTCCTCTCGCTCGTTCTGGCCGCCCCGGTGGCCCACGCGGGCGCGCTCGATGGCAACAGCAGTGACGTCATGCTGCAGGGCTTCCACTGGTACTCGTACCAGACCTATCCGTGGTGGGGCGTCATCAAGAACAACGCGGCCACCATCAAGAGCGCTGGCTTCACCATGGTGTGGCTGCCGCCGCCCAGCGACTCGGCCGCCAACGAGGGCTACCTGCCGCGCCAGCTCAACATCCTCGACAGCAAGTACGGCTCCACGGCGGATCTGAAGGCCGCCCTCTCGGCGCTGAACACCAACGGGGTGAAGCCCATCGCGGATCTCGTCCTCAACCACCGCGTGGGCACCAACAACTGGGCGGACTTCACCAACCCCACGTGGGGCTCGGACGCGGTGTGCCAGGGGGACGAGTGGACCGGCGCCACGGGCGCTGCCGACACCGGAGATGGGTACGGCTCGGCGCGAGACATTGATCACACCAAGCAGTACGTGCAGGACAGCATCGTCAGCTGGATGAACAACACGCTGAAGCCCGCGGGGTTCGCCGGGTGGCGCTATGACTACGTGAAGGGCTACGGCGGCTCGTACGTGGGCTCGTACAACACGCGCACCGCGCCGTACTTCTCCGTGGGCGAGTACTGGACGACGCTGGACCTGAACAACGTCGACCCGCACCGTCAGTTGATCATGAACTGGATTGACGCCACGGGCGGCAACTCGGGGGCGTTCGACTTCACCACCAAGGGGCTGCTCCAGCAGGCGGTGCAGTACAACGAGTTCTGGCGGCTGAAGGACGCGGCGGGCAAGCCGGCGGGCGCCCTCGGCTGGTGGGCGGCCAAGTCCGTCACCTTCATCGACAACCACGACACCGGCCCGAGCACCCCGAGCGGCGGCCAGAACCTCTGGGCCTTCCCGAGCGACAAGATCCTCCAGGGGTACGCCTACATCCTGACGCACCCGGGCATCCCCTGCGTGTACTGGGTGCACTACTTCGACTGGGGCACGGCCAACCAGAGCGCCATCAAGACGATGATCAGCATCCGCAAGTCCAAGGGCATCACCAGCACCTCGGCGGTGAGCATCCAGGCCGCGGACAGCTCCAAGTACGCCGCCATCATCACCGGCACCACCGGCAAGGTGGCGATGAAGATCGGCTACGGCGCGTGGTCTCCCACGGGCACCTGGACGCTGGCCACCTCCGGCAACAACTACGCTATCTGGACGCAGTAGGCACAGAGGGCGTTCGAGCGAGGAGCCTCTCAGGGCTCCTCGTCTTCACCCGAGTCGTCGGTCTCTGGCTTGCCGCCGAGGAGCTGGTCGATCTCCGCCTGCGCGGCGGCGGCCTCCTCGGCGGAGAGGCGATGGGCCTCCAGCATCTGATCGATGATCCAGTGGGCGTGCCGCTTCAGCGTCTTCGAGCCTGACTTGGGCGTGCGCTTCCTCGGAGCGGGCAGCATCGCCGCCAGGATGGCGCCCTGGGCGGGCGTGAGGCTCAGGGCGGACACGCCGAAGTGCTCGCGCGCTCCGGCCTCGAGGCCGTAGACCCCGTCACCCCACTCGGCCACGTTCAAGTACAGCGCCAGGATGCGGCTCTTGGGCAGCGCCTGCTCGAGCCGGTACGTCAGCACCAGCTCCTTCGCCTTGCGCAGCAGGCTGCGATCCGTCGACAGCCAGAGGTTCTTCGCGAGCTGCTGGGTGATGGTCGACGCCCCGCGCCCCAGCTTCCCCTTCTGCCACGCCTCCTCCACTGCCTTCCCCAGCTCCACCGTGTCCACGCCGTCGTGGAGATAGAAGCTCGAGTCCTCCGACGTCAGCACCGCTTCGATCACGTGCTTGGGGACGTTCGACAGCGAGATCCAATACTGCTTCCGCCTCGGCTTGTGCCCCGCCTCCCGGGCCTCAGCCGCCCGCTGTTCGATGAGGGCCGTCGTCTCCGGGTTCTTCTTCAGCAAGGGCGCCGCGTCCGGGAGCCGCAGGTACTCGTAGGCGGCGAAAGCCAGCAGCGCCAGCAGCGCCAGACCCAGCAGCCGGCGGCGCCAGGACCCTCGCCGCTTTCCAGTGACCTTCACTCTTCGCGTGCTCTGCCCCGGCTCCACGGGGCCGGACTCGTGACGGCTCTCCATGAGGGCACATCTACCTCGAAATCAGTGGGAGGTCAGAGGCTCCTCGGGGGCCTGCAGCGAGCCGGCCTCGGGTGCGCGCGCCTTGGCCCATCGCTCGCGCAGGGTGCGGAAGGTGATCGAGTACCGCGTCTGCTTCACCGCGGGGATGCTGTGCTGCCACGCGCTTCGAGCCTCGCCGCTCAGCACGTAGGCCGAGCGGGGCTGAAGCTCCACCTCGAACGTGCGCCGCTCCTCGTCCTTGCCGCGCTGGAAGCGCATCCGGCACGGGCTCCCCAGCGAGACTCCCACCACCTTCGGCCCGAACATGGGCGCGTCCCGGTGCCAGCCAATGGTGGCTCCCGGCGTGTACTCGCTCAAGAGCGCCTCGACCAGCCGCTCCGAGGATTCCTCCATCAGCTCCGCGCACCGAGCCCTCAGCGGCAGGAGGAAGCCCGGGATGGGCGGTCCGGGATCCACCTTCCAGCTCTCGTAGCCGTAGAGCCAGCCGAAGTGCGCCGTGCGCCGCCGCGCCACCTGGCCCCGCATCCGGATCTCCGCGTAGCTCACCGCAGGCACGTGCTCCAGCAGCTCGCGCTCCTCCGCCTCCGTCATGAACTCGGGGACGTAGATGAGTCCCTCAGGTCGCTCTGAGTCCTTTCCTGCCATGACTCCAACATGCGCACGATCGGCTGTGCCGACATCAAGCGCTCAAAACGCCAGAGGCCCCCACCGCGCTCGAGGTGGAGGCCTCCGTGCTCTCGAAAAGCGAGTGCTGCGGCTACAGGAGCTTCATCAGCTCCGCGCGCTTGGCCTTGTACTCCTCCTCGGTGAGCACGCCCGCGTCGAGCAGCTCCTTGATCTCCTTCAGGCGCTGCGCGGGGCTGCGCGTGTCGTGGCTCGCAGCCGCCGGAGCCTCGGCCGGCGCCGCCTGAGGAGGCGGAGCCTGACGCTGCTGCGGCTGCTGGTTGTTCATGAACATCTGGGCCATGCCCATGCCCATGCCCATGCCCATGCCCGCCATGGCGCCGTCCGAGCCGCCACCGCCCTTGGACATGCCCTCGGCCGCGCCCAGCATCGCCTGGCCCTGCGCGTACTGCTGGAAGCCACCCGCCACGCGCGAGTAGGCCACGTCCTTGGAGAACTTCTTGAGGGTCGCCTCGTCCTCTTCCTTGATGCTGATGTGGAAGTTGCCCAGCCGCACCACCGTCAGCCCGTAGCTGTCCACGTGCGGCTTCACGCCGGAGATGACCTCGGTTTCAATCTCCTCGGTGTACGCGCCGCTCGTCACGTCCAGCAGCGGCCAGCGCTTCTTCACCAGCAGCTCGGCGATGCGATCCTTGGTGACCTTCTGGACCTGATTCTTGAACCAGCCCAGGAAGTCCTCGTTGCTGGAGCGGCCCATGCCCACCAGGCCCACCACCAGCTTCTCCGGATCCGTCACCCGGATGGAGAAGTCGCCGTACACCATGGTGCCGATGCCCAGGCCCGTCTCCGGATCCCTCACGTCACCGATGGGGCCGCCGAACTTCACGCCCGGGTGCTCGCGCGTGGAGACGAAGAACACCTCGGTGATGAACATGTTGCCGCCGGTGAAGCTCTCCAGCAGCCGGGACAGGAACGGGATGTTCTTGCTGTCCAGGGTGTGGCGCCCTGGCCCGAGCTTGCCCTCCACCCGGCCGTCCTTGACGAAGAGCGCGATCTCATCCGCGTCCACGGTGAGCTGGGTGAGCATCCGGATGTTCTTCTCCGGATACTTGTAGATGATCTCACCCTTGGCCTCGTCCGCCCGGGCAATGAAGTTGCGCTTCGCTTCGCCCTTGATCGAATCGAATAGACCCATCGTGTTCGCTTCGCCTCCGTTCGGACCGCGTCACCTATGAAAACCCATGCCGCCGTGCCTTCCATACGGATAGCGGCCAGGGCGATTCCATGCTCGCCCTTCGGCGAGGGAGCCTCTGCCCACAACATGCCAGTTTCACTGGGGTTTGCCTAGCCGAGCAGGCGGGCGCTCGTGCGCCCTTCCCGGTCAGCCCCAGCGGCTGATCAACCGCTCGCGATCGAGCAGGCGGATGCTGGCCAGCAGCAGCACCGCGTCCAGCAGCAGCACCACCGCGCCCTGTATGGCGTAGTAGCCCATGCCCGCGGTGAGCCAGCCGGCCACCTGGCCTGCCACCATCCCCACCAGCGGCAGCACCACGAGCGCGGAGAACTGCTGAGCGGTGCGGGCCTCGGACACGCGCGCGGAGATGAGCACCGCCACCCCGTTGCCGAAGAAGGCGAACAGGGGCGCCAGGATGAAGATGCCGAAGGACCAGAGCACGTTGGGCATGAGCGGGCCCTTCACCAGCGGCCACGCCACGAAGTCCACGCCCGCGCAGAAGAGGAGAAAGGCGATCCAGGAGATGCCCACCGCGGGCACCAGCGAGGCCAGGCTCTTGCCGGCCACCAGCTCCGCGGCCGTCACCGGCGAGGCCAGCAGCGGCTCCAGCGTGCGGCGCTCCTTCTCGCCCGCCACGCTCTGCGAGGAGATGAGGATGGGCACGAAGACGGGCATCACCAGGAACATGCCGAACCAGTCGGTGAGCGTGCGATCGATGAGGAAGCGCGCCGCGTTGGCTCCGAGCGGCAGGCCTCGGTCGTAGTACTGGGCGATGACGCGCAGGTTCGGATCATCCGGCCGCTGCACGTACGTCCACACCACGCCGATGGGCACGAAGATGAACACCAGCGGCAGCATCGACATGGACAGCAGCAGCCCAATGTTCTTGCGCAGGTCCAGGAAGTCCTTCCAGAAGACCGCCAGCGCGCGCTTCGGACGGAACGCCATGCTCACTCCCTCCCCTGTCGGATCAGCTCCAGGTACACTTCCTCGAGTGGCCGGTGCGAGGGCACCGCGCTGTGCACTCGCGCTCCCGCGTTCACCAGGCACGCCAGCACGCCCGGCGCCTGGGCGTCGTCCGTGAGCATCACCCTCAGGCGCCCGCCCTCGTTCATCACTCCCGGGGCGAAGGGCAGCGCGGCCAGCGCCGGGAGGAAGCGCTCGGCGTCTCCCTCCACGCGGATGTCCAGCGCCTGCCCCGCGCGGCGCAGCTCTCCCAGCGGCGCCAGGGCCAGCAGCCGCCCCTGGATGATGGCCACCCGCGAGCACAACCGCTCCACCTCCGCCAGGTTGTGCGAGCACAGCACGATGGTGCGCCCCTCGGTGGCCAGCTCCGCCACCGCGTCTCGCACGGTACGCGCGGACTCGGGATCCAGCCCGGAGGTGGGCTCGTCCAGGAAGATGACCTTCGGGTCGTGCACCAGCGTGCGGACGATGGCCAGCTTCTGGCGCATGCCCTTGGAGAAGGCGCCCACCGGCTCGTCCTCGCGGCCCGCCAGCCCGAAGCGCTCCAGGTAGGCGCGCACGCGAGGCCATGCCGCCGCCTCGTCCAGCTCGTGCAGCTTGATGAAGAAGCGCAGGTTCTCCCGCGCCGTCAGCCGGTCATAGAGCCCGGGCTGCTCGGTGAGCAGGCCCACCGCGCGCCGCAGCTCCTCGCCCTGGGTGCGCGCCGAGTAGCCCCACACGTGGGCCTCGCCCTCGGAGGGCTTGAGCAGCCCGGTGAGCATGCGCACCGTGGTCGTCTTGCCGGCGCCGTTGGGCCCCAGCAGACCAAACACCTCGCCGGGGCGGACGTCGAACGTCAGCCCCTGCACTGCTATCCGCTCGCCGAAGCGCTTGGCGAGCCCCTGAACCTGTATGCCGCTCAATCGATGGTCACCAGGACGAACTTGTTGTTGATGTCGCGGTCGATGACGGTGACGTGCTTGTCAGGTCCCACCGCGCTGGAGAGCACGCCCAGGCGGCTGTGCTCCACGAGCGCCCACTCCCGGCCCGGCTGAGCGGCGAAGTTGCGCATGCGCGCGTTGGCGTCGCCGGCGCGGAACTGCTCCACCGTGTTGCGCGAGTAGAACGTCTCCCCGCGCCAGTTCATCATGAACGCGGCGATGGGCTCGCCCGGCTTGTGCTGGCGCCAGTAGCGCCAGAACAGATCCCGCTGCGTCCAGTGGTGGGACAGGCTCACCCAGTGGTTCCAGTTGAACCAGAGCGCGAAGCTGCACACGAACACCCAGAAGGTGCTGAAGAGCATCACCTTGGACTGCTTGAGCGCGGCCACCGTGCTGATCGTGCCGCCCAGGGCGAAGCCGACGCCCAGGGCCATCTTCACGTTCACCGGCTCCATCATCACCCGCAGCAGCGAGTCCCCGCCCAAGGAGTGAGCGAAGCCCTGCCACGCGAGCCCGGCTCCCGCCAGCAGCCAGCCGGCCGCGAAGATGGCGTTCCAGAGGCGATCTCCGGGCTTGGCGCGCACCACCACCCACGCGTTGAAGAGCCCGATCAGCCCCAACGCCACGCCGAGCAGGCCCGTGGCGGACACCGCGCCCTGGGTGGAGACGGCGACCTCCGCCACGCCTCCGCCCAGCAGCATCACGAGCGCCCCCGTGCGGCTGGCGGGGGTGCGGCGCTTGCTGTCCTTGGTGAAGAACGCCTCGCCGGTGAAGTACGCGCCCAGCGCGAGCAGCACCATCGCCGCCACGTCACCGCTCCACAGCGACCGGCTCCAGAAGTACGGGATGGGCTTGGTGACGAGCTCCGTGGGGTAGGGCCGATCGTAGTTGTAGACGAACAGATCGGTGAAGGCCTTGGGGTTCTCGGCCATGTCCTTGCCCACGAGGATGAAGAGCACGAGCCCGAAGAGCAGGCTCACCGCGTGCTCGGCGGGGCCTTCCTGCCAGAGCCGATCGATGAAGAGCGCGATGAGGATGGCCAGCCCGGGGAGGATGGGGAAGGTGTAGTGGTGGAACTTCGTGGCGCTGGAGGCCAGCAGGTAGAAGCTGAAGGCCACCCACAGCACCGCGAGCAGCGCCAGGTGGTCCGCCTTGGACGCCGAGCGCAGCCTCAGCCGGGACACGGCCGCGAAGGCACCCGGCAGCAGCGCCACCCAAGGGAAGATGGCGTAGCCACCCTGCTCGATGAAGTAGATGAAGGTGCCGCCCGGCGTGGTGGTGTGCACGCCCGCCGTGAGCCGGTTCAGGTGATCGTGGATGAAGAAGCGGTAGAAGAAGCCCTTGCCCTCGTCATCCACGCCGTCGAACAGGCTCAGCGTGAGGTACCAGGGCACGGCCACCGCGCAGAACACGAGGAAGCCGGTGCCCAGCCGCATCCGGAACATCTGCCCCCAGAGCACGGGCATGGGCTGCTTGCCCTCGCGGACCTCCTTGCGGACGGAGCGCTTCCACAGCCAGCGCAGGTGCTCGCGCCCCGCGTCCCAGCTCCAGGGGATGACGGCCAGCCCCGCGTAGATCAGAAGGAAGGCCGCCGGCAGCAGCCCCAGCAGGCCCTTGGCCAGCACCGACACGCCCAGGAAGACATAGAAGGCGTACCACCACGCGGTGCGGTGCTTCGTCGTGTCATCGAGTTGGCCGATGAACGCGCACGCCATGGCGCAGATCATCGAGGTGACGAACGGCGTGTCCGTCACCGTCTGCCGGGTGAGCAGGAAGTACAGCGGCATGGTGCACAGCACGAAGGCCGTGGCCAGCCCCGCCCTCAGGCTCACCACCCGCGACACCGCCAGCGACAGCAGCGCCACCGCGGCGACGCTCAGCAGGGCGAAGGGCATCCGCATGCCCCACTCGGTGTAGCGGGCCAGCTCGCCCGGCTCTCGCAGCGCGCCCACCACCTGCATCCCCAGCGCCTGCATCCACATCGTCATCGGCGGCTTGGAGAAGAACCACGCGTTCTCCCACCAGGGGTACACGTAGTCGTGGCGCATCACCATCATCCGCGCCACCTCGCCGTAGTGCGTCTCCCAGGGATCCCATAGCCCCACGGCTCCCAGGTAGGGGATGAACAGCAGCGCCGCGAACCCGCCCGACACCAGCAGCACGCGCACCGTCAACGGCAGCGCGCTCCAGCGCTTGATCCAGAGCTCGTCGCGGAACTTCTTGCCGAAGACCCCTTCGAGCAAGGTCTCTGGCTCCGGCTCCGGCTGCGGCGGTGCTGCCGGCGACTGCTCCGCCTTCGCCACCTGCTGCGGCTCCGCGGCCTGCGGCGGCTGTGCCTGCTCCGCCTGCGACGACTTCTCCGCCGGCTGCGGCTTGTCCGCCGGCTGCGGCTCCGCGGCCGGCTGCGGCGGCTGCGCCGGCTGAGGCTCCCCGGCCTTCTGCGTCTCTGCCTGCTGTTGCTGCTCGCCGTCACTCGCCACGGAAAGGAGTGCCTCCGTCTGGATGCGGCCCGCCTACCCTTCGGGACGCGACCGTATTCCCCCCGTATATCCCCCGTGCCGCCCCGGGTCGACCTCCACCGGTGGGCCTGGACCGCGCCACGGGCGCCGTGCATTGTGCCGGACGCTGCACACCTGGCGCGCACCAACCCCGCGAAAGCTCGCTCCTTGAGCGGGGGCACGCGGTTTGAAGAGGCCTTGCGAGCCGGCCCCGCCTGAAACGGGGTCTGATGTGGGAGGCGAGATGATCATCCAGGCAGCAGCGCTGAGTTGGGCCCTCCTGCTCTCGCAGGTCGAGAGCCCGGAGAGCGCTCCCCCACCCGAGACGCATCAGGGCGGGGAGAATTCGAGCGAGGGCACGATGCAGCTCAAGCTCCCGGAGTTCCCAGAGCAGGGAAAGCCCCCGGCTCCGAGCCCACAGCCAACCCGCTCGGAAACCGACCTGACGGGGCTGCTGACGCCGGAGGAGCCGCGGCCCTCGCTCCGCTATGACCAGCCCATCACCTGCACGAAGCTCCCGTCCACCCGGCAGGTGCCCTCGGGGATGTACCGGATGCAGTGCGACCCGGTGACGCGGCGGTGCCTCATCGCCCCGGCCAACGAGCTGGACTCGGACGGCCAGGAGACGGACCGTCCCTTGCTGCGCACCTCCTACTGCGACCCTTCCCAGGTGAGCGTCGACGCACGCGTCCAGGAGGGCTACCGCTTCGTCCCAGCCATCGCCGAGGCGCCTCCGGGCTGGTACCGCGACGAGCAGGGCCGGGTGATGCAGTTCAACTTCGATCTGCACCGGCGTGTCTACCTGGGCGGCGCGTGGGCCCCGCTCTTCCGCCAGGGCGAGGGCGCGGTGACGCATCGCATCCGGGTGGACTTCGGTATCCAGACGGAGTTCTCGGACGATGACGAGGACCGCAAGCTGCACCGGCTCACGTTCATGGACACCGAGCTGTTCCTGGGTGCGTCGAGCCTGGACTTCACGCTCCTGCGCTATGACTTCAGCGTCGAGCGCAAGGTGCCCCTCTTCCGCATCACCACGTTCTTCGGCAAGCCGCGCCGCTTCGACGTCGGGCTCAACCTGGGCACCTGGATGGAGGCGCTCCACCAGGAGACGATCCAGCGAGAGGGCACCGAGCTGAGCCTGCTCACCTGGGGCACCCTGCATGGCACGCTGGATCTATGGCACTCGCCGGACCTGGTGTCCTTCGTCCGGCTGCGCGCGGGAGCGGCCATCGAGCGCGACCGCACGCACGCCATGAACACGCTGGTGCCCGCCGCCGCGCTGGAGGGAGATCTCACGCTGGACTCGGACGGCTTCCACCATCTGATCTTTGGCGCCGAGGCGGAGCGGGTGCTCCTGGCGGACGAGTTGGCAGGCCGCCCGCTGGCCCCCGTGCGCATGAGGGTCCGCGCCGGCTACGAGGTCATCCTGCTGGCCATCAACGATCAGCCCGTGAGCCTGCTGCTGGATGGGCGGGGAGTGGAGCGCAACGACATCCCCTTCGTGGACCCGAGGTGGGAGTGGTCCGCCAACATGGGCCTGCGTGTCTCCCTGTGGGCGCCGGCGCGCCGGAGCGCCCCGCTGGCGAGTGCTCGGTAGGGACCCGACGGAATGCTCGCGCTCGGACTCACCGCCCTGCTGTTCGCCCTGCCCCCTGCCCCTCAGGGGTCGGTGGTCTCGGCGGCGCCGCAGGCGGCGGACTGCCGGGCGGAGGATGATGCCGGTGAGCCCTTCCCCACCTGCTTCGATCCGGGCAACGCGCTGCTGCTCGGGACGGGGATGCAGGTGCGCGAGGGCGTGGCGCTGCCCACGCTGCAAGCGGGCCTGCTGCTGCGCACCGAGCGCACCAGCCGCAGCAAGGGCATGCTCTGGTTCAACACCCACCGCATCCTCGTCACCGAGGCCACCCCGGGCAACGTGCGGCGCGAGCTCACCACCACCTTGTATGAAGGCACCTTCCGCCGGCACCTGGAGGAAGGCTTCATCCTCATTCCCACCTCGAAGCCCCTGCGCATCCCCTTCCCGTTCGATGTGACGCTCGCGGTGCGCGCGGGGCACCTGGAGCGGCGTGTCTGGGAAGGCCCCGGGCTGACGGTGGAGACGGGGCGGGCCGCGCTGCTGCTGGATCCCCTCCGCTCGGCGAGCGGGCGGCTGTGGCTGGGCTTCGGGCCCGCGGCGAGCCACTCGCTGCGGCGCATGCCGGATGGAGCGCTGGTGCAGGAGATCTCGCCCTTCACCTCCGCGGTGCTCGAGACCGGGTACGAGACGGCGGATGGGTGGTGGACGCTGCGCGCCTCGGGGCTGGCGGGGTGGATCAACAGCTTCGAGGGCGACCGGCGCTTCCGGGTTCGCGCGGACGCGAGCGTCGAGCGCATCCTGTTCGCCGTGAACAACCAGCCGCTCTGGCTCCAGCTCTACGGCACCTACGCCTATAAGGATGTGGGGCTCTCGAACCAGACCGAGTGGGCCGCGGGCGCGCGGCTCCTGCTGCGGACGTTCAGCGCGCTCTGAGTTGAGCCACGCGACGGGCTCCCGCGTTACCGGCCTCCAGCCTTCACGGTCGCGCGCAGAGCCGCTTCCGCCGCTCGCAACCGGGGATCGCGCGGATCCACGCGCCGGGCCTCCTCCAGCCGCTGGAGCGCCCGCTCGGTGTTCCCCCTCGCCAGCTCACAGCGCACCCCCGCCTCGAGCGCTCCCGTCTCCAAGGGCCCGTACACCTGGGCCTCCTCGGCGGCGCGGCAGCCCTCCTCCACGCGCCCGGACTCGAAGAGCGCTCGCGCCAGCTCCACCCGCGTCCCCACCTGCGAGGGAGCCAGCCGCACGGCCTCCGTGAGGGGCTCCACTGCCTCCTCCGGCCGGCCCCACCGCCGCAGCGCCGTGCCCAGCTCCGCCAGCGGCTCGCTCGCCCCAGGTACGAGCAGCGCCCGCGCCCGGGCCTCGCGCAGCATCGCCGGCTCCTCCAGCCGCAGCTCCGCCACCATCCGATCCACCACGTGGACATATCGCGGGAACGCCTCGGGCCAGGTGAACACCAGCTGGTACACGAACTCGCCGCGCGGCACGAAGAGCGCCCTCAGGTGGGTGGCCCCTCCAGGCCCCTGCAGCTCCGCCTGGACCTGCTGCGCGCGCCCGCCACTCACCCAGGCAGGCACCGGCCCCCGGACATTCACCGGCCGTCCCTCGGGCGCGGCCACCCCGGGCGACAGCGTCGTCTCCATGAAGTGCACCGCCTGGAGCTCTCCATCCCCCGGCTCGCCGGCCTCGATGGCCTCCGCGGCGAAGCTCGCGCGCCCCAGCCCGGGCAGCCCGTTGGAGAAGGCCAGCCGGCCCAGCCGATCCGCTCCCTGGCGCCAGCTCCCCGGCATCGCCACCGACACGCCGAACACGTCATCCCGCTCCACGCGCCACAGGGAGCGCCCGAAAACCCCCGCCGCCGCCAGCACCACCGACACCGCCACCACGCTCCCGGCCCGCGCCAGGCTCACGCTCCGGGGCTCGCTCGCCAGCAGCCGCTCCGGCTTGACGAAGCGCCCCACCAGCAGGCCCGTGACGAAGCCGCCCAGGTGTCCCGCGTTGTCCACGCCCACGGAGGTCCACCCCATCCACAGGAAGACGAGCACCGTGGGCAGCACCCCCTCGCCCGCCAGCCGCCGGCCCACCGGGGACAGCTCCGCGCGGTAGCGGCGCCCCAGCACGATGAGCGCCCCCACGCAGCCATAGGCCACGCCCGAGGCCCCCACGCTCACCTCCTCGGCCCACAGCAGCGAGCACGTCATCGTCGACAGCCCCGCCGCCAGCAGCAGCGCTCCATAGTCCAGCCGCCGCCAGGTGCCCTCCAGCACCGAGCCCACCGCCACCAGCACCAGCAGGTTCAGCCCCAGGTGCAGCCCATCCCGATGGAGGAAGTTCGCCGTCAGCAACCGCCAGGGCTCGCCCGCCTCGGTCATCAGCGGCCCCACCTTGGCGCCGAAGCGCACCATCCCATCCACATCCAGCGGCCCGGCCCAGGCCGTCCACCCGTAGATCCCGGCCAGCACCGCCGCCAGCCCCAGCGTCACCCAGGGCAGCCTCCCCAGTCGCCCTCGGACGGTCGCTGTCGCTCCAACGGGGGGTGCGGTGGCCAGGGGAGAGCTCACTCGGGTTGATCCTCCTGCCCCCTCCCCAGGAAGACGGGCAAAACGTCCACCTGTCCGATGGACAACGGTGCCCACTTTCCCCCATCCATCTGGAAAAGCGCTGTCATTTTCGGGGGATGCATGCCTTGTAACGGTTCTGCCCCTTCTGCTATAGCTGTAAGCGGATCCGACCCGTGCTGAAGCTCATCATCGAAGACGACGAGGGGCGCAAGACCGTTGTTCCCTTCGTGCGCGAAGAGATCACGATCGGCCGTCAGGAAGGCAACACCATCCGCCTGACGGAACGAAACGTGTCCCGCCGCCACGCTCGCCTCATGCGCCTCAACGGGCATGTCGTGGTGGAGGATCTGGGCAGTTCCAATGGGACTCGCATCAACGGCGAGCGGATCAGCGGCCAGTCGCCCGTCAAGGACGGCGATCTGATCCAGATCGGCGACTACGATCTGGCGCTGCAGAGCGACACCTCGGCGCAGGCGACGTTGCCTCCGCGCTCGATGCGTGGGGCTTCCGGGACCGAGGACTCGGCCGATGGCCACTCGGAGCCCGAGACCGAGGCCGAGGCTCCCGTCCAGGACGAGGAGCCGAACACCTCTCCCGCCGCGGGCGCCGCCGAGCGCCGGCACTCCACCGCCATCATCAAGATGGACCAGGTGGAGGGCAACCGGAGCCGCAAGGTCCAGGAGCTCGAGGCCGAGGAGGCGCCCCGCTTCGTGGTGGTGAGCGCGGAGCTGCGGGGCCAGGAGTACTCCTGCATCCGCACGGAAATGAAGATCGGCCGGACCGATGACAACGACATCGTCATCGACCACCGCTCGCTGTCGCGCACGCACGCCAAGGTGGTCCGCGAGGACAACGGCGAGTGGCGCATCATCGACATGCAGTCGGCCAACGGGCTCACCGTCAACGGAGAGAGCTACGCCCAGGCGCCGCTGAACCACGGGGACGTGGT
Source organism: Hyalangium sp. (assembly GCF_045802625.1). Lineage (NCBI taxonomy): Bacteria > Pseudomonadati > Myxococcota > Myxococcia > Myxococcales > Archangiaceae > Hyalangium > Hyalangium sp. The sequence continues at coordinate 160,913 of NZ_JBJMQP010000108.1, read as the reverse complement.
GGAGCTGGGCCACGTGAAGCTGAAGTTCGTCGCCGCTGGCGAGGCGGTGGGCTCGCTGGGCTCCCTGGGCCGCTCGAAGCTGCCCCTGGCGCTGGGCCTCATGGGAGTGCTGCTGGCCGGTGGCGCCGGTGGCGCCTGGTTCCTCAAGGTCGGCCCCTTCAAGGAAGGCCCCGGGCCGAAGCACCCCGAGGTGGTCCACCAGGAGAATCCCCCGCAGCCGCAGAGCGGGACTCCCGAGCCCCCCGAGAAGTCCAACCCGGGCACCGCCACGGCCGATCCGGCCAAGGCGCTGCAGGGCCGCCTCCAGAGCGCCCAGCAGGCCTATGATCAGGGCGACTTCGACAAGGCCATCGACGAGCTCAAGAACTTCAACGGCACGCTGCCGGCGGAGGGCCAGGCCCTGCTGGACAAGGCCTCGCGCGAGCAGGAGGCCCAGCGCGCCCTCGCCGAGGCCCGCGAGGCCTTCAACCAGAAGAAGTACGATCAGGTCCCGAAGCTGGCGGAGCCCGCCAAGGGTTCGGAGCACTTCGGCGCGAAGTACGACGAGCTGATGGCCTCGCTCCCCCAGGAGCCCACCCCCCAGGTGAAGACGGCCGAGCCGGTCAAGCCGCCGCCTTCCCCGACGAACAAGCCGCCCGCGCCGCCGGAGGCCAATGCCCAGGAGCAGGCCAAGCAGTTCTACAGCGACGCGGCCAAGCTGCTCCGGGCCCGGCAATATGATCAGGCGCTCACCCTGGCCTCGAAGTGCACGCAGCTCACCCCGGAGAACGCCGACTGCCATATGGTGCTGGGCGCCGCCTATGCCGGGCTCTCCAGGTGGGATGAAGCGGCCAAGCACTACCGCGAGTTCCTGAAGCTGGCGCCGGATCACCCCAACGCGCCCAAGGTCCGGCAGTCCGTGGAGAACTACGAGAAGTCCAAGGGCAACGACTCAAAGTAGCGCGCCCCTGGCTCGGTTCCGGAGCGCGCGAGTGCAACCAGAAGGTTCTCAACCGCAGGTGAGGAGAGGCTGTGCAGATTCGCATCCTGGTGGTCGATGACGAGCAGGACAACTGCGACTACCTGAAGCTGGTGCTGACCCGCGAGGGCTATGAGGTCGTCACCACCACGGATCCCACCCAGACGGTGGAAATCCTGCGGGGGTCCGACTTCCACCTCGTCATCCTCGACATGATGATGCCGCAGATGTCCGGCACCGAGGTGCTGGATCAGATCCGCAAGTACGACACGGACGTCGCCGTCATCGTCGCCACCGCGTACCCCACGGTGGACACGGCGGTGGCCTCGCTCAAGGCGCAAGCCTCCGACTACGTGAAGAAGCCCATGGAGCCGGAGCAGTTCATCACCGCGGTCCGCAACGCCCTGCAGAAGAAGGGGCTGTCGCAGGACCCGGAGGCGGACCTGCACCGCGCCATCGGCCGCGTCATCCGCGACGCGCGCAAGACGCAGGAGCTCACGCTCAAGCAGCTGGCGCGGCGCACCGGGCTGTCCGTGTCGCTGCTGTCGCAGATCGAGCGCGCCGAGTCCTCGGCGTCCATCTCGTCGCTCTACAAGATCGCCTCCGCGCTGCAGCTGCGCATGGGCGAGCTGTTCGGCGACACCTGAGCCGGCGGTAGGCTACCGGCCCTGGAAGCGGGGCGCGCGTTTCTCCAGGAACGCCGCCCTGCCCTCCCGAGCGTCCTCGCTGCCCAGGACGGCGACCCTCAGGGCTCGCACCCGGATGCGCTCTTCCTCGGAGAGCACGGGCTGGCCGATCAGCCCGAACACCTGCTTCATCCCCGCCACGGCCAGCGGCGCGTGCGCGGCCAGCGTCTGGCACAGCTCCAGGGCGCGGGCCTCCGCGGCGGCCGCGGGCGGGCACTCGTCCAGCATGCCCCAGGTGAGCGCCGTCTCCCCGTCCAGCTTGAGCGCGGTGAGGAAGAGCGCCCGGGCCCGCGCCAGACCCACCAGCCGCGCCGCCCGCGCCATGCCCTCCGCGGAGTACATGAGCCCCAGCCGCGCCGCCGGCATACAGAAGACGGTCTCCGGTGTCCCCACTCGGAAGTCACAGGCGCATGCCAGGTCGAAGCCTCCGCCGAACGCGGCCCCCTGCACCAGCGCCACGCTGGGCACCTCGTGGTGCTCCAGCCGGGAGAGCATCGCCATGAGCAGATCGTCCGGGAGGCTGCCATCCGCCGCTGGCGGCCCGAGGATCGTCAGATCGAAGCCGGAGCAGAAGGTGCCGCCCGCCCCGCGGATCAGGAAGGCGCGGATGTGGGACGGCGGAGAGAGCGCCGCGTCCAGCAGGCCCACGAGCCGCTCATCCAGCGCGTTCTTCCGCGCCGGGTTGACGAGCGTCAGCACCCGGACGCCGTCCTCGCGGTCCTCCACCTCCACCGTGGGCTGCATGTGCATGGCGGACGCTCGCGCCTAGCCGAGCACCACGAGGACATCGCCCTCGTTGACTGGCTGAGACTCCTTGCAGCGGATCTCCTTCACCGTGCCGTCCTCGGTCGCCTCCACTGGCATCTCCATCTTCATGGACTCGAGGATGACGAGGGTGTCCCCCGAGGAGACCTTCTGGCCGACCTTCACCTCGATCTTCCACACAGTGCCAGTGATGTGCGCCGCCACGTCCGCCATACGGTGTTGCCTCCTCGCGCTGAAGCGTCGAAGTTGGGAAGGGTGCCGCTGCCGCGCGCAGCCTACGGCTTCGCGTGGTTCTCCAGGAAGCGCGTATCCAGCTGGCCCTCGCGGAAGGCGGGATCCTTCAGGATGCGCAGGTGCAGCGGGATGTTCGTCTTGATGCCCTCGATGCGGAACTGCTCCAGGGCCTTGATGGAGCGCTCGATGGCCTCCGCGCGGGTGGCGCCCGAGACGATGAGCTTGGCGATCATCGGATCGTAGTTCGGGGTGACGGTGTTGCCCTCGGCGTAGCCCGAGTCCAGGCGCACGCCCTCGCCCTGGGGAGGCACGTACACCTTGAGCGGCCCGGGCGACGGGAAGAACTTCACCGGATCCTCCGCGTAGATGCGGAACTCCAGCGCCGCCCCCTTCCGCTTCACGTCCTCCTGGCGCACGGTGAGCCTCTCTCCGGCGGCGATGCGCAGCTGCCAGCCGATGAGATCCAACCCCGTGGTCAGCTCCGTCACCGGGTGCTCCACCTGGAGCCGGGCGTTCATCTCGATGAAGTAGACGTTGCCGTCCGAGTAGAGGAACTCCACCGTACCCGCATTGGCGTAGCCGAACGCCTTGGCCGCCGTGACGGCCGCGGTGAACAGCTTCTGCGCCACGTCCGCGTTCTTGCCGTCCGCGAACAGCGGCGAGGGCGCCTCCTCCACCACCTTCTGGTGGCGCCGCTGGATGGAGCACTCGCGCTCCAGGCCGTGGATGAGGTGGCCGTGGTGATCGCCGAGGATCTGCACCTCGATGTGGCGCGGCGCCGGGAAGTAGCGCTCCAGGTACACGCCCTCGCGCCCGAACGCCGCCTTTGCCCGGTCCGTGCACTGGCGGAAGACCTTCTCCAGCTCGGCCGGATCCTTCGCCGCGGCCATGCCGATGCCGCCGCCTCCTCCCGCCGCCTTGCAGAGCACCGGGTAGCCAATGCGCTCGGCCGCCGCGACGGCGCTGCCCACGTCCGGCACCACGTCCTCGGTGCCCGGCACCACCGGCACGCCCGCGGCCGCCACCAGCTTGCGCGCCTGGCTCTTGTCCTTCATCCGCAGCATGGCCTCGGGCGGCGGGCCCACGAAGGTGATACCGGCCTCCGTGCAGGCGCGGGCGAACTCCGCGTTCTCCGACACGAAGCCGTAGCCCGGGTGGACGGCTTGCGCGCCCGTCTTCTTCGCCGCCTCGAGGATGGCGGGGATGTTGAGGTAGCTGTCCTTGGCCGGGGCGGGGCCGATGCGCACCGCCTCGTCCGCCTCCTTCACGAAGGGCAGATCCGCGTCCGCATCCGAATAGATGGCGACGGTGGAGATCCCCATCCCTCGGGCCACCACTCCGATACGACGGGAGATCTCCCCCCGGTTGGCGATGAGCAGCTTCTTGAACATGGCTGGCACCCTGGCTCGGAAGGGCGGCCAACCTAATCCCCACCCCCTGCCCTGACAAGCTGCCAGCCGAGCGCTCGCCACAGGACCGTACAGAGCCGTACAGCCGCGTCGCACCATTGCGATCCTTCGCGGCCCTGGCGTACCTTGCCGGCACTTTGAAGCGGAACGACACAGGCGCGGGGACGGTGGTGGATCTGCTGGGAGCCCGGCGCGAGCGGAGGCTGGAGCTCTATCGCGCGAGGGCCGCGGATCGTCTGGCGACCAACCGCGTGGCCCTGGAGACGCTGTACCAGGGCGGCACCCTCTTCTCTCCCGAGGGCACCCGGCAGGGCCGGGCCCTGCTGAAGGCGCGACAGATATTGCAGCGCGTCAATTCCCTGATCGAGCTGCTCGCCGGCGAGGGCGTCACCCCCGCTCCCCGCCTGCCCGAGCGCATCGAGGAAGTCTACGAGGAGCTGGACACCCTGCTCTCTCGCAGCGACGCGCTGTCCGGCCGGGATGAGGCCAGCGTGGCGCACCTCCCGCGCAGCTAGCGAAGCCGCCCTCATGGGCGAAACGAACGAGGCACCTCGCGCGGGCTGCGGGAGGTGCCTCGATTGCTTCCAGGGACTGCAAGGGCTCAGCGGGGGCGAGCCTCATGGCCCCGCCCGTCCGCTCAGGGCATCTCGGTCTGGCCCTGGCGCCGCAGGAAGGTGGGGATGTCGAACTGATCCTCGTCCAGGGGCAGCGCCGCGTCCTTCACCACCGCGGTGCGCGGGGGCGTCGTCACCGCCTTGTTCTCAGAGGAGGACATGGTGCGAGCCCCGGCCTTGGCGGGCACCAGGCTGGCCACTTCCTCGCGAGCGGCGTTGAGCACCGAGGGCGCCGGGCGGGTGACGAGCGGCACTGGCGTCGCGGGCACCGCCACCACGCGCTGCGGCTGCCGGCTGTCCCGGTGCACGAAGCCCGTGGCGATGATGGTGATCTTCACCTCGTCCTTGATCTCCTCGTCGATCAGCGAGCCGAAGATGATCTCCGCCTCGCTGTCAGCGGCGTCATGCACCAGCGTGAGGGCCTCATTCACCTCCTGCAGCGTCATGTCCCGGCCGCCGGTGATGTTGATCAGCAGGCCGGTGGCGCCGTCGATGGAGACGTCCTCCAGCAGCGGGCTGGAGATGGCCTGCTGCATGGCGTTGAGCGCGCGGTTGGTGCCCGAGGAGCGGCCGGTGCCCATGAGCGCCAGGCCCTTGTCACTCATGATGGTCTTCACATCCGCGAAGTCCACGTTGATGTAGCCGTGGTACTGGATGAGATCCGAGATGCCCTGCACCGCGTTGAGCAGGACTTCATCCGCGCGCTTGAAGGTCTCCAAGAGCGGCATGGGCTCGGTGCTCAGGGTGAGCAGCCGCTGGTTGGGGATGGTGATCAGCGTGTCCACCGCGGCCTTGAGCTCCACCAGGCCCTGCTCGGCCTGCTTGCGGCGCTTGTTGCCCTCGAAGAGGAAGGGCTTGGTCACCACGCCCACCGTGAGGCAGCCCAGGCTCTTGGCGATGTCCGCGATGATGGGCGCGGCGCCCGTGCCGGTGCCACCGCCCATGCCCGCGGTGACGAACACCATGTCCGCGCCCTCGAGCACGGCGGCGATCTGCTCCTTGGACTCCAGGGCGGCCTCGCGGCCCATCTCCGGGTTGGCGCCCGCCCCCAGGCCCTTGGTCAACGTCTGTCCGAGCTGCAGCCGCGTCGGCGACTTGTTGGCGGCCAGCGCCTGCACGTCGGTGTTGGCAGCGATGAAGTCGACCCGTTCCAGCTTGGCCAGGATCATCGTGTTCACCGCGTTGCAGCCGGCTCCACCCACGCCGACAACACGGATCTTCGCGGCCTGCTTGTTCTGCTCGAACTGGTCCATGGTGATCCTTTCGGCGGAAGCCGCGCACCTGGGCGTGCGCGTTTCCAAGGCCACCAATCATCAGCAAGTCGGGATCTTTGGCAAGTATTCCGCTACTTGCCTGTAGCAGCCGCCCTCGCACCCGAGTCCTGACAGGCACTTACGCGAATCCTGAACATCCATTCCGTATCCGGGAAGGTGCTCGGGCGCCATCTTGACGTGGGATCGAGACTTTGTCCCAAACGTGTTTGCCGCACTGCGTGACCGCCCTGGCGGGCGCGCTCCGGAGATCCACCCCGAAGTGCGCACCGCAGGACGGGCACAGGCCGCAGTCTCCACCGGGGGTCTGACATGCCCCCGGAGCTGATCAGGGCTGCTCGACCTCGATCTCCTTGGGCTTCACCTTGAGGATGGTGAACTCCACGCGGCGGTTCTGCTCGCGGCCCTTGGCGGTCTTGTTCGAGGCAATCGGCTTGGCCTCGCCGTAGCCCACGGCCTCCAGGCGCTCGGCGGCGATGCCCTCCATGACGAGGCGGTCGCGCACGGCCTCCGCGCGGGTCCGCGAGAGCACCAGGTTGGCCCCATCATCACCCTGATCATCGGTGTGGCCCTCCACGCGGACCTTCTCGATCTGCATGTTGCCCTTGAGTACCTGCGCCACCTGCTTCAGCAGCGGGAAGGACTTGGGGAGGATGGTGGCCTTGTTGGTGGCGAAGAAGATCTTGTCGAGGATGACGATCTTCTCGCCCTCGACGAGCACCTTCACCTTGCCCTTGTCCGGGCAGCCGTCCTCGTCCTTCACGCCGTTGATGGTCTCCGGCTCGTTGGGGCACTTGTCATCCGCGTCCAGGATGCCGTCGTGATCGTTGTCCGGATCCGGGCAGCCGTCCGTGTCCTCGAAGCCGTCCTTGTCCTCGGGCGCGTTCGGGCACTTGTCCTTGTCGTCGGTGATGCCGTCTCCGTCCGTGTCCACCGGCGGCGCCACGTCCGGGCAGCCGTCCTCGTCCTGGAAGCCGTTCTTCGTCTCCGGCTCGTTGGGGCACTTGTCGTTCGTGTCCGCGATGCCGTCCTGATCATTGTCCAGGTCCGGGCAGCCATCCTCGTCCTGGAAGCCGTCCTTGTCCTCGGCCTCCTGCGGGCACTTGTCCTTGTCATCCGTGAGGCCGTCCCCATCCGTGTCCACGGGCTTCTTGGGCTCGACCTTGGGCTCGGGCTTCGGCTCCGGCTTGGGCTCGGGCTTCGGCTCGGCCTTGCTCTCGGGCACCACGTAGGTGAGGGCCGCGAACACCCGGAAGCCCGGCGTTCCGTAGCCCTGGCTGAGGCCCGGGCCACCGCCGAGCTGCGCGGCGATCGCATCCGAGATGCGGTACTTCGCCGTGGCCAGCAGCTCCAGCGGCTTCTCCTCGGAGCCCGACTGCCCCAGCCCCATCGCGCCCATCAGGGTGCCACCCACCGAGAGCTCACGGGCTCCCACCTGGAAGGGCACCTCCGCGCCAACGCCGTAGGCCAGCTCGTTGGACACCACCAGGTTGCGCAGCTGCTGCTTGGAGCGGAGGTTGAGGCCCAGGTTGGCCAGCACCCGCAGGCCGCTGCTGCTGCTCCACTCGCCGAGCACCTTCGGACGCACGGAGAAGCCGCCTCCGAGGAAGCCCGTGCTGCCGCCCGTGGGCAGGTGGATGGGCACCGCGGCGCCCAGGCTCAGCCCGCCGTCGGAGTACAGGTTCGCCTTGGGCACCACGCGCACGTCGCCCAGGCCGCTCTTGCCCCCGCTCGTCTCCGCGAGCGCCGCCACGCTGGCGGTCCCGGAGCCTTGCGAGGTGAAGGGGATGGCCAAGCCGAGCTCGAACCGATCGAACAAGGAGATGGCGCCCATCACGTCCGCGGTGATCTGGCTGTCCACCAGGCTGTAGACGGTCGTGTTCTCCCGCGGATCGCGGAAGGCGAGCGGGTCCTTGGCGTAGTTCAGCGACAGGCCGAAGTTCCAGCTCTTGCCCACCCTGGCGCTGTGGAGCCCCAGCAAGTCATACGCGCCGGGGGCCGGCTTGTACTGCTGCACGTCGATCTTCTCGGAGGCCGAGGTGGCGGAGACCTGGGCCTTCGCCGGAGCCGCCGCGAGGACGGCCAGCAGGCCCAGCACGCCCCAGGTGCCAGCACGCGAGGCCAGGTGCGAGCCCGCCGCCCGGCGCCGCCGCAGCAGCGGCAGGCCGAGCAGCATGAGCAGCGGCACGAGGCTGGTGGTGCCCGTCGAGGCGCACCCGCCACCGGCGATGACGAAGTCGTCGTTGGGGTCCAGCGGGTTGGTGCCGCCGTTGACCTCGGCACCATCGTCCGCGCCACCGTGATCCGTGTCGGCCTCGTTCGGGTTGGTCTCGCCCGTGTCGAGGCTGCCGTTGTGGTTGGCGTCCTCGGAGCCGTCCACCAGTCCGTCACCGTCCGTGTCGGCCTGGGTCGGATCCGTCGGGTTCTCGCCCTTCACCTCGACACCGTCGGACAGGCCGTCGTCATCCGTGTCGGCCTTGTTCGGATTGGTCTCCTTCGCGTCGACGCGGCCGTTGTGGTTGGCGTCCTCCTCGCCGTCCTTCAGCGTATCGGCATCCGTGTCCACGAGCCGCGGGTTGGTCTTCGTGGTCGGATCGAGGTCCGCCACGAAGCGGGACATGTCGGTGCCCGTGCCTTCCGGCTGCGCCAGACCGCGCTCCAGACCGTCGCTGAGCCCGTCACCATCCGTGTCGAACTTGCGAGGATCGGTCTCGCCCTCGTCCACGATGCCGTTGCGGTTGGCGTCCTCGGTGCCATCGCTGATGCCGTCGTCGTCGCTGTCGGCGTCGTTCGGGTTGCTCCCCGTCTCCACCTCGAGCACGTCGCTCAAGCCGTCTCCGTCGGAGTCGACGTCCACGCGGACGACATGGACGGTCACCGTGGCCGTGTCCGCGCCGCCATTGCCATCCGACACCGTGTACGTGAAGGTGACGTCGCCCACGAAGTCCGTGGCCGGAGTGAACACCACCGCCGAGCTGTCCGTGGCCACCGTCACCGTGCCACCGCTGGCGGGCTGGGTGACGGCCGTCACCGTGAGCGTCTCGTTGGTGTCCGGCGCCGTGCTGTCGTTGGCCAGCACGTCCAGGCTCTTGGCGCCCGCGTTCATGGTCACCGTGAACGTGTCATCCGTCGCCGTCGGCGGGGGGTTCGTGCGCGTCACCGTCACCGTCACCGTGGCCGTGGCCGTGCCATCGTTGCCGTCGGAGACGGTGTACATGAACGTCGTGGTGCCGAAGAAGCCCGGTGCCGGGGTGAAGCTGACGTTGGAGGCCGTGAAGGTCACCGTGCCCTTGGCCGGCTGAGTCACCGCGGTGATGGTCAGCGTCTCGCCCGTGTCCGGCGCCGTGGTGTCGTTGGCCAGCACGTCCAGCACCGTGGCCGCGCTGTCCTGGGCCACCGTGACGGCGTCGTCCTTGGCCGTGGGCAGGGTGCCCATCCCCGTCACGTTCACCGTCACCTTGGCGCTGGCGTTGCCGCTATTGCCATCGGAGATCTTGTACGTGAACGTCGTGGTGCCTCGGAAGCCCGCGTTGGGCATGAAGCGCACCACGCCATTGATGAGCGTCACCTGGCCGTTGGCCGGCTGGCTCACCGACACCACCGTGAGCGTCTCGCCCGTGTCCGGCGCCGTGCTGTCGTTGGCCAGCACGTCCAGCACCGTGAAGCTGGTATCCCGAGCCACCGAGAAGGTGTCGTCGTTGGCCACAGGCAGGTGGTTGGGTCCCTTCACCGTCACAGTCACGCGAGCCGTGGCCGTGCCACCGTTACCATCCGACACCGTATAGGTGAAGGTGGTGGTGCCGGTGAAGCCAGCGGCGGGCGTGAAGCGCACCACGCCACCCGTCAGCGTCACCGTGCCGCTGAGCGGCTGAGTCACCGAGGTGATGGTGAGCGTCTCACCCGTGTCCGGCGCCGTGGTGTCGTTGGCCAGCACATCCAGCACCGTGGCGGAGCTGTCCTGGGCCACCATGAAGAAGTCGTTGTTGGCCACAGGCAGGTGGCCGCTACCCGTCACGGTCACCGTCACCGTGCCCGAGGCCGTGCCGCCGTTGCCGTCGGAGATGGTGTACGCGAACGTCGTGGTGCCGCTGAAGTTCGGCGCCGGGGCGAAGCTGACGTTGGTGGCGGTAAAGGTCACCGTGCCGTTGGCCGGCTGGGTCACCGCGGTGATGGTCAACGTCTCGCCCGTGTCCGGAGCGGCGGTGTCGTTGGCCAGCACATCCAGCGCCACGGCCGAGCTGTTCACAGCCACCGTGAAGCTGTCGTTGTTGGCGGTGGGCGGATCGTTCACCGGCGTCACGTTCACGGTCACCTTGGCGCTGGCGTTGCCGTTGTTGCCATCCGAGATGGTGTACGTGAACGTCGTGGTGCCGTTGAAGTTCGGGGCGGGAGTGAAGCGCACCACCCCACCCGTCAGCGTCACCGAGCCGTTGGCCGGCTGGCTCACCGACACCACCGTCAACGTCTCGCCCGTGTCCGGAGCGGCGGTGTCGTTGGCCAGCACGGTCAGCACCGTGGCGCTGCTGTCCTCGGCCACCGTGAAGCTGTCGTTGTTGGCCGTGGGCGGGTTGTTGGTGCCCGTCACGTTCACCGTCACCGTGCCCGTGGCGAAGCCGCCGTTACCGTCCGAGACGGTGTACTGGAACGTCGTGATGCCGCTGAAGTCCGTGAACGGAGAGAAGCGCACCACGCCACCGATCAGCGACACCGCGCCGTTGGGCGGCTGGGTCACCGAGGCCACCGTCAGCGTCTCGCCGGTGTCCGGATCCGCGGAGTCATTGAGCAGCACGTTCAGCTCGTTGCCCGAGCTGTTGATCGCCACTTGGAACGCGTCGTCATTGACCGTGGGCGGATCGTTCACCGGCGTCACGTTCACCGTCACCGTGGCCACGGCCGTGCCGCCGTTGCCATCGGACACCGTGTACATGAACGTGGTGAGGCCGTTGAAGTTCGGCGCCGGCGCGAAGCGCACCACGCCATTGGTCAGCGTCACCCTGCCGTCGGCCGGCTGGGTCACCGCGATCACCGTCAGCGTCTCGCCCGTGTCCGGCGCCGTGCTGTCGTTGGCCAGCACGTTCATCGGCGTGAGCAGGCTGTCCTCCGTCACCGTGAAGACGTCGTCGCTGGCCGTGGGCAGGCTGTTCATATGCTGCACCGTCACCGTCACCGTGCCCATGGCCGTACCGCCGTTGCCATCCGAGATGGTGTACGTGAACGTCGTGGTGCCGCTGAAGTGGGCCGCGGGCGTGAAGTAGACCAGGCCCGACGAGAGCGTGACCGTGCCGTTGGCCGGCTGGGTCACCGACACCACCGTCAGCGTCTCGGGCCCGTCCGGCAGGTAGGTGTCGTTGGCCAGCACGTCCAGCACCGTGGCGCCGCTGTCCTGAGGCACCAAGGCGCTGTCGGCGTTGGCCGTAGGCGGATCGTTCACCGGCGTCACGTTCACCGACACCGCGGCGGTGGCCGTGCCGCCAAGGCCGTCCGACTCCGTGTACGTGAACACCGTGGTGCCAAAGAAGTTCGGCGCCGGGGTGAAGCTCACGTTGGACGAGGTGAATGTCACCGTGCCGTGGAGCGGCTGGCTCACCGCGGTGATGGTCAGCGTCCCGCCCGCGGTCGGATCCGTGCTGTCGTTGGCCAGAACATCGAACACCGTGGCGCTGCTGTCCTCGGCCACCGTGAAGGTGTCGTTGTTGGCCGTGGGCACGCTGTTGCTCGACACGGTGACCGTCACCGTGCCCGTAGCCGTGCCGCCGTTGCCGTCCGAGATGGTGTACGTGAACGTCGTGGTGCCGGTGAAGTTCGTGTTGGGAGTGAAGCGCACCACCCCACCGCTCAGCGACACCGAGCCGTTGGCCGGCTGAGTCACCGCAGTGACGGTCAGCGTCTCGCCCGTATCCGGATCCGTCGTGTCGTTGCCCAGCACGGTCAGCACGTTGTTCGAGCTGTTGACCTTCACCCAGAACGAGTCGGCGTTGGCCGTGGGCGGATGGTTCACGTGCTTTACCGTCACCGTCACCGTGGCGCTGGCCGTGCCGCCATGGCCGTCCGAGACGGTGTACCGGAAGGTCGTCGTGCCGGTGAAGTTCGTGTTGGGCGTGAAGCTCACCGCCCCGCCGCTCAGCGTCACCGTGCCGCTGGCCGGCTGAGTCACCGAGGTGACGGTCAGCGTCTCGCCCGTGTCCGGCGCCGTGCTGTCGTTGGCCAGCACGTCCAACACGTTGGCGCTGCTGTCCTCGAGCACCATGAAGGCATCGTTGTTGGCAACAGGCAGGTGGTTCACGGGCGTCACCGTCACCGTCACCTTGGCGCTGGCCGTCAGGCTGTTGCCGTCCGTCACCGTGTACTGGAACGTGGTCGTGCCCACGAAGCCCGCGTTGGGCGTGAAGTGCACCACCCCGCCGCTCAGCGTCACCAGGCCATTGGCCGGCTGGGTCACCGACATCACCGTCAGCGTCTCGCCCGTGTCCGGCGCCGTGGTGTCGTTGGTCAGCACATCCACCACCGTGGGCCCGCTGTCCTGGAGCACCGAGACGAAGTCATCGTTGGCGACAGGCGGGTGGTTCACGTGCCTCACCGACACCGTCACCGTGGCCGTGTCCTGGCCCCCGTTGCCATCCGACACCGTGTAGATGAAGGAGGTGGTGCCAAAGAAGTGGGCCGCCGGGGTGAAGCTGACGTTGGAGCCCGTGAAGGTCACCGTGCCGTGGAGCGGCTGAGTCACCGCGGTGATGGTCAGCGTCTCGCCCGTGTCCGGCGCCGTCGTGTCGTTGCCCAGCACGTCGAACACCGTGGCGCCGCTGTCCTCGTCCAGCGTGAAGCTGTCATCGTTGGCGATGGGCGGATTGTTCGGGCTGCCGATATAGACGGTCACCGTGGCCGCGGCCGTGCCGCCGTTGCCATCGGAGATCTTGTACGTGAACGTCGTGATCCCCTCGAAGCCGGCCGCGGGGGTGAAGGTGACGTTGGTCCCGGAGAAGCTCACCGTGCCGTTGGCCGGCTGAGTCACCCCGATGATGATGAGCGTCTCGCCGGTGTCCGGCGCGGTGGTGTCGTTGGCCAGCACATCGAACACCATGGACCCGCTGTCCTTGGCGATCGCGAAGCTGTCGTTGTTGGCCGTGGGCGGATCGTTGAGCGGGTTGACCGTGACCGTCACCGTGCCCGTACCCGTGCCGCCGTTGCCGTCGGAGACGGTGTACGTGAACGTCGTGGTGCCGAAGAAGTTGGGCGCCGGCGTGAAGCGGACGTTCGAGGCGGTGGAGGTCACCGTGCCATTGGCCGGCTGGGTCACCGAGAGGATGGACAGCGTCTCGCCCGTGTCCGGCGCCGTGCTGTCGTTGGCCAGCACGTCCAACACGTTGGCGCTGGTGTCCTCGTCCACCACGAAGCTGTCGTCGTTGGCCGTGGGCGGATCATTCACCGGCGTCACCGTCACCGTCACCGTGCCTTGAGCGGAGCCGCCATTGCCGTCCGAGATCCGGTACGTGAACGTCGCGGTGCCGTTGAAGTTGGCCGCCGGAGTGAAGGTGACGTTCGAGGCCGTGAAGGCCACCGTGCCGTTGGCCGGCTGGGAGACGGAGGTGAGGGTGAGCGTCTCGGGCGCGTCCGGCAGGTACGTGTCGTTGGCCAGCACGTCGAACGTGGTGGGCCCGCTGTCCTCGGCCACCGAGAAGCTGTCGTTGTTGGCCTTGGGCGGATCGTTCACCGGCGTGACGGTGACCGTCACCGTGGCCGTGGCCGTACCGCCATGGCCGTCCGAGATCGTGTACTGGAACGTCGTGGTGCCGTTGAAGTCCGGCGCCGGCGTGAAGTTGACGATGGAAGAGGTGAAGGCCACCGAGCCGTTGAGCGGCTGAGCCACCGAGGTGATGGCCAGCGTCTCATTCGTGTCCGGCGCGATGCTGTCGTTGGCCAGCACGTTCAGCCCCACATCCACTCCATCCTCGGGCACGCTGAAGCTGTCGGCGTTGGCCACGGGCGGGTGGTTCACGTGCGTCACGTTCACCGTCACCGTGGCCGTGGCCGTGGCCCCGTTGCCGTCGGAGATGGTGTACGTGAACCGGGTGACGCCGCTGAAGTTCGTGGCCGGCGTGAAGCGCACCACGCCACCCGAGAGCGACACCGTGCCATCGGTCGGCTGAGTCACCGAGATCACCGTGAGCGTCTCACCCGTATCGGGCGAGCTCGAGTCGTTGGTCAGCACGTCCAGCGCCGTGTTCGAGCTGTCCTCGGCCACCGCGAAGGTGTCGTCGTTGGCGGTGGGCGGATCGTTCACCGGCGTCACGTTCACCGTCACCGTGGCCGTCGCCGTGCCGCTGTTGCCATCGTTCACCGTGTACGTGAACGTCGTGGTGCCGTTGAAGTTGGCCGCCGGAGTGAAGGTGACGGAGAAGTCCGTGAACGTCACCGTGCCGTTGGCCGGCTGCGTCGCCGCCGTGATCTTCAGCGTCTCGCCGGTATCCGGCGCGGTGGTGTCGTTGGCCAGCACGTTCATCACCGTGGGCTGGCTGTCCTCGCCCACCGTGAAGCTGTCGTTGGTGGCGACAGGCAGGTGGTTCACGTGCGTCACGTTCACCGTCACCGTGGCCGTCGCCGAGCCCCCGTTGCCATCCGAGATCGTGTACGTGAACCGGGTGGTGCCGGAGAAGTTCGGGGCCGGGGTGAAGCTGACGTTGGAGGCCGTGAAGGTGACGGTGCCGTTGAGCGGCTGAGCCACCGAGGTGATGGTCAGCGTCTCATTCGTGTCCGGCGCGATGCTGTCGTTGGCCAGCACGTCGAACACCGTGGCGCCGCTGTCCTCGAGCACCGTGAAGCTGTCGTTGTTGGCGACAGGCGGGTGGTTCACTCCGCCGACGACCACGGTCACCGTGGCCGTGGCGGTACCGCCGTTGCCGTCGGAGATGGTGTACGTGAACGTCGTGGTGCCGAAGAAGCCCGGGGCCGGGGTGAAGCTGACGTTGGAGCCCGTGAACGACGCCGTGCCGTTGGCCGGCTGAGTCACGTTCGTGATGGTCAGCGTCTCGCCCGTGTCCGGCGCGGAGGTGTCGTTGGCCAGCACGTCCAGGATGTTGGCGCTGCTGCCCTCGGTCACTGGGAAGCTGTCGTTGTTGGCCGTGGGCGGATCATTCACCGGCGTGACGGTCATCGTCACCGTGCCCGTGGCCGTCCCACCATTGCCATCCGAGATCGTGTACGTGAACGTCGTGGTGCCGTTGAAGTTCGGCGCCGGGGTGAAGCTGACGTTGGAGGCCGTGAACGACACCGTGCCGTTGGCTGGCTGGGTCACCGAGGTGATGGTGAGCGTCTCGCCCGTGTCCGGAGCGATGCTGTCGTTGGCCAGCACGTTCAGCACCGTGGCGCCGCTGTCCTCGGCCACCGTGGAGCTGTCGTTGTTGGCCTTGGGCGGATCGTTCACCGGCGACACGTTCACCGTCACCGTGCCCGTGGCCGTGCCACCGTTGCCGTCCGAGATCCGGTACGTGAACGTGGTGGTGCCGTTGAAGTCGGCGGCCGGGGTGAAGGTGACGTTGGAGCCGGTGAAGGTCACCGTGCCGTTGGCTACCGGGGACACGGAGGTGATGGTGAGCGTCTCGGGTGCGTCCGGCAGGTAGGTGTCATTGGCCAGCACGTTCAGCGCCGTGGGACCGCTGTCCTCGGCCACTGCGAAGGTGTCGTCGTTGGCCGTGGGCGGGTCGTTCAACGGGTTGACGGTCACCGTCACCGTGCCCGTGGCCGTGCCGCCGTTGCCATCCGACACCGTGTACGTGAAGGTCGCGGTGCCAAAGAAGTTGGCCGCCGGAGTGAACCGCACGCGGGTCGCGGTGAAGCTCACCGTGCCGTTGGGCGTCGGAGTAACGGCCGTGACGGAGAGCGTCTCGCCCGTGTCCGGCGCGAAGGAGTCGTTGGCCAGCACATCAAACAGCGTGGGGCCGCTGTCCTCGTCCACCGCGAAGGTGTCGTCGTTGGCCGTGGGCGGATCATTCACCGGCGTGACGGTGACCGTCACCGTGGCGGTGGCCGTGCCCCCGTTGCCATCCGAGATCGTGTACTGGAACGTCGTGGTCCCGTTGAAGTTGGCCGCCGGCGTGAACTTCACGTTGGTGGCGGTGTTGGTCACCGAGCCGTTGGCCGGCTGAGTCACCGCGGTGATGCTCAGCGTCTCGTTGGCATCCCCCTGGGTCGAGTCATTGGCCAGCACGTCCAGGGTGTTGGCGCCGCTGTCCTCGGGCACCGAGAAGCTGTCGTTGGTGGCGATGGGCGGGTGGTTCACCGGCGTGACGGTGACCGTCACCGTGGCGGTGGCCGTGCCGCCGTTGCCATCCGACACCGTGTACGTGAACGTCGTGGTGCCGTTGAAGAAGGGCGTGGGCTTGAAGCTCACCACGCCGCCGGAGAGCGTCACCGCGCCGTTGGCCGGCTGGGTCACCGCGGTGACGGTCAGCGTCTCCGGCGCATCCGGCGCGGAGGAGTCGTTGGTCAGCACGGTCAGCACCGTGAACCCGCTGTCCTCCTGGACCGAGAAGCTGTCGTCGTTGGCCGTGGGCGGGTCGTTCACGGGGTTGACGGTGACTGTCACCGTGGCGGTGGCCGTGCCGTTGTTGCCGTCCGAGACCGTGTACGTGAAGGTCGTGGTGCCAAAGAAGTTGGGCGCCGGGGTGAACTTCACGGTCGTCGCGGTGAAGGTCACCGAGCCGTTGGCGGGCTGAGTCACCGAGAGGATGCCCAGCGTCTCGCCCGTATCCGGCGCGGTGCTGTCATTGGTCAGCACGCTGAACGAGGTGGCCGCGCTGTCCTCGTCCACCGCGTAGCTGTCGTTGTTGGCCGTGGGCGGATGGTTCGTGTGCGTCACGTTCACCGTCACCGTCGCCGTGTCCGTGCCGCCGTTGCCGTCCGAGACCGTGTACGTGAACCGGGCGACGCCGCTGAAGCCCGCGGCCGGCGTGAAGCTCAGCACGCCGCCGCTGAGCGTCACCGTGCCACTGGCCGGCTGCGCCACCGAGCTGATGGTCAGCGTCTCGCCCGTATCCGGGAACGTGGTGTCATTGGCCAGCACGTCGAACGTGGTGGGCCCGCTGTCCTCGGCCACCATGTAGCTGTCATCCACCGCGTCCGGCGGATCGTTCACCGGCGTCACGTTCACCGTCACCGTGGCCGTGGCCGTGCCGCCATTGCCGTCCGAGATGGTGTACTGGAACGTCGTGGTCCCGTTGAAGTTCGGCGCGGGCGTGAACCTCACGGAGCCGGTGTTGGAGGTCACCGTGCCGTTGGCCGGCTGGGTCGCCGAGGTGATGCTCAGCGTCTCATTCGTGTCCGGGGCGATGCTGTCGTTGGCCAGCACGTTGAACGTGGTGACACCGCTGTCCTCGGCCACTGTGAAGGAGTCGTTGTTGGCGACAGGCGGGTGGTTCACGTGCGTCACCGTCACCGTCACCGTGCCCGTGGCCGTGCCGCCGTTGCCGTCGGAGATCGTGTACGTGAACGTGACGGTGCCCTCGAAGTCCGTCGCGGGCGTGAAGGTGACGTTGGTGCCGGTGAAGCTCACCGTGCCACTGGCGGGCTGAGTCACCGCGGTGATGGTGAGCGTCTCGGGCGCGTCTGGCAGGTACGTGTCGTTGGCCAGCACGTTCAGCACGTTGGCGCCGCTGTTCGCGGGCACCGAGACGGAGTCAGCGTTGGCGACGGGCGGATCATTCACCGCCGTCACGTTCACCGTCACCGTGCCCGTGGCGGTACCGCCATTGCCATCCGAGATGGTGTACGTGAAGGTCGTGGTGCCAAAGAAGTTGGCCGCCGGCTTGAAGCTGACGTTGGAGGCCGTGAAGGTCACCGAGCCGTTGGCCGGCTGGGTCACCGAGAGGATGCTCAGCGTCTCGCCGGTATCCGGCGCCGTGCTGTCGTTGGCCAGCACGCTGAACGGCGTGGTCCCGCTGTCCTCGGGCACCGAGAAGCTGTCGTTGTTGGCGATGGGCGGGTTGTTGCCCACCGTCACCGTCACCGTGGCGCTGGCCGTGCCGCCATGGCCATCCGAGATCGTATACGTGAACGTCGTCACGCCCTTGAAGCCCGCGACCGGGGTGAAGCTGACGTTGGAGCCATTGTTGGTCACCGTGCCGTTGGCCGGCTGGGTCACCGAGGTAATGGTGAGCGTCTCGGGCGCGTCCGGCAGGTACGTGTCGTTGGCCAGCACGTCCAGCGCGTTGCCGCTCGTGTTGGCCCCCACCGAGAAGCTGTCGTTGGTGGCGACGGGCGGGTCATTCACCGCCGTCACGTTCACCGTCACCGTGCCCGTGGCCGTGCCGCCATTGCCGTCCGAGATGGTGTACGTGAACGTCGTGGTGCCGAAGAAGTTGGCCGCCGGCGTGAACTTCACGTTGGGGCCAGTGGTGGTCACCGAGCCGTTGGCCGGCTGGGTCACCGAGGTGACGGTCAGCGTCTCATTCGTGTCCGGAGCGATGCTGTCGTTGGCCAGCACGTCGAACGTGGTGGCCGTGCTGTCCTCGGCCACCGAGAAGCTGTCGTTGGTGGCGGTGGGCGGGTGGTTCACCTTCGCCACGTTCACCGTCACCGTGGCGTTGGCCGAGCCCCCGTTGCCGTCCGAGATCGTGTACGTGAACGTCGTGGTGCCGAAGAAGAGGGGCGTCGGCGTGAAGGTGACGTTGGTGCCATTGTTGGTCACCGAGCCATTGGCCGGCTGAGTCACCGCGGTGATCGTCAGCGTCTCGGGGCCGTCCGGCAGAGAGGAGTCGTTGGCCAGCACGTCCAGGACGTTGGCGGTGCTGTCCTCGAGCACCGGGAAGGTGTCGTTGGTGGCCGTGGGCGGATCATTCGTCCCCGTCACCGTCACCGTCACCGTGGCCGTGGCCGAACCGCCTCGGCCGTCCGAGATGGTGTACGTGAACGTCGTGGTGCCGAAGAAGTTCGGGGTCGGCGTGAACCTCACGCTCGTCGGGGGCGACCCGAGGGTCACCGTGCCCCCCGCCGGCTGCGTCACGCTGGTGATGGTCAGCGTCTCGCCCGTGTCCGGCGCCGTGCTGTCATTGGACAGCACGAAGAACGTGGTGGCCGAGCTGTCCTCCACCACCGTGTAGCTGTCGTTGTTGGCCGTGGGCGGGCTGTTCGGTTGGCCGACGTTGCAGGTCACCGTCGCGCTGGCCGTGCCGCCGTTGCCATCCGAGATCGTGTACGTGAACGTCGTGGTGCCGCGGAAGCCCACGGGCGGCGTGTACTTGATGCCCGTCCCGGTGAAGGTCACCGAGCCCGTCGCCGGCTGGGTCACCGCGGTGATGGTGAGCGTCTCGGGCCCGTCCGGCAGGTACGTGTCGTTGGCCAGCACGTCGAGGGGGTAGTCCGTGCTGTCACCCGGCACCGAGAAGGTGTCATTCACCGCGGTGGGCGGATCATTCACCGGGGTGATGGTGATGGGGACGATGTTGACGGTCTGCTTCACTCCTCCGAGGCCGCTGTTCCCCAGGTCGACGACCGTGAAGACGATGGAGGTGGAGCCGAAGAAGTCGGCCTTCGGGATGAACACCATCCCATTGAGCGCGGCGTTGACGTTGGTCAGGTTGCCGTCGAAGACCATGCTCGAGTCAGCAGTGCCATCGCCACCCAGGAAGGTGAGGCCCGTAACGCCGCTCAGCGTCAGCGTGCCGTTGTTCTTGTCCACGCCCAGGGTGATGCGGACGGGCCGGGTGAACGCATCCGGGTCCGTCGTGGCGAACTTCTTGCCCGCGGCCCCGAAGGTGACCTGCGTGTCCTCGGGGATGGTGAACGGAACCGGCGCCGTGTTCACCGGCGCGTCGTTGTTACCGACGGCCGTCTCATCCGTGGCCGTGTTGTTGCCCGGAGTGGGATCATTCGTGTCGGAAGTGATGCTGACGCTGGCCACCATCAGGACGTCTTCCTGGAAGGGCGCCTGCATGCTGAAGGTGATGAACTGCGCCGAGTTCACCGCGAACGACGCCGTCGTGCAGATCCACTTGTAGATGCTGCCCGAGGGGTTGCACGTCCAACCCGTCGGAGCCGCAGAGGCGCTCTGGAAGAACGACTGAGGAGGCAGGTTCACCGTCAGCGTGACGTTGCTGGCGGCCTGGGGCCCCACGTTCTGGAAGTCGACCCTGTAGTTGACGACAGTGCCCAGAGCGACCGCGGTGGACGCGTCACTGATCGTCGCCGAGAGGTTCGCGTCCGCCGCCAGCATCCACATCAGGTTCTGGTCGGGCGTGGGCATCCACTCGCCCAGCAGCGGCTGCTCTTGCGGAATGATCGTCGGCTGCGAGGGATTGGAGGGCTCGGAACTCTCGGGAGCCTCAACCGGCTCGGGACCACACGAGGCGCCCAACAGGCCCAGCACCAGCAGCGGCGCCAGCAGTCGGAAGTTCATGGAACGGAGAGAAGGCAAAGTGGAACCCATCATGGTGGATGTTCCGGGACCGGGACGGAGCCACTCGAGAGCGGCCTCATTCTTCGGTCTGATCGGATGCGGGTATTGGCGGGGTCGGCGGATTACGACTTTCGGACGGAAACGAATCGCGCAGAGTCTACCCAAGAACTGTTGATCAAAAAAAAGAGGGATCCCCTTTCGGGATCCCTCTCCGCGCTTTCCGGGTTTCGAGGCGCAGTCTGGCTAGAAAATTTCCTCAAGCCACTCGCGCATGCGGCCTTTGACCTTCTTGTACACGTTCTCCTCGCGGATGCGGAACATGCGCCGGTCCAGGTTGCGTGCCCCATAGACGACCAGGCCCACGCCGGTGGCGTACATGGGGCTCTTCACCACGTCTACCAGGCCGCCGATACCGCGAGGCATACCGCGCCGCACGGGCAGTCCGAGTACCTCCTCGGCCAGCTCGGGCATGCCCGCCAGCAGCGTGGAGCCGCCGGTGATCACCACGCCCGAGGCGAGCAGATCCTCGTAGCCGCACTTCTGGATCTCCCGGTGGACGAGCTGGAAGATCTCCTCCACGCGCGGCTCGAGGATCTCGCAGAGGATCTGCCGGCCGAGCACGCGCGGCTGGCGCCCGCCCACGCTGGGCACCTCGATGGTCTCATCCTTGTTCACCATGCTGGCGAGCGCGCAGCCGAACTTCTGCTTGATCCGCTCGGCCTCGTGCGCGGGGGTGCGCAGGCCAATGGCGATGTCGCTGGTGAGGTTGTTGCCGCCCAGGGCGATGACGGCGGTGTGGACGATGGAGCCGCCGGAGAAGATGGCGATGTCCGTGGTGCCGCCGCCGATGTCCACCAGGCACACGCCCAGCTCCTTCTCGTCCTCGCTCAGCACGGCCTCGGCGGAGGCCAGCGGCTGCAGGACGATGTCGGCCACGTTGAGCCCGGTGCGGTTGGCGCACTTGACGATGTTCTGCGCGCTGGAGACCGCGCCCGTGACGATGTGCACCTTGGCCTCGAGCCGCACGCCCGCCATGCCGAGCGGCTCCTTGATGCCGCCCTGATCGTCGATGATGAACTCCTGCGGCAGGACGTGGATCACCTCCCGGTCCAGGGGAATGGCCACGGCCTTGGCGGCGTCGATGACGCGGGCGATGTCCGCCTCGCGCACCTCCTTGTCCTTCACCGCGACGATGCCCTGGGAGTTGAAGCCCTTGATGTGGCCTCCGGCGATGCCCGTGTAGACGTGGGAGATCTCCGCCCCCGCCATCAGCTCCGCCTCCTCCACCGCGCGGCGGATGGAGGACACGGTCGCCTCGATGTTGACCACGACGCCCTTGCGCAGCCCCTTGGAGGGGTGGGTGCCGATTCCGATGATGTCGATCCCGCTGTCGGTGAGCTCACCGACGATCGCGCAGATCTTCGTCGTGCCGATGTCGAGGCCGACGATGATCTCCCCAGACTTCTGCTTCGCCATGAGAACTGCCTCCCCGCTGCCCCCACTCTCGTGAAAGGGCTGCCCTTACTGCGTCGAGCTCCCGTTCCTCTCGGAGACGGGACTCGAAAGCTTCACTGCCACCCAGCCGGGCCGGGCCCGGTTGTCCAGGTGGATGACATCCGCCGCCAGGCCCTTGGCGCTCAGCTCGCGCCGCACGCGCGTCAGCTTCGAGAGCTTGGCCTCCGTGTTCCCCTCGCCCATCAGCACCTCCTGCCCGCCCACCGTCACCAGGGCCAGGGACGCGCCGTCCAGCCGCAGCTCGGACAGCCGCTCGTGGCGGCCGATCTTCAGCGCCGAGTACGAGCGCGCCACCTCCAGCGCCGCCTTCAGCCGCTCGCGCACCGCGGCCGGCTCCTTCACGTAGTCCTCGCGCACCACGCCGGTGACGAGCGGCAAGTCCAGCCCGTCTCCGGGCGTCACCCGCTTGAAGGGCTCGCCCTCCCCGTTCAGCACGTACAAGTCCCCGAGCACCACCAGCGCCTCGGGGGTGTGCTCCACCACCTCCACGGACACCGAGGCCGGGAAGTGCCGCGTCACCTGCACGCTGTGCACCCACGGGTGCTGGAGCATGGCCTTCTCCAGCACGGGCACCTCCAGGGCGAACAGGTTCTGCCCCAGGGCCAGGCCGGACAGCTTCACCAGCTCGGCGCGCGAGGCGCGGTTGAGCCCGGTGAAGTTGACCTCCTGGAGCTGGAAGCGCGGCGAGGCCAGGGCCCAGGCGCGCAGCTCCAGCCCACCCCAGACAAGCCCCGCCGTCAGGACCGCGGCGAGCAGGCCCTTGAGCACGGAGGGACCGTGCGTGCGCACGGCGCCTTTCACCGCCTCCTTCTGCTGGGCGGTGTCGACGCGGCGACGGTTCTTGGACTTCCCGAAGGCCATTGGAGAAAACAGGTCGGCATGCTGCGCCGGGTTGGATCGACGCGCCAGTTTTTGGCTACTGGTATGTAGCTGTAGCGCCCAGCCTCAGGGAAACCCCTTAGGTTTCCTGGGGACGCGGGGATGTGGGGACCTCAGGCCTTGAGCGAGGCGCTCAGGAGGATCCGCTCACACAAGGTGGGGAAATCAATACCCCTTCCGGAGGCGATCTTCGGCAGCAGGCTGGTCTCGGTCATGCCCGGCAGGGTGTTGATCTCCAGCACGTAGACGTCTCCCGACTCGGTGGCGATGACGTCGGAGCGAGACGCCCCCTTGCACCCGAGGGCCTTGTGAACGGCGAGGCACACCTCGTTCACGCGCGCATACTGGTCCGCGGGCAGCGGTGCCGGGAAGAGGTACTTGGTCCCGCTGCCGGCCTTGTACTTGGCCTCGGCGTCGTAGAACTCGCGGGCCACCACGACTTCGATGACGCCGAGCGCCTCGTCATCCAGCACGGCGCCCTGCACCTCGCGGCCCTTGATGAACTGCTCCACCAGGAGGAAGCCGGCGTACTTCGAGGCGTCCTCCACGGCGGCCAGGTACGCCTCCTTCGTCTTGCAGACGTGGACGCCCACGCTGCTGCCCTCGCGGCTGGGCTTCACCACCACGGGGAACGGGAAGGGCAGCGAGTCCACCGCGGCCTTGGCGGCTCCGGCTTCGGAGAAGACCTTGTAGGGAGGCGTGGGGATGCCGTGATTCGTGAAGATCTGCTTGGCGTAGACCTTCTCCATGCCCAGCGCCGAGGCGAGCACGCCGCTGCCGGTGTAGGGGATGAACAGGGACTCGAGCAGCCCCTGGACGGAGCCGTCCTCGCCGTAGCGGCCATGGAGGGCGATCCAGGCCACGTCCACCTTCTCCGTCACGAGGCGCGCGGCCAGATCCTTGCCGACGTCGATGTCCACCACATCGTATCCGAGCGAGCGCAGCGCCTTGGACACGGCGGCCCCGGTGCGCAGCGACACGTCGCGCTCCGCGGACAGGCCACCCATCAGCACGCCGACGCGCTTGTTCTTCAGATCGGACTTGGACAGGACGCTCACGGAAGGAACTCCCCTACTCGTTTGACTTCGGGTTTGAGCTCGACGCCCGTCTCCGCCTTCACCCGCTCCTGCATCAGGGTGATGAGGCCGAGGACGTCGCGGGCGGTGGCGCCGCCCAGATTGACGATCCAGTTGGCGTGCAGGGTGGACACCTGCGCGCGGCCGAGGGTGTGACCCTTGAGCTTCACCAGCTCGATGAGCCGCCCGGCGAAGTCACCCGGCGGGTTGGTGAAGACGCTGCCAAAGTTCGGCTGGCTGAGCGGCTGGGTGCTCTTGCGGTAGGCCAGATCCTTGTCCATGGCCTGCTTGGAGGCCGCGAGGTCTCCCTTGGGCAGCCGGAAGCGCACCCGCGTCACGACACTGCCCGGGGGCAGCTCCGAGTGCCGGTACGCATGGGGGATCTGCGCCTTCGTCAACCACCCTACCCCGTCCACGGTGGCGACCTCGACGGCCTCCACGACGCGGAAGCACTCGCCGTTCTTGGTGCCTGCGTTCATCGACACCGCGCCGCCCAGCGTCCCAGGGATGCCCGCGAGGAACTCCGCGCCGACGAGGCCGTTGGCGCGCATCACGTTGATGAGCCGGACGATGGCCGCACCGGCGCCCAGCGTGAGCCGCCCTTCCTCCCCGGTGACCTCGGCCACCTCGGGGAACAGATCTCCCGGCAGGCGCAGGGTCATTCCCTTCACGCCGCCATCTCCCACGAGCGTGTTCGCTCCGCCGCCGATGATGGTGACCGGAGCGCCCTCCTCGCGAGCCAGCCGCAGCAGCGCCACGAGCGCCTCGGGCGTGCGCGGACGCACGAGCGCCTCCGCCGGGCCGCCCACCCGGACGCTGGTGAGGGGCGCGAGCGGCTCGCCCGCCTTCACCTCACAGCCGCCCAGGAGCGCCACCCGCTCCGAGAGGGACGATGCAGTCCGCGCTGTCATGATCACGCGCCCTTGGCCGCTCCGGGCTTGCCGAGCTGGGCCAGCAGGTCCGGCCCCACCTGGGTGATGTCGCCCGCCCCGAGCGTGATGACGATGTCACCCTCGCGCAGCCGAGGAGCGATCGCCGAGGGCAGGTCCACTCGCTTCTCCACGTACGTCACATCGCGGTGGCCGTGGGCGCGGATGGCCTCCGCCAGCGCGTCGCTGGTGGCGCCGGGGATGGGATCCTCGCCCGCCGCGTAGACGCTGGAGAGGAAGAGCACGTCCGCATCGTTGAATGAGGTGGCGAACTCCTTCATCAGATCGTGCGTGCGCGTGTAGCGGTGTGGCTGGAAGGCCACCACCAGGCGCCGGCCAAAGGCCCGCCGAGCCCCCGCCAGCGTGGCCATGACCTCCGTGGGGTGGTGCCCGTAGTCGTCCACCACGGTGATGCCGTTCACCTCGCCGCGCACCGTGAAGCGCCGCTGCACGCCGCCGAACTCGGCCAGCGCGCCGCGCACGATGTCGAGGGGGATCTCCATCTCCTCGGCCACGGCGATGACGGCCAGCGCGTTGAGGGCGTTGTGCGCGCCCACCATGCGCACGCGGAACTCGCCCAGCGGCTCGTCGCGCCGGAACGCGTTGAAGCGCGTGGTGAAGCCCTCCAGCGCCACGGCCTCCAGCCGGTAGTCCGCCATGTGCGAGCTGCCGTAGGTGACGACGCGCTTCTCCAGCAAGGGCAACAGCGACTGCACGTTGGGGTGGTCCAGGCACAGGACGTTGAGCCCGTAGAACGGCACGCGGTTGCAGAACTCCACGAAGGCCGTCTTCAGCGCCTCGAGCGTCCCGTAGTGGTCCATGTGCTCGGGATCGATGTTCGTCACCACGGTGATGGCCGGGTGCAGCTTGAGGAAGCTGCCGTCGCTCTCGTCGGCCTCCACCACCATCAGCTCGCTCTTGCCGAGCTTGGCGTTGGAGTCGAGCACGTTCACCTTGCCGCCCACCACCGCCGTCGGATCCAACCCCGCCGCCGAGAGCACCGTGGCCACCATGGACGTGGTGGTGGTCTTCCCGTGGCTGCCGGCCACCGCCACCGCGTACTTGAGGCGCATCAGCTCGGCGAGCATCTCCGCGCGAGGGATGACGGGGATCTTCCGCTGGCGCGCCGTCACCACCTCCGGGTTGTCCTTCTTCACCGCCGAGGAGATGACCACCACGTCCGCCTGCACCAGGTTCTGCGCCTTGTGGCCCTCGTAGATGGTGGCGCCCATGGCGGCCAGCCGCTTGGTGATCTCGCTGCCCTTCAGGTCCGAGCCCGACACCCGGTAGCCCAGGTTCAGCAGCACCTCGGCGATGCCGCTCATGCCGATGCCGCCGATGCCCACGAAGTGCACCTGCGCCGCATGGCGCGTCTTGAAGAGGCTCTGAGGCTTGCCGCCGGCCTTCGTCATACTCACTCGCTCCTGGAGGGCTTGGGCGCCTCGACCTTGGCTGGGCGCTCCCGGCCGTTCGGCCCGTATGCCGCCACCATCAGATCCACGCACACGTCCGCCAGCTCCTTGGCGGCCTCGGGGCGGCCCAGCAGGCCCGCCTTCTTCTCCATCTGCTTGAGGCGCGCGGGCTCCGTCTTCAGGAGGCGGAGCTGCTCGGCCAGCTTCTGCCCCGTCAGCTCCGACTCGCGGAACATGATCGCGGCGCCCGCCTCCACCAGCGCCCTGGCGTTGACCGCCTGGTGATCATCCGTGGCGTACGGGAAGGGAATCAGGATGCTGGCCTTCTTGCACACCGTGAGCTCGGCCAGCGTGGTGGCGCCCGCCCGGCAGATGACGAGATCCGCTCGGGCGTAGGCATCGGACATGTCGTCGATGAACTCGCGCACCTCGGCCTGGAAGCCCTTGTCCGCGTAGCCCTTGCGCACCATCTCCAGATCGTTCTTCCCCGTCTGGTGCACGAAGCTGATCTGGTCCTTCAAGTCTCCAAGGGAGTCCAGCGCCTCCACCACGCGCTGGTTGATGCCCTTGGCGCCCAGGCTGCCGCCGAACACCAGCACCGAGAAGCGCTCGTGCGCCACGTGCGAGCGCAGGTAGTTGTCCATCAGCTTGCGGCGGATGGGGTTGCCCACCAGGTGCACCTTGCTCTCGGGGAAGAAGCGCCTGGCCTCGTCGAAGGCGATGAAGACCACCTTCACGAACTTGCCCAGCGTCTTGTTGGTGAAGCCCGGCAGCGCGTTCTGCTCCTGCACCGCGGTGGGGATGCCCATCAGCCACGCGGCCATCACCACCGGCCCGCTGGCGTAGCCGCCCACGCCCACCACCACGTCCGGCTTGTGCTTCTGGAGGATTCGGAAGGACTCGATGAAGGCGAACGGCAGCGCCAGCAGGCCCTTGATGAACTGCCACAGGCCCTTGCCCTTGAGCCCCTGCGCTCGGATGAACTCGAGCGGAAAGCCCGACTGCGGCACCACGCGAGCCTCGAGGCCTCGCTCGGTGCCGACGAAGACCACCTCATTCTTGTGGTGGCGCGTCACCACCTCTTCCGCCAGGGCGATGCCTGGAAAGAGGTGACCGCCCGTTCCACCACCGGCGATGAGGACCTTCACGCCGTCACCTCCCGCATGTCGGCGCCCGCTCGGGCGGGCCGGTTGGCGCCTTGCGAGGCGGTGCTCAATGACAACAGCGTCCCCGCCGCTCCCATCAACACCACCAGCGAGGTGCCTCCATAAGAGACGAACGGCAGCGTCAGCCCCTTCGTGGGCAGCAGCCCCATGGCCACGCACATGTTCACCGCCGCCTGGAAGGCGACGATCGAGGTGATGCCCAACCCCAGGTACGTGCCGAATGGCTCGGGCGAGTTCAGCGCGATGCGCACCCCGCGCCAGATGATCACGGCATAGAGCGCCACCAGCAGCGTGACGCCAATCAGCCCCAATTCCTCGCCGATGATGGCGAAGATGAAGTCGGTGTGAGCCTCGGGCAGGAAGAAGAGCTTCTGCCGCCCGTCGCCCAGGCCCAGGCCGGTGAGCCCTCCCGAGCCGATGGACATGAGCGACTCGGACACCTGGTAGCCCACGTCATGGCGGTGCGCCCAGGGATCCAGGAACGCCAGCACGCGCTTCATGCGGTAGGGGCTGGAGGCGATGGCCACGTACGCCATGGGCAGCGCCATCAGCACCGAGCCCACCAGATAGCTCAGCTTGGTGCCCGCGGCGAACAGCAGCACGAACAGGAGGAACACCAGCAGCACGGAGCTGCCGAAGTCCGGCTGGCGCATGCACAGCAGCACCAGCACGCCACACAGCAGCAGGTGCGGCAGGAAGCCCACGGAGAAGGTGGCCACCTTCTCGCGCTTCTTCGCCAGCGAATAGGACAGGTAGACGACCCAGGCGAACTTGGCCACCTCGGCCGGCTGCAGGCCGAAGCCCGGGAAGCGGATCCACCGCCGAGCGCCGCCCGCCGTGGTGCCGATGCCCGGAATCAGCACGGCCACCAGCAGCACCAGGGCGACGATGAGCAGCGGCCAGGCCAGGCGCGCCAGGCGGCGCCAGCCCACCTTCATCGCCACGGCCATGGCCACCACGCCCATGCCGGCCGCCATGAGCTGGCGCTTGAGGAAGTAGAGGCTATCGCCCAGCTTGTCCTGCGCGAGGATGGCGCTGGCCGAGTACACCATCACCAGCCCCAGCGACACGAGCGCCAGCACGGCAACCAGGAGGATGGGATCAAACCGGACGGCGGGCGCGGCGGGTGTCTTCATGAGCTGGACCTCAGAGCGCCTGCACGAACCGCTTGAACGTGTCGCCGCGGTCCTCGAAGTTCTTGAACTGATCGTACGACGCGCACGCGGGAGACAGCAGCACCGTGTCTCCGGACTTCGCCAGCTCGCGTGCTCTCCTCACGGCCGACTCCAGCGTACCGCACGGGTGCACCGGCGCCTGTCCCTGGTACGCGGCGGCGATCTTCTCCGCGTCCTGGCCGATGGTGAGCACCGCCTTCACCTTGCCTCGGCTCTCGTCCACCATGGGCTGGTACGGGGCGCCCTTGCCCTTCCCACCGGCAATCAGCAGCAGGTTGCCCGGGAAGGCCCGCAGCGCCACCAGCACCGAGTCCACGTTCGTGGCCTTGGAGTCGTTCACCCACTCCACCCCGTCCAGCACTCGCACGCTCTCCAGGCGGTGGGGCAGCCCCGGGTAGCTGTCCAGGCCGGCCTGCACCGCCTCGCGAGGCACTCCCCCCAGCCGCGCCAGCAGCGCCGCCGCCATGGCGTTCTGCGCGTTGTGCGCCCCGCGCAGCGCTCGGTTGGTCAGCGTGTAGTCCTCGCCCAGGAAGTCCAGCCGGAAGCCTCCCTGGCGCGCCACCGCGAGCCCCGTCAGCTTCGGGCCGCCCGGCTCCACCTTCCCCGTGAGGCTGAAGCCGTAGACGGGCACGTTCGCGTGGTTTCCCAGCCGCACCACATGCGCGTCCTCGGCGTTCACCACCGCGAAGTCGCCCGGCCCCTGGTTGAGGAAGATGCGCGCCTTGGCCTCACCGTAGGCCTCGTGGCTCGGGTAGCGATCCAGGTGGTCCGGCGTCAGGTTGAGGATGACGGCGCCCTTGGCCCGCAGCTGGTGGATGCCCTCGAGCTGGAAGCTGGACAGCTCCACCACCAGCGTGTCCCAGCCGTTCGGCTTGAGCGCCGCCTCGGCCAGCGGCAGCCCGAGGTTGCCTCCCACGAAGGTGCGGCCTCCACCCTTCTTGAAGAGCTCCCCGGCGAGTGCCGTCGTGGTGCTCTTGCCATTGGTGCCCGTGATGCCGATGAGCGGCACGTGGGAGAGCGCGCGCCACGCCAGCTCGATCTCGCCCCAGATCCGCACACCCTCCTTGCGAGCGGCCTGCAGCTCCGGCAGCGCCAGCGGCACGCCCGGGCTCACCACCACGAGCTCCTGCTCCTCGAGCAGCCCCGGCGGCGTCGCCCCCGTCACCAGCTTCACGCCCTGGGACTTCAGCTCGCGGGCCACATCGCCGAGCGCCGCCTCGTCGCGCGCGTCCAGCGCGGTGACCTGGGCTCCTTGCGCGAGCAGCAGCCGGAGGGCCGCCACTCCGCTCTTCGCCAGCCCGAACACCAGCACCTTCTGACCGGACAGCGAGGATGGCATGGGACGCGACTCCTAGCGCAGCTTCAGGGACAGCAGCGCCACGCCGCCACACAGGATGGCGACGATCCAGAAACGGACGATGATCTTCGGCTCGGCCAGGCCCTTGAGCTCGAAGTGGTGGTGGACCGGGGCCATCTTGAAGACGCGCTTGCCTGTCGTCTTGAAGCTGATGACCTGAATCATCACGCTGAGGGCCTCGGCGAAGAAGATGCCGTGGATGATGGCGGAGACCACCTCGTTCTTGGACAGCACCGCCAGCCCGCCCAGCGCGCCGCCCAGCGCCAGCGAGCCCACATCGCCCATGAACACGGACGCCGGGTAGGTGTTGAACCAGAGGAACGCGATGCCCGCGCCCACGATGCTGGCGCAGAACACGGACAGCTCCGCGCCGCCCGGCACCAGGAGGATGCCCAGGTACTCGTGCAGGGGCTTGGCGATGATGCGCGTCACCCCGCCCACCGTGGCCGAGTCCGCGATGTTCAGCGTGGTGCCCGCCACGTAGCAGAGGATGGCGAACGTGGTGGCCGCGATGATGGTGGGAACAATCGCCAGCCCATCCAGGCCGTCCGTGAGATTCACCGCGTTGGAGGTGCCCACCACGACGAACCAGCCGAACACCACGTAGAACCAGCCCAGGTCCGGGCTGAACCAGTGCGAGGGGATGAACGGCAGCGTCAGCTTGCTGCTGATGAGCAGCGTGGGCCCGAAGGAGCCATCCGCCTTGGTCCACGTGCACATCAGCCCGAAGATGGCCACCAGGTAGAAGAAGGTCTGCAGCACCATCTTCTTGCGCCCGGCGAGCCCCTTGGAGTTGCGCTTGGACAGCTTGAGCCAGTCGTCCAGGAAGCCGATGAAGCCATAGCCAAAGGTGAGCAGCAGGCTCACCCAGACGGCGCGGCTCTTGATGTCCGCGAACAGCAGCGTGGACGTGCCGATGCACAACAGGATGAGCTGGCCGCCCATGGTGGGCGTGCCCTTCTTCTTCTGGTGCGTGTCCGGGGTGTCCTCGCGGACGTTGCTCTGCCCGTGCTGCTTCAGGCGCAGCCGGGCGATCAGCTTGGGGCCGACCAGCATCCCCAACAGCAGCGCGAACACCCCCGCCGCGATGATGCGGAAGGTGGGGTAGCGCAGGAAGTTGAGGATCCGGCCTGCTCCCGTGTCCTTGAGCCACTCGTAAAGCAGGAACAGCACTAGTGCGCACCTCCAGGTGCCGAGGCGCCCGTGAGGGCCGCCACCACCCGCTCCAGCCGCATGCCGCGGCTGCCCTTCACCAGGACCACGTCTCCCGCCTTCAGCTTCGGCTGCAGCCAGGCCACCAGCGGCTCCACCTCCGTGAAGTGCGCCGCCGCTTCACCCAGGCGGGAGGCGGCCCGGAAGCCCTGCTCCGAGCGCGGGCCGAAGAAGGCCACCACCTGCGCCTTGCCCACCACGCGAGAGCCCAGCGCCTGGTGGTCCTCCAGCTCGCCGGGCCCCAGCTCCAACATGTCTCCGAGCACCGCCACCGCGCGCCCGCCCTTCGGAACCAGCGTGCGCAGGGTGTCCAGCGCCGCGTCCATCGAGGCCGGGTTGGCGTTGTAGCAGTCGTCCACCACCGTGATGCCGTGCAACCCGTCCACCACGTTGAGGCGCCGTGCGTAGGGCCGCGCCGTCTCCAGGCCCCGCGAGCACTCCTCGGGCGAGTAGCCCAGCGCCAGCCCCACCGCGAACGCCCCGGTGGCGTTGAGCGCGTTGTGCTCGCCGATGAAGTGCAGCCGCACCGGCCAGTCCTTGCCCTGGTAGCGCACCGTGGTCCGCATGCCGTCGCGGCCCAGCGTCTCCACTCGCGACAAGCGCACCTCCGCGGCCTCCGCGCGCCCGAACGTGAGCTGGCGCGCCTTGCCCCGCTTCGCCTGCGCGGGGATGAGCGCGTCATCCAGGTTCACCACCGCCACGGACTTGTCGCCCAGCTCCTGGAACAGCTCGCCCTCGGCCTCGGCCACACCCTCGATGCTGCCCAGCCCCTCGAGGTGCTCGGGCTGCACCACGGTGATGACGCCCGCGTCCGGCTGGACGATGCGCGCCAGGCGGGTGATCTCTCCCGGGTGGTTCATCCCCACCTCGATGACGGCCGCCACGTGCGCCGGCTCCAGGCGGAAGAGCGTGAGCGGGACGCCGATCTCGTTGTTGAGGTTGCCCTCGGTCTTCAGCGCCGGCCCGCGGGTGGCGAGGATCGCCCCCACCATCTCCTTGGTCGTCGTCTTGCCGTTGGAGCCGCCCACCGCCGCCACGGGGATGCGGAAGCGCTGGCGGTGAAAGCGCGCCAACGCGCCCAGCGCCTCCAGCGTGTCCGGCACTCCGTACAGCGGAAAGCTCCCCGGCAGCGGTGGCAGCGTCCGGTCATCCCGCACCACCGCCGCCGCCGCGCCACCCGCCCGAGCCTGAGCCAGGAAGGTGTGCGCGTCGAAGCGCTCGCCCTGGAGCGCCACGAAGAGGCAGCCCGGCGTCAGCGCCCGAGTGTCGGTGCAGACGTCGGTGAAGGCCGCCGGAGCGCTCACGAGACGCCGTTGGGCCCCGGTCGCCTTCACCACCTCTTCATCGGAGAATCGAGCGGCCATGAGGGCTCCGGCTTCGCGCTACCGTCAGCCTTGCGGACGGCTCGCGAGCGCCTTGGTGGCCGCCTCACGGTCATCGAACGCGCGCTTCTCGCCGCCGATGAGCTGGTACGTCTCGTGGCCCTTGCCGGCGACGAGCACCACGTCATCCGCCGAAGCCAGGCCAATCGCCGTCTCGATGGCGGCGCGGCGATCCAGGTCCACCAGGTAGCCCTTCTCGCCGCTCTTGGCCTTGCCGGCCGAGATGCGCCGCAGCCCACCCTTCTCCAGCCCCGGCGTCACCTGGGAGATGATCTCCTCCGGATCCTCCGTGCGCGGGTTGTCGCTGGTGACGACCACGAGATCGGCCCCCTCGGCCGCCGCGGTGCCCATGAGCGGGCGCTTGCCCTTGTCCCGGTCTCCGCCGCAGCCGAACACGACGATGACGCGGCCCTTGGCCAGCGAGCGCGTGGCCTCCAGCGCGCGCTTGAGCGCGTCATCCGTGTGCGCGTAGTCCACCAGCACCGCGGGCGCGGGGCCCGGCATGTAGTTCTCCACGCGCTCCATGCGGCCGGGCACCCGGGTCATCCGCTCGATGCCCGTCTGCACGTCGCGCCGAGCCATGCCCGCCCCCAGCGCCACGCCGGCCGCCGCCAGGATGTTCTCCAGGTTGTGGGGCCCCAGCAGCTTGCTCTTCACGGGGATGTCGCCCGCGGGGGTCTTCAGCGTGGCCTTGATGCCCTGCAGCGAGTACGAGACGTCCGTGGCGGAGATCTCCCCCGCGCCCAGGCGGCTGAACTTCCACGCCATGCGCTTCTGGCCGCGCAGCTCGTTGTAGATGCGCGAGGCGAACGTGTCGTCCCCGTTCACCACCGCGACGCCGGTGGGCGACAGGTGCTCGCCGAACAGCCGGCGCTTGGCCTGGAAGTAGTCCTCCAGATCCTTGTGGTAGTCCAGGTGGTCCCGGCTCAGGTTGGTGAAGGCCGCGGCCTTGAAGGTCAGCCCGTGCACGCGCTCCTGCACCAGCGCGTGGCTGGACACCTCCATCACCACCGTCTCCACGCCCGAGTCCACCATCTCCCTGAGGATCCGGTGCAGCTCCAGCGCGTCCGGCGTGGTGTTGGCCAGCTCCACGGTGCGGCCCGCCACCTTGTAGCCCAGCGTGCCGATGACGCCGGTGGAGGCGTACGCCGCGGTGCTCATGGCCTCCAGCAGGTACGTCACCGTCGTCTTGCCATTGGTGCCAGTGACTCCCAGCAGCGTGAGCTGCTGCGCGGGGCGGCCATAGAAGTTGGCCGCGATGAGGGCCAGCGCCTTGCGGGCGCTGCTCACCTTGAAGAACGGCACCTGCGAGGAGCCCACCGGCTTCTCGGAGACCACCGCCACCGCGCCGCGAGAGACCGCCTCGCCAATGTACTGGGCGCCATCTTCCTTCGTCCCAGGCACGGCCACGAAGAGATCCCCCGCCTTCACCCGGCGCGAGTCCTGCGTCACCCCCGTCACATCCACAGAGGAGCGACCCCCCGAGATCTGCTCGGCTCCACACCCTGCGAGGACATCCGTCAGCTTCATCGTTTCCCCTTCAAACGCAACTGCAAGCGCGGGGCCTGGAGTGGTGCGGCCTCATGGCCGCGACGCCAGCTCCAGCGTCACCCTTGCCCCCTTTTCCACCAGAGCACCGGCGGCGGGGGTCTGCGATACCACGCGTCCACTGCCCAACAATTGTGGCTCCAAAGCCGCGGCGAGCAGTTTCACCACGGCCTCGCGCCCGACCTGCCCCTGCACGTCCGGTACACGCACCGTGCCCTCCCCTGCTCCCTCCTGCTCGGCCACGACGGGCCGCTCGGGAGTGGGCTTGGGAGGCTGAGGGGGTTTTGCCGCCGCCGGGGGCGCGACCGGTGCTACCGCCACCTCTGGCGCGACCGTGCGCGAAGGCGGCACGGCCATGTGAGCCATGGCGGCGGTAGCGATTTCCTTGAAGGCGGGGGCAGCCACAAGTCCCCCGTACACGTCCGTCTTGGGCTCGTCCACCACTACGAGTATGACGACGCGCGGATTGTCGGCCGGTACCATGCCGGCGAAGGAAGCGATCCGCTTGTCCGAGTACCCCCGGGCCACCGGATCCGCCTTCTGGGCGGTGCCCGTCTTTCCGGCTACACGGTAGTCCTCCATGGCGGCCTTCGGAGCGGTGCCCTCCTTGGTCACCACGCTCTCGAGCATGCCCACCACCTGGCGGGCGACTTTCGATGACACAACGCGGCGAACTTCGGTGGGGCGGTTCTCCAGCAGCACCACCCCGTCCGGGTCCACCACCTTGGAGATGAGGTAGGGCCGCATCAGCACGCCATCATTGGCCAGCGCGCCGTAGGCGGCGGCGACCTGCACGGCGGTGGCCGTCATGCCCTGGCCGAACGATTGGGTGGCCAGGGACACTTCGGCCTTGGGGAAAGGAACCACGCCCTTGCCCTCGCCGGGCAGCGCCAGGCCGGTGCGCTCGGCGAAGCCGAACGCGTGGTAGTAGGCCACCAGCTTCTCGCGCCCCAGCGCCTGGCCCACCTTGGCCGCGCAGATGTTGGAGGAGACCTGGAGGATGCCCTTGGGCGCGAGCCACCCGTGCGGGTGGGTGTCGTTGATGGTGTAGCGGCCAATGGTCCACGCGCCGTTCTCGCAGAAGAAGACGTCGTCCGGCTTGATGGCCTTCTCCTCGAGCGCGGCGGCGACGACCATGGCCTTCATCGTCGAGCCCGGCTCGAAGGTGTCCAGGGCGGCGCGGTTGCGCAGGGCCTCGTGCTGCATCGACTCGGGCGAGTTGGGGTTGAAGCTGGGAGAGCTGGCCAGCGCGAGCAGCTCGCCCGTCTTCGGGTCGAGCACCACCACCATGCCCGCCACCGCCTTGGACTCCTCCACCGCGTGGTACAGCGCCTTCTCCGCCACGTACTGGAGGTGGCGATCCAGCGTCAAGGTGACGGCGGCGCCCTCGCGCTCGATCGGATCCAGCGTGCCCTGCACCAGCAGCTTGCGGCCCTTGGCGTCTCGGAAGCCGGACAGGCGCGAGTTCTGCCCAGACAGCTCGTCGTCGAAGGCCAGCTCCAGCCCCTCAAGGCCACTCCCGTCCGTGCCCACCACGCCCACCACCTGGGCGGCCAGCTCGCGCTGCGGATAGAAGCGCTTGGGCTCCTTGGTGAAGCCCAGCCCGGGCATCCCCAGCGCCTGCACCGCCTCCACGTCCTGCGGCTTCGTCTGCCGCTTCACCCACGCGAAGCGCTTGGCGCGCTGGAGCCGGTTCTGCAGCTCCTCCGACTCCTCCGCGCTCATCTTCAGCGTCTTCGCCAGCGTCTTCGCCGCCTTCTTCACGTCCGGCAGCATGGAGGGATCCACCCAGATGGAGTCCACCTCCACGCTCTGCGCCAGCGGCGTGCCGCGCCTGTCGAAGATGTCGCCGCGCCGCGCCGGAATCTCAATCTGGCGGACGTACTGGTCCTGGGCGAGCTCGCGCAGCTTGTCCTGCTCGTGGACCTGCAGGTAGACGGCACGGCCAAAGACCAGCGAGAGCAGGCCCAGGAAGAGCCCGCCCATCACCATCACCCGGAGCCGCAGCCACTTGGTGTTGGTCTCGGGGACACGCGCTGCCTTGAGATCCCTCACCGGGCGTTCTCCCGCTCGGCCACCTTCAGCCCCGCCGGAGTCCGCGCCTCGGTCTTGGGGTTGTGGCGCACGCCCGGCAGCTCCGGCTGCAGCGACACCACCGCCGAGCCCGGAGGCATCATCATCCCCAGCTGCTCGCGCGCCAGCCGCTCCAGCCGCGCCGGGGCCTTGAGCGTGGCCAGCTCCAGCTTGAGCCGATCGTTCTCGCGCGTGAGGGTGTTGGCCTCGCCCTGCGCCTTGGAGAGCCGGTAGCCCATGTCCACCACCAGCACGCGGCTGGTGACGTGGAGGATGCCCACCGCCACGAACAGGGCGGACAGCATCACCGCGGGCAGCAGGTGCAGCAGCACGCGGCCCACCGACACTCCACTGCGCGAATTGGGGCTCACCTGGGTCATCGAATCTTCTCCACCACGCGCAAGTGCGCGCTGCGAGAGCGGGGGTTGACCTCCACCTCGGCCTCCGAGGCGGACACGGCTTTTCTCGTCACCAGGGCGAAGTCTCCCTGGCCACCACAGACGCACACCGGCAGGCCCGGCGGGCAGCGGCACTGCCCCACCAACCCGCGGAACGCCTCCTTCACCCGGCGATCCTCCAGCGAGTGGAAAGAGATGACCGCCGCCCGTCCGCCCACCTTGAGCAGCATGGGCAGCGCGGAGAGCAGCGAGTCCAGCGCCTCCAGCTCGCCGTTGACGGCCATGCGCAGCGCCTGAAACGTCTTGGTCGCCACGTGGATCTTCTTCGGCCACGCCTTGCGAGGCACCGCGCGCTTCACCACCTCGGCGGCCTCCAGCGTGCGCGTGGGCCGGGCGCGCTTGAGCTCCCGGGCGATGGGCCGCGAGAAGGACTCCTCGCCCAGCTCATAGATGATGCGGGCCAGCTCGCGCTCGTCCTCCTCGGCGATCAGCTCGGCGGCGGTGCGGCCCGTATCGCCCATGCGCATGTCCAGCGGCCCGTCCTTCATGAAGGAGAAGCCCCGCTCGGCCACATCCAACTGCGGAGAGGACACGCCCAGATCCACCAGCACCCCATCCACCGGGAGCACGTCCGCCGCCACCCGGGGCAGCTCGCCGAAGTTGCCAGCGCGCGCCTGGAAGCGAGCGTTGGAGCCCAGCCGCAAGGTGGCCGCCTCCAGCGCCACCGGATCGCGGTCCACGCCCACCACGGTGGCGCCTCGGGAAAGGAGCGCCTCCGTGTGGCCACCGCCGCCCAGTGTGCCGTCGATGATCACCTTCCCCGCTCCGGGTTGCAGCAGTTCCACCGTCTCTGCCAGCAGGACGGTCTGATGGCTGAAGGCCAAAGAAGATCGCTCTAGACGAAAGGCGCCCGCATCAACGCGAACGCGGCCCGGGCATCGTTCATATGCGGGTACATCTCGAACCGGTCGTGTGCCCCCGCGGCCCGGAAGATGGCCGCCACGTACGGAGACAGGCCCGACAGCTTGATGTCCCCACCGGCGCGCCGGAACGACTCGCCGCGCGCCATCAGCGGCCGCACGCCGCGGTAGTCCAGGTGCGCCACCTCGCTGAAGTCCACCACCACCTGCCGCACGCCGCGCTGCAGCCGGTGCGAGAGCTCCTCGCACACCTGCCCCAGCTCCTTCTCCCCCAGCTCGCCCTCCAGCATCAGCGTCTCCACCCGGTCGCTCCCCGCGACCGCCGTGGCTGCCCGCCTCGCCTCCGATACCTGGTTCATACACCTCCCTACACTCACGGGTTTTCCGTATTCCGTCGAGAAATTGGCTACTGCCGCAGCTCGGAGAGCACGCGGGCCACATCCGCCGAGTCCGCCGCCGCGCGGGCCTCTTCCTGGGCCTTGGCCCAGCCCGTGCGGCTCCACAGCTCGATCACCTTCACCATCCCCACCCATACGACGTCCTTCTCCAGCGCCGCGTGAGCGCGCAGCGAGGGCGGCACGAGGATGCGGCCCATCTTGTCCAGCGGGCACTCCTGCGCGCTGGCCACGTACAGCCGCATCAGCGTCTTCACCCCTGGCTCCATGGGGTTGCGCTTGCCCAGGGCCGTCTCGAGCGCCTCCCACTCGCGCACCGGGTAGGCGTGCAGGCAGGCATCCAACGCGGTGGTGAGGATGAGGCGCTCGTCGTACGCGCCCGCGAGCGTCTCCCGCAGCCTGGCCGGGAGGCTCGTCCGCCCCTTCGCGTCGATCTGGTGCTCATAGACGCCACGGAACACGCCGAGCGCTTCCCCTCAGGAGCGTGCTCCGCCCCACCACGTCATGGGATTTACCGCCACGCCTTCCCACTTCTTGCCACCGCGGCGCGGAAAATACGCGCGGCTTCCCACCCGGTCAAGAAATGCAACAGGCCTGGAGCGCCCCGACGCGGCGAGCCAGAGGCGCCATGGCGCAGTGCGTGAATTGCCGCGTGCTCCAGGCCTCTGGTAAGTCGCGGACACCTTCCCTGGAGGGGGAAGCCGCGGGTCCTCGCCGGGAGGGCCCACGCATGAGGAGGGTGCCTTCGCACCGTCCTTCAGGAGGCTCAGTCCATGTTGCGTACCATTCGTCTCTCGCTCGTTGCCGCCGCTGCCACCGCTCTCGTCGCCTGTGGAGGCGGAGCCAAGATCGGTGGAGGCAAGGAGGGCGCCGCCAAGGCCGCGTTCCAGGCGGGCCAGCCCGCTGGCAAGGGCGCCAACACCAGCGGCCAGGACCTGCTCCGGCAGATGGCCGCCGGCGCCGCCACGGGCAGCGCCGAGTTCTCCGCCGACTGCGCCAAGGGCGGCTCGGTGAAGCTCAAGCTGGACCTGACGTCCACGGGCAGCCAGGACGGCTCGGTCAAGTACAAGGCCGACTACAACAACTGCAACCAGGACGGCATCAACAGCTACGACGGCAGCATGGAGATTGAGTTCAAGATCGCCGGCACCGCGACCTCGCTCGAGATGTCCCTCCGCCTCAAGGGCAAGGTCGACATCAGCGGCACCATCTCGGACTCCATCGACGCGGACGTGACCGAGACCTTCGCCGCCACGGCCACCAGCGCCACCGCGGGCATGGTGACGATCAAGGTGGACGGCTCGATCAAGACCTCGAGCGCCAGCTACACCTACGCCAACGAGACCCTCAACATCACCGTGGACGGCGGCCTGCCCGTGGACAACAGCGGCAAGACCTGAGCAACCGGGTCTAGCGGCTCAACATGAAAAGGCCGGGCTACCCGTGAGGGCGGCCCGGCCTTGTCTTTTTCAGTCATGCGCCCGAGCATACGGGAGAGCCCACGCATGCAGATCTCTCCGCACGACTCCAGTGTCCGCCTGAAGGTGAACTACAAGACGCCCGAGGCGCTGATCGACGAGTACACCCGCAGCGTCGGCCAGGGGAGCGTGACTCTGGAGACGCGCCGCAGCCTGACGCGAGGCACGCGCTTCGTGTTCGAGATGCAGGCGGAGGGCGTGGCCCAGCCGGTGGAGGTGGTGGGCGAGGTGGTGCATGTCACGCCGCGGCCGGGAGGGCGCTTCCAGCTGACGGTGAAGTACGCCACGGAGGTGGACCGGGCGGCGCTGGACGCGGTGCTGCAGCGCATCTTCGCCGCCGAGCACGAGAAGCTGCGGAAGTATCCGCGCGTGCCGCTGAACGTGCGCGCCATCGAGGCCACCCCGTTCTCGCCCGCCTTCTACGTGAGGGATCTCTCCCGGGGCGGCGTGGGCATGGAGGTGGACGCCGGGACGCTGCCGCCCATCGTGAAGGTGGGCACGCCGTTCCTGCTGGAGATGGAGCTGGCGCCGGGCCCGCTGCTGCTGCCGGGCGAGGTGGTGTGGACCTCCACGGCGTTCCGCGCGCACTCGCCGGTGACGCCCGTGTTCGGCGTCTCCTTCCGGGAGAACCTGCCGGCGGACACGGCCGAGCGGCTCGACGCCCTGCTGGGGCTGGACGCGCTGCCCCCGGGCCCCTGGTGGGCGCGCGTGAGCTTCGGGCAGGAGGCCCTCTCGCGCATCCCCTAAACCGGGGACAGCGGGTAGCCGCCGGCCTGCTCCAGCGCTGTCACCACCGTCTCCCGCAGCTCGGCGGGGTTGTACGGCGTGAAGAGCTGGAGCGGCGCCACCCTGGCCAGGTGCTTCTGGAGCGCCTCCCCCTGCGCCGAGCCGCACAGCGCGCGCCGGGTGCGCTCGAAGGACCGGGCCGTGGCGTCCATTCCATACAGCCGCGTCATGGCCACCCGGGTGGCGTCCAGCGTCCCGTTGGCCGCGGCCTGCCGCGTGCGCGTCACCATCGAGTCGAGCGCGAACGCGTCCATCACCACGTCCGACAGCCCGGCGAGCACCTCCTGGTGCTGCTCCAGCTCGGTGCCGAACGTCTCCGCCGCTACCTTGAGGCCGTAGAGCGCCATGCGCTTGAGGCACTCGGCGGCCCGCTCCTCCGCGGCGAGCGCATCTTCCCGGCGCGCCCGGGGCAGCGTCCCCTGGGTGAGCTCCTGCTCCACCGACTGCGCCACCGCGAGCAATGGCAGCTCGCTCTTCACCGAGCGCTTCAGCAACAGCCCGGTGATCAGCATGCGGTTGATCTCGTTGGTGCCCTCGAAGATGCGGTTGATGCGCGCGTCGCGATAGGCCCGCTCCACCGGGTACTCCTCGATGTAGCCCGCGCCGCCGTGGATCTGCACCGCGTCATCCACGAGCTGCCCGAGCGCCTCCGAGCCGAACACCTTCATGATCGACGACTCGATGGCGTACTCCTCGATCGAGGCGATCACGTGCGCGTCGTGGTCCTTCGCCTGCCTGTCCCGGCCCGAGAGCCGCGCGTCCACCAGCCCCGCCGTGCGGTACGTCATGGTCTCCAGCGCGTAGGTGAGCATGGCCATGCGCGCCAGCTTCTCGCGGGTGAGCGGGAAGCGGGCGATGGGCGTGCCGAACTGCTTGCGCTCCTGCGCGAAGCGCAGCGCGTTCTCGAGCTGGTACTTCATGGACCCGATGACTCCCGCGCCCAGCTTGAGCCGGCCGTAGTTGAGGATGTTGAAGGCGATCTTGTGCCCTCGCCCCACCTCTCCCAGCACGTTCTCCACCGGCACGCGCGCGTCCTCGAAGAACAGCGGACACGTGGACGAGCCGCGGATGCCCATCTTGTGCTCCTCCGGCCCCACCGTGAAGCCGGGCGTGTTCCGCTCCACGATGAAGCCGGTGAACCGATCTCCATTCACCTTGGCGAAGACCACGAACACATCCGCGAACGCCGCGTTGGTGATGTACAGCTTCGAGCCGTTGAGCACGTAGTGCTTCCCATCCGGGGACAGCACCGCCTTCGTCTTCGCTCCCAGCGCGTCGCTGCCACTGCCCTGCTCGGTGAGGGCGTACGCGGCCACCCACTCGGCGACGGCCAGCTTGGGCAGGTACTTCGCCTTCTGCGCCTCGTTGCCGAACCAGACGATGGGCAGCGTACCGATGCCCGTGTGCGCGCCGAACGTCACCGACCATGAGCCTTGAGCGCCCATGGCCTCCGCCAGCAGCAGCGAGGTCGTCTTGTCCAACCCGAGCCCGCCGTAGGCCTCCGGGATGTCGATCATCAACAGGCCCAGCTCGCCCGCGCGGCGCAGCAGCTCGCGCAGCAGCGCCGGATCCTTCGCCTCGATGCGGTCGGTCTGCGGCAGCACCTGCTCACGAATGAACTGCCACGCTGTCTTCAGGTACAGGCGCTGGTCCTCGGTGAACAGCTCCGGCGTGACGATCCGCTGTGTGCCCACCTCCTGCAGCAGAAAGGCGCCTCCCGTGGGCAGCTCGGTGGACTGCGGAGTCTCGGAAACGGCGGCCATCTGAACCTCCCCGGCTGTGCACCGTGCCATGCCGGCTCGCACGGTGAGCTCACCGCGCTGCAAGGTAGGGCGCGTCGCGTCAGGGGGCTAGTAAGCACCGGCCCTTTCCTGCTCAACCCTTCCACCAGCCAGCAGAGCCCTCGGCCTCTACCCCCCGTCCTTGCGTCGGGGAGGCGTGGGGTAGATCAGACAGAGCGACTCGAAGAGCGGCTCGCCGGGCGCGGTGTAGATGCCGCTCAGGGCTCGGGCCGCCTGCGCCACCTCCGTACCGAACGAAGGGACCAGGCAGATGTCTTCCGCCGTCTTGAACCGCCCCTTGAGCCGCTCCAGTCCCCGGCGCAGCGTGGCGATGTCCTGCTTGCCGCCTCGCACCGGCACGGACGGTCCGTTGGGATCTCCTCCGGGCAGCTTGCCCACGCTGGTGGACAGCTCGAGCCCATCCGCGCGCTGGATGATTCGCAGCTTGCCGGGCGCCACCTCCGCCAACCACGCGCGGAAGCCCTCCTCGTCCCTCAGCACGAGCCGGTAGGCCACCGCCGCGTCCGGGTGCTTCAGCCACACCTGGCTCGCTCCGTCTCGCAGCGCCTCGAACAGCTCGGAGGTCTGCGCCATGAAGGTGTCCGCGTCCGGAACCACCAGCACGGCCTGCCCCTGGATGCGCTCGGCCAGCTTCGCCAGCTCCGCGGGCCGGACCGGCGTGAAGGTCTCTCCCGCAAGCCGCACGGACTCTCCCGCCAGCTCCAGCCTCAGCGCCTTGTCCGGCACCGGCTCGCCATACACCGGCGCGGGCGCGACTCGGAACAGCGGATCATCCCCGGCTCCCGCGTCCCCGGCTCCCGCATCCATCCGCTCGGCGGTCAGCGGGGCCAGCGGTGCGGGCGCGAGCGAGGTGAGCGGCTCCACCGGCTTGTCCTCCCGGCACCCCACCCCCAGCACCCACGCCGCCAGCAGCAGCCCCGCCCGAGCCTCCCTCATGGAGCCGTCTTCTCCACGGTGGGCGCCTGAGCGGGGAACGCTCCGGCGACACACGTGGGATCCGCCAGCCCGTTCTTCGCGGCGTGCGCGGCGGCCTCGCTCGCTTCATGGAAGAGCACCATGTCCGTGAAGCGGCTCGCGTCCTCGGCGTGGCCCGCGTCGCGGATGTAGATGGCCTTCACCCGCCCGGGGAACTCCTGGCGGATCTGCGCGTAGACCTCGGGGTCATGCTCGCCCGAGTCCCCCACCAGCACCACCGGCTGCGGGAACTGCTGCATCAGCCGGCGGATGATGGGCTGCTTGTAGTC
Organism: Hyalangium sp.; assembly: GCF_045802625.1. Classification (NCBI taxonomy): domain Bacteria; kingdom Pseudomonadati; phylum Myxococcota; class Myxococcia; order Myxococcales; family Archangiaceae; genus Hyalangium; species Hyalangium sp. The sequence goes on along the minus strand of NZ_JBJMQP010000108.1, from coordinate 117,843 downwards.
GGAGAGCGTCCCCGGGCCCAAGTCCCGCAGGTACAGCCCGAGCGGCGGGAAGCCGTTGCGCGTCAGGAACGAGGCCACCCGCGGCGCGTACTGCACGGGCGAGCCGCTCACCAGCGCGAAGGACGGCGCCCCCGGAGCCTTCAGGCACCCATAGAAGGCCGCCATGCCGGGCACCGCCTGCTGCGTGTCCGAGTCCTTGAGGAGCGCGTTCTCGAGCAGCTTCGCCGTCTTGACCACCTGCGTCACGGCGATCGTGTCATCGAAGTCGGAGATGAGCAAGAACGGAGCAGTGTCCGCGACCACCTCCACGCGCGCCTGGGCGCTCACCCCGGCCACCTTCGCCTCGGCGACGGAGAACCCCGAGGGGAACGCCTCCCCCTTCGCCGGCTGGAGGTTCACCTCGAAGTTCCCATCGTGGCCGCTCGTCACCAGCGTGGTGAGGCCGCGGAAGGACACCTCCACCTTGGCTCCCTCCCAGTTTGGCGCGGTGAGTCGTCGCAGGTTGCGCGCCAGCACGGAGCTGCCCTCGGTGGGCGCCTCCTTCAGCACCCGGCCCTGGAGCAGCACCCCATTGCCCCGGCCCAGCGCCGGGAAGAGCAGGACCGCGGGCCCCGCTGACGCAGCGCAGGACACGAGCAACAGGGTTACGGCAAGAAAGCGTGCAGGCAGGTTCACTGGAGATCTCTCGAGACAGGACGGTCGGGTTCGCATGATAGCTTCTGCCGCCCTCGCGCGAGGGCATCCAGTGGAACGAGCGCTGCGCGGGCCTGCCCGAAGGAGCCGGAGAGAACGTGCTGCTGCCTGCCGAGGGCCTGGAGTTCGGCAAGTACCTGCTGCTCGACCGCATCGCGGTGGGCGGGATGTCGGAGCTCTATCTCGCGCGGATGACGGCCGCCGCCGGCGTCACCAAGCAGGTGGTCATCAAGAAGATCCTCCCGCTGTTCGCCGGCAACCCCGCCTTCGTCTCCATGTTCATCAACGAGGCGCGCATCGCCGTGGGCCTGAGCCACGGCAACATCTCCCAGGTCTTCGACTTCGGAGAGGTGGACGGCGAGTTCTACCTGGCCATGGAGTGGGTGCACGGCCAGCCGCTGTCGAAGGTGCTGCGCCGGGCCCGGGAGAAGGAGCTGGCCCGGCTCCCGGTGCCGCTGGCGCTGCGGGTGGCCACCGAGATGCTCCAGGGGCTGGCGTACGCGCACAACCGGCTGGATGACAGCGGGCGCCCGCTCAACATCGTCCACCGGGACGTCAGCCCGCAGAACCTGCTGCTGGGCTACGAGGGCCAGGTGAAGCTGGTGGACTTCGGCATCGCCCGGGCCCGGCTGGCCAGCCGCGGCGAGACCGAGGCCACCGCCGTCCAAGGCAAGTACCTGTACTTCTCGCCCGAGCAGGCCCAGGGCCGCGAGCTGGATGCCCGCGCGGACATCTTCGCCGCGGGCGTGGTGCTCTACGAGATGCTGTGCGGGCAGCTGCCCTGGCAGGGCGAGCGCATGGAGGTACTGCCGCGCATCGCCCGGGGCGACTTCCCGCCCCCGCGCGCCCTCCACCCGAGCCTGTCCCCGGAGCTGGAGCGGATCCTCCTCACCGCGATGGCGGTGGAGCGAGAGCGGCGCTACCCCTCGGCGGAGGCCTTCGGCGAGGCGCTCGAGAAGTACCTGCACACGGCGGTGCCGGGCTTCTCCGCCAGCGCCCTGGCCCACTTCATGGGCTACCTCTTCGAGTCGGAGCTGGTGGCCGAGGGCCGTCCGGTCCGGCTCCCCCCGGACTTCCTGAGCCAGCTCTCCCAGTGGAGCCAGGAGCTGCCCGGTGAGCCCGCTCGCGCCGGCGCTCGCCCGAGCTCGCGCCCCCCGCTCGCCGCGCTGCCGCCCGCCGAGAGCCCGGAGCCTGCTCGCAGGTGGCTGTCGCCCTGGTCCTGGGTGCTGTTTGGCGCTCCGGTGGTGGCCGCGCTGCTGGCCACCGTGTTCATCCTCACCGGAGACGACGACAAGACCTTCGCGGTGGAGCTCACCTCCAACCCCCAGGGAGCCTCCGTCTGGGTGGATGGGCAGATCTTCACCGACCACACGCCCACCCATATTCCCCTGTCCACGGATCGCGAACACCTGATCGAGGTGCACGCCATCGGCATGGAGTCCTGGAGCCAGCGCTTCCACGCGGACGAGGGCGCCACCCTGGCCGTCCGCGCCGAGCTGCTCCCCGCGCACCCTCGGCTCGCCCAGTCCCGAGCGGGCGGCGCCGGTCCGGCTCCCGCGTCCCTCGTGCCCACCGAGGGCCGCTTCCCTCTGGCTCCCTTCCAGCTCCGGCCCTCGCAGCATGCCTTCCTCGTGCCCCCGTCCCCCGCCGCCCGCCTGCGCCTGGATCCCTCGCGGACCTACTTCCTGAGCACCGAGGGCACCCTGGCGCCGGGCTCCAATGGCGCGGCCCCCATCGACACCGTCATCTACTTCCTGGAGGGCGGTCCAGGGCTGCCGGCGCGAGCCTCCTTCGGCCTGGTGGGCCCCCAGCAGATCCAGGTGAGCAACGCCTTCGCGCTCTACCTCTTCCTGCCCGAGACCGCGGGGCCCAATCCCGCGGGCAGCCTCCGGGTCCAGGTGCGCGAGACGACGAGCGGCACCGGCGCCACGGTGATGGTGGATGCGCGCCAGCATGCGTTCATGCCGCGGCCGGGCGAGAGCTTCACCCTGCACGGCCTGAATGCCTCCACCCTCTATGAGGTCCACCTCCGGGACACCGGCCGGCCCGCGCTGACTCGAGGCGCCCAGGGTGAGGCCGTGGGCCGGGTGCTCGTCCTCCAGGATGGGGGCTGCGGCGCGGAGGCCGGCGGTCCCTGGAAGCCGGGACGGGCGCGGGTGCTGGAGCTGGGCCACCCTACCCGCTTCACCGGCGCCACCTGGCTGCGCTTCAGCTTCCCGGATGATGACCTGGAGGACAATGCGGGGGGCCTCTTGGTAGAGGTAACGCCCGTAGCAGGCCCTCGGCCGCAGGGCTGCTGAGCTACCCGCAACCGTGTGGCTGCCTGTAGCAAGGTGGAGCATTCTGTAGCCGAAAAATTGATCCACCCAGCGCCTTCCCTACCCTGTCGCGCATCCGGCCCGCTTCCGGCGGGCGCGACAGGAGGCCTCACATGAAGAAGTGGCTCACGCTCATGGTGTTCGGCTCGGCGGTGGCGGCGACGGTGGGGCTGTCCTCCCGCGTCTCGGCCCAGCCGGACCGGGGGCCGACCGATGCCGAGCTCTACGCCCAGGTGGACGCGCGGCTCCAGGAAGTCATGCACGCGGTGCTGGCAGGCCAACGTTCGGAGACGCCCACGGCGGCCCCCCACCGGTAATCTCGTAGCGTCCGGCGCCGCTCGGTGCTACGACCGGCGTCTGCGCTCGTTGCTCTCGCACGAGGGGGACATGCCAGAAGGACTCCAGCTCGCGGTCGGCGACCGGGTCGTGTACCCCAACCAAGGGGTGTGCGTCGTCTCGGCCATCGATGTGAAGGAGGTGGCGGGTCAAAAGCTGACCTTCGTCACCATGCGCCGCGAAGAAGATGGCGCCGTGGTGATGGTGCCGCAGGCCAAGGTGACCGCCATTGGCGTGCGCAAGGTGGCCACCGCCGAGGAAGTGGAACAGATCTACTCGTTCCTGCGCTCGGACAGTGACAAGGCCGACCTGGATTGGAAGCAGCGCGCCCGCACCAACCTGGACCGGATGACCGCCGGGGGCATCCTCGGGCTGGCCGAGGTGGTCAAGGGCCTGCAGGTGCTCAGCGAGCTGCGGCCGCTGCCCACCAAGGAGCGCGAGCTGTACGACAACGCGCGCCACCTGCTGGTCTCCGAGGTCGCCGCCGCGCTCAACATCCCCGAGGTCAACGCCGAGGACTCGGTCGACATCGTCCTCTTCCCGCCGGGCCGCGAGCGCCCCAAGCGCACCGTGGCCGAGTTCAAGCCGCGCGGCGAGGACGAGGAGGATCTGGGGCTGGAGGGCGGGCTGCTGGGGCTGGAGGGCGATCTGGAGCTGCCGCCGGACGAGGAGGAGGCTCCGCCCGAGGAAGAGGAGGCCAGCGAGGAGGCTCCCGCCGAGGAAGAGGCCGAGGCGGAGGAGGCTCCCAAGGCCAAGAAGAAGGCCGCCAAGGAGGCCGCGCCCGCCGAGGAGGCTGGAGCGGAAGAAGAGGCGCCCAAGCGCAAGCGGGGCCGTCCGCCCAAGCCGAAGCCCGAGGGTGAGGCCGCCGCGGCGCCTGCCGCTCCGAAGAAGCGAGGCCGTCCGCCCAAGCCGAAGCCCGAGGGTGAGGCCGCCGCGCCCGCGGCTCCGAAGAAGCGGGGCCGTCCGCCGAAGAAGAAGCCCGAGGGTGAGACCGAGTAATGAGCCGCCCCGCGGCGGGCACGTCCCCGCCGGGCGAGGGCCCTGCCGCCGAGGTGAAGCTCCGTGATTCGCGTGGTGACGTTGGACTCCTTCGATGAGAAGCAGCTGGCCAAGTTCAGCCGGACGCTCTACACGGCGTTCGGCGTGGGCAGCGAGCACTCCGGCCAGCTGGAGCTGCCCGCGGGCCTGAGCGAGCCGTTGGATGCCGAGAAGGTGCTGGACGCCGTGAAGGGCGTGCGCGCCTACAAGGACGACAAGGTGCTGTACCTGACGTCCCGGAAGCTGAAGGAGCGCGAGCTGCCCAGCGGCACCGCGCCCACCAACGGCTTCTCGCGCTTCGGCAAGGACAAGGCGATCATTACGAGCGCGGGCTACAAGGATCTGGAGGTGGGCTTCAAGCCGGTGGCCCGGCACGCGCTGCACCAGCTCGGCCACCTGTGGGAGCTGCACCACTGCTTGGATCCGCGCTGCTCGATGTACCCGCCCTGGACGCCGTCATTCGGCGCGGGCGAGCCCACCTTCTGCACCTTCTGCCGCGAGAAGAGCGAGCAGAAGATCCGCCTCGCGAAGTCCTGAGCTCAGGAGCCTTCGAGGAGGATGAAGTCCCCGCTGCCCTTGTAGCTGATGAGCTGCGCGGGCACCCCAGCGACGACGCCGTTGGCAGGCACGTCGTCAACGACCACGGCGTTCGCACCAATCGCCGCGCCATCGCCGATGCGCACGTTGCCGACGATCTTGCACCCCGCTCCGAGATAGACGCGCTCGCCAATCACGGGCGCTCCGCTGCCGTCTTCCGCGGCGGCGATGAAGCACACCTGGCTGATGTTGCAGTGCCGGCCAATCCGCACGCCGGGGCCGACGTAGATCGAGCCGAAGTGGCCGACATAGAAGCCGGGCGCGATCTCCGCCTGGCTGTCCAGATGAATGCCGCTGAAGAAGCGAAGCGCCACCTCGAGCGACCCGTGCACCGCGCGGAGCAGCGGCTTCAAGGGCCCCAGCCTCGCCGTCTCGAGCGCCCGGCCCAGCCGATACACGCTCGCCGCCCAGATGCCATCGAGCGTCACCGCATACGTGAGCTTCCGGCCCAGGCTCGCGTTCGGGAGGTAGGCGAAGTAGCGCCTGAGGTCTTCCCGGAAAGCATGCCAGAACGATTCAGATTGCATACGGGCTCCCTGAAAATGGAACTTGCGCCAGCCGTCGAGAGGGGAGGAAGCGGGGCGAGCCGTGGGTCGCTCTGGCCGGCACGCCGAACCAGGTGGAGCCCCCTTCCACCTTGCGAGTGACGACGCTGTTAGGGCCGACCACCACGCCCTCGGGCACGGCGGTGGGACCGATGATCGAGGCACCCGGGCACACAGTCACATTCGCCTCGAGCTGGGGCGCGCCCCGGCGTTCGCCTCGCCCCGCGACTCCGAGCGTGGTGCCGCCGTACAGAGCGCAGCCCGGCCCCACCCTCGCCAGCCGCGACACGATGATCGGCCCGTGCGCGCCCAGCCACACGCGCTCACCGACCTCCGCATCGAGTGGCAGATAGATGCGGGTGATCCGATACATGAGCTGATAGCTCACCGCGTAGAGGATCCGTCCAAGCCTGGCACCGGCCGAGGGGTGGCCGCGCCAGGAACGCCCCAACCGGTAGAGCACCAGGGCCCACAGGCCGGGCGATTGACACAGCACGCGCGCCTTCGCTGCCAGGCTCCGCGCCTCGTGCACGTGGAAGTAATGCGTGACATCCGCTCGCGCGGCGCTCAGTCCTTTGGGACTCATGCCTTCACGCCTCTCCTGCTGGAATCTGCGGAGTAGGTTAAGAACGGCCCTGGAGGGCGAGAAGCCAGTCAGTGTCCGCTAATTCCCACATCGCTCGGGTGAGCTCAGGCCTGCCACCAGGGCAAGCAAGCAGCCTGCTCACCGGTGAGGCCCGGAGTTGTCCGAACCCTTCCGGGATGAGCACGGCACCTGGCACCTGCAGGGCGTGCGGCTGCCTCGCGCGCTGAGGAACCACCTCGTCGTGGAGCCCTCTCTGCGCCCCCTCATTCTGCGCCTGCTCTCCCGGACGTAAGCATCCCCCCACCTCCGCTCCCGTGAAGAATCCGTAAGCGGTAGACATGACTCAGGGCGCCAGTCCATGGGCACCAGCATCAATGAACTTCGAGAATCCGGCCTTCCCCATCCACCGCATACTCTGCTCCAGCGTCCATGATGAGGGAGTCATCCAAGCCGCATCGGGCGAGGATGGGAAAGAAATAGATGAAAAACAGATCATCACTAGCACGCTGAATATAGATGTCATACGTGTCCCACCGAGAGAGGCACTGTGCTACGTGCTGATTATCCCCTGTGAGCTTTGCGCCAGGCGGTAGATAATCATTCATTGCCACGGCGAGGGCCCGTGTCAGGCGTCCATCCGTGTGGATGCCCCCTTTATATGAATCAGGAAACTGCACCTTCTCGGCCAGACTGGGTGGGGCTCTCACCGCTTTCTCATACTTGTAATAGCCAAAGTACGAGCAACCGGGTAACAGCGTCGAGCAGAAAAAAAGAAAGAAAAACAATCTCTTCATTCTCAATGTCTCGCTTGAATTACATTGGCCTCATCCAAGAGCTTCACTGGAACCATCCCTTCCCCTCGAACATCTGGACATCTCCTTCGTCGTCAGCTTTACCAATGGCGATCCACTGGCCGTCACGCAACGCGGTAATCACCCGGGTAGCGTTGTTAAAATTATAGGCCTTGCACGTCCCCGTCCTCTCCCGGAAGAAGACCATCATGTCGCGCTCCCTTATCTGGCGAGTGACAGGGTCAACGAACCGCACGGGAGTCCAGCGCGCCTTGCTGCTGAGATCTTTCTTCGAGAAGCCTCGGGGGTAGGGATGTGTATGATCACTGCCGAGCAGCAGCGCATCTCCGTGCTCGGGGTCCCTCAGCGCTTGGGGCATCTCGCAGTACTTCGTACCACCCGCTTTATCTCCTGCGATGTTGGAAAGGTAGCTCAGGAAGAATCCTCCTCCCGAGGCCGAGTAGTAGTGTAGCGCACAGTATTCAAACCCGTAGGCACCATTTGACGCTCCAGGCTGGCTCGTCATCAGCTCACATGCATTCTGGGCCAGTTCCTCCAGCGTCTTGAAGGGGCCGGCCAATGGCCCGTCCACTTCCAAGAGCCTGTTCTCCAACCGCCGCACTCGGACGTTCGGATTCGGAGCGGAGCACCCCCACAGTCCGCTCAACAGCCATAGCACTCCAGCCCAGCACAACCTCCTGAACATGCTGCCTCCTGGAAGACCGAGAGGCATCTTGAGCCCCACCCACCTGGCCTCCGAAAGGACCCGGCGGGTGAAGCCCTTGAGGAGAAGCCGGCAAGTAGCCGCCCCCACAACGCGGCGCAGCAATTCTTCTGAATCTCAGCGGCCCAGGAGTGTGCGCGTTCGGAACGGGGCGTCCCATTTCCGGACACTGTCCCGCGCTGGCTTGCTCGCGGCCCCGCTCTGGCGTGAGGGGCTTCAGGCCCTCTCGCGGGTTGGTGCGAAACCTGCTTGATACCACTCCATGGAAGCCTTCCTCCGAGATGTCCGGTTCGCCTGGCGCGGCCTGCGCCGCACCCCCGGCTTCACCCTCGCCGTGGTGCTCACGCTCGGGCTCGCGCTGGGGGCCAACACCGCCATCTTCAGCATGGTGCATGCCCTCGTGCTGCGCCCGCTTCCCTTCCCTCACAGCGAGCAGTTGGTGCGCCTGTACTGCACCATGCCCCAGAAGAACGACGCGAGCCCCTCCCCTCCCGAGACCGCGGCGTGGAGCGAGGAGACCAGCGCCTTCAGCAGCGTGACGGGCTTCCATTACACCTCCGTCAATCGCACCGGGGGCGAGGTGCCCGAGCGGCTCACCGCCGTCGAGACCACTCCCAACCTCTTGTCCACCGTGGGCGTGGCGCCCGCCGCCGGCCGCTCGCTGGAGCCCGAGGACGCCAAGCCCGGCGCCGCCCCCACCGCCCTCATCTCGTATGCGCTCGCCACCCGGCTGTTCTCCACCGCCGCGGCGGCCCCCGGCCAGACGCTGTGGCTGGATGGCAAGTCCGTCCACGTCGCGGGAGTCATGCCCGCGGGCTTCATGCTGGGAGACTCCAGCCGCGAGGCCGACGTCTGGCTGCCGCTCCTGCTGGACACCTCCCCAGAGGCCCAGGGCGAGCACTTCTTGACAGTGATTGCCCGGCTGAAGCCCGGCGTGTCGCTGGAGTCCGCGCGCCAGGCCGCCATCCACCGCAGCGCCCTGATTCGCCCCCCTCCAGAGGAGGACACAGGCACCGAGCCTCCGCACAGCGTGTACGCCTTGTCCTGGCAGGAGGCCGTCACCGGACGCATCCGCCCCATGGTGTTCGCCCTCTGGGGCGCGGCCGCCTTCGTCCTCCTCATTGCCTGCGCCAACGTGGCCAACCTGCTGCTGGCTCGCGCGGTGCACCGGCGGCGCGAGGGCGCCATCCGCGTGGCGCTCGGGGCGGGCCTGGGCCACCGCCTGCGGGAGGCGCTCGCGGAGAGCCTGCTGCTGTCGCTCATGGGCGGCGCCCTGGGGCTGATCCTCGCCCTCTGGGGCACGGATCTGCTGACCGTGCTGCTCCCGGCTCAGCTGCGGATCGTCGCAGCGCCCGAGCTGCACCTGCCCGTGCTGCTCTTCGCCGCCGGGCTGTGTGGCGGGGTCGCGGGGATCCTCGGGCTGGTCCCCGCCATCGATGCCTCCCGGACCGGGCTGCTGCCCTTGCTGGCCGGCGGCCATGGCTCCACCGGCGCTCGCCAGCCGCTGCGCGCCGCGCTCGTGGTGGTGCAGCTGGCGCTGGCCCTCGTGCTGCTCACGGGCGCGGGCCTGCTGGTGCGCACGCTCTCGCACCTGGCCTCCGTGGAGCTGGGCTTCCATCCCGAGGGCGTGGTGTCCGCGGCGCTGCAGTTGCCCGCCCAGCGCTACCCGGACGACGCCGCTCGCGCCCAGGTCTCCGCCCGGCTGGAGCAGGCCGTGTCCGCCATTGCCGGCGTCAAGTCCGTGGGGCTGCAGCGGGAGCTCCACCTGGCAGGCTCCACCACCTCGTCGAGCATCACGATGGAGGGCATGGATGACTCGGGTCCGCCCCAGTACGCCGAGGACCGCATCGTCAGCCCCGGCGCCTTCGAGGCGCTGGGAGTGCCGCTCAAGCGCGGCCGCCTCTTCACCGCGGACGACACGAAGGGCGCGCTCCCGGTGACCGTCGTCAACGAGGCCTTCGTGCACGCCTTCCTCAGCGGCAAGGAGCCGCTGGGCACCCGCTGGTCGTTCGGCGGGGACACCCGGTGGACGGTAGTGGGCGTGGTGGGAGACGTGCGCCACGGAGATCTCACGGAGACTCCCGGCCCGGCCTTCTATGTCCCCGTGGCCCAGCAGCCCACGCCGCAGCTGTTCCTCCTCATCCGAGGCTCGCCCGTGCCCACGCTGGCGCAGGTGCGCGAGGCGGTGCGCAGTGTGGACCCCGAGCTGCCGGTGCCCGCGCTGGAGCAGTTCGAGACGCTGGTGGCCCGGAGCCGGCAACGTCACGAGCAGCTGCTCACCCTACTCTCCTGCCTGTCGGGGCTCGCCCTGCTGCTGGCGGCGCTCGGCATCTGGGGCGTCATGTCCTACAGCGTGACCCAGCGCATGCGGGAGCTGTCCATCCGCCGCGCGCTGGGCGCCACCGAGCGCAGCCTGGTGGGGCTGGTGGTGGGCGCCGCCGGGCGGCTGGTGGGGTTCGCGCTGCTGGTGGGCGTCCCCGCGGCGGTGGGGCTCGGGCAGGCGGTGCGCAGCCTGCTCTATGGCGTCACTCCCTCGGATGTCCCCACGCTGCTGGGAGTCGCGGTGCTGCTGGGCTCGGTGGGCCTCGTCGCCGCGTGGCTGCCGGCGAGGCGTGCGGCCAAGGTGGACCCGGGCCTCAGCCTCCGGGGCGAGTAGCGGCTCGGGCAAGCCTCGTGCAGCGGCCCAGGGTCTGATACTTCGAGAGCTTCCAGGCCGCTGGTAACGTCTGGACAGTCCCCTCTCCCCTTGGGAGAAGGCGGGGATCAGGCTCTTGAACGACACCCCTGCCCACAAGCCGCTGCCGCGCACGCTTCCACTCGTAGAGCTTGGGGTGATGCTCGTTGTCGCGCTGCTGTGCCTGCTGTTCTACGCGCGGCTGCCGGGGACGTTCCCCAGCGAGGCGGACTACCGCGCCGTGAGCGAGCGGCTCCGGGCGGAGCTGAGGCCGGGCGACGCGGTGCTGCTCTTTCCCTGGTGGACCGAGCGCGCGCGGCTGTACCTGCCGCCGGAGGTGCCGGTGTATGGCTACTTCGGCTCGGACCGCGATGACCTGAACGCGCACCCGCGCATCTGGGTGCTGGGCGAGCCGCAACTGCCCAACGCGGACGAGCAGGGTTTCCTGGCGACCTTCCTGCCGGGACGCACCGCGGCGGGGCAGCCCTTCCAGGCCGGCAACCTCATGCTGACGCCGTACACGAATGGCCGCTACCGGCCGCACCTCTTCGTGGCCTCCGAGGCGTACGCCCGCGCCCGGGTCTACCTGGAGTCTCCCGACGGCACGCGGCGGCCCTGCCCGTTCGATGGGCACGCGCACCGCTGCCCCGGCCCGCCGCACCTCTACGTGGCGCCCGAGTGGCATGAAATCCTCTACGAGCCCCGCCACTGCCTGTGGATGCACCCCCCCGGCGGAAAGGATCGGCTGGTGGCCGAGTTCGACAACGTCCCGGCCGGCACGGGGTTGCGGCTCGAGGGAGGCATCACCTTCGAGTACACCTACAGCCGTCCCCACCTGAGCAACATCCACATGGGCGTGGATGACGCGCGCAGCGGCCAGCCCCTGCTGGACGTGGTGGTGCCGCAGGGCGTGCCCGGCGTGCAGAAGGCGGAGGTCACCCTGCCAGCGGGAGCGCCTCGCACGGTGAAGATCTGGTCCCAGGCGGACAACCCGGAGCTGCGCCACCTGTGCCTGGATGTGTTCGCGCTCGGCCCGGCGGGAGGGAGCCTGTAATGCGGGGACGGCCTGCCACTCGAGACGAGCGGCTCATCGCCGTGGCGCTCTGGCTACTGGCCTTCGTGACGCTCTTCCTCACCGAGCGGGCCGTGGGCTTCGTGCGCGACGAGGGCATCTACTTCGCCGCCTCGGAGAGCTACGCGAACTGGTTCCGGATGCTCTTCCACTCTCCCTCGGTGGCGATGACGGACCCGGCCATCGTGGGCGCGTGGGACGTCAACCACGAGCACCCGGCGTTGATGAAGGAGCTCTACGGGCTGTCGCACCTGCTGTTCCACCAGGCGCTGGGGTGGCTGCGGCCCGCGACGGCCCTCCGCCTGCCCGCGCTGGCGATGGCGGCCCTGGTGCCGGCGCTCACCTTCCTGTTGGGCAGCGCCGTCTACGGGCGCGCCGTGGGCCTGTTCGCCGCCCTCTCGTTCCTGCTGGTGCCTCGCCACTACTTCAACGCGGAGCTGGCGGCGTTCGACATGCCGGTGGCGGCGATGTGGCTGCTCGTCATCTACAGCTTCTGGCGCGCCATGGAGGATAGGCGCTGGGGGGTGTGGTGCGGGGTGGCGTTCGGGCTGGCCATCGCTACCAAGCACAACGCGCTGTTCATGCCGTTCATGCTCGTGCCGTTCGCCCTGTGGCGCGCGTGGCAGGAGAGCAAGGCCTCGCCGGCGGCGCGCGAGGGCGCTTGGCGCTTCGTGGGCCTGTTCGCCGCGGTGACGGTGCTCTACGCGCTGCTCTACGTGGCGCAGAACCCCGTGGGCTTCCAGAAGAAATTCATCCCGCTGAGCCCGCATGTGCTGCTCTTCGTGGGGCTGGCGGTGGGCGCCTTCTGGGTGCTGCGCGAGCTGTACCGTGTGAGCGAGCCCACCGCGCGCGCGCTGATCCCCATCGCCACCATGGCGCTCTTCGGGCCCATCCTCTTCTACCTGCACTGGCCCTACCTCTGGCACCACCCGGTGGATCGGGTGGCCTGGTACCTGAACTTCCACGCCACGCACGAGCACTACGCCTGGTTCTACCTGGGCGAGCTCATGCGCGCCCCGCCCTTCCCCCTGAGCTACGTGGTGGTGAAAACGGCGCTCACCGTGCCCACCAGCCTCTTCGTCCCCATGGCGCTGGGCTGGCTCACCGTGGTGGGCCGAGGGCTGCTGAGCCTGCCCGCACGCACCCGGCCGTGGGTGAGCCGCCCCTCCACCCCGGAGTTGCTGGTGGCGGCGAATGCGGCGTTCTCCATCCTCATCATCAGCCACCCGCAGGTGCCGCACTTCGGCGGGGTGAAGCACTGGCTACCGTCCATGCCCTTCCTGGGCCTGCTCGCGGGCACGGCCGTGGTCCGCGGCTGCTCGGCGCTGGTGGAGGTGCTGCGAGCGCGCCGCCCCTCCCTGCCCTTCGCGGCGGTGGCGGCGCCGGTGTTCGCGCTGCTGATGGCGCCCGCGCTGCTCGGGCTGGTGCAGGTGTTCCCGTACGGCACGGCCTTCTACTCGGAGCTGGCGGGAGGCATCCCCGGCGCGGCCTCGCTGGGCATGCAGCGCCAGTTCTGGTCCAGCCACGTCACCAGCGTGCTGCCGTGGATCAACGAGCACGCCAGGCCCGGCGCGCGCCTCTACCTGCACGAGGTGACGGGCTACTCGTTCCAGCACTACCAGCAGAACGGCATGCTGCGGCCGGACTTGCAGATGGTGTGGAGCCCGTTCGACGCGGACATCGTCGCGTACCAGTACCACCAGGAGTTCCGCGAGCAGGAGTTCAACATCTGGCAGGCGTTCGGCACCCGGACTCCCGTCACCGGGCTCTACCTGGACGAGACGCCCCAGATCGTCGTCTATCAACGTCCCTGAGCCACGGGAGCGCTCGCCAACGTCCTCCAGGGAACGAACATGCCTCCCTCAGGGGTTACGTCCAGGGTAGGCTGCCGGGGGCAGACGCAGATTCCATGCCTCAGGGAGGGACACATGACGCGGTGGTCATGGGCCGTGGCAGTGTTGGCGCTCGGAGTGGGCTGTAGCAAGGGCACGGAAGCGACTCATTCACGCGCGGAGGTCCGCAAGGTGAGCGGCTCCACGATGGAGGTCGTTCCGAACGAAGGGCAGCTGCCCTACTGCTTGCTCTATACGGTGTCGCAGAAGGGCATCATCCGGCAGCTCACGATGACCCGGGAGAACCGCTCCATCAAATGCGATGCGGGCCGGCCCATCGCCAACTCGAGCTTCCGCGTCCCGCCCGAGGAAGGGACGGTGAAGGTCTACATCATCTTCTCGGATCAGCGCATCCAGGCGGGCTCGGTGGCGCAGCAGCTCTTCGAGCTTCAGGGCCGCGAGCGCGTGACGGGCATGGACTTCCGCCTGCCGGGCCAGGCCTTCGTGGAGATGCTGGAGTTCACCCCCGAGGAGGGCGGCGCTCCGGTCACCGGTGGCAGGGTGGGCGCCGGGGGCGAGGTGGCCAACGGCGCCGCGCCCGCGGAGGCTGGCTCGACCGAGGAGGGGGTCGGCGGCAGCACCCCCGCCACGGACGGCGGCACGCCCTCAGGGGATGCTGGGACCTGAGGCGAGCCGTACGCGCTGAACCCTGAAGACATGGCGCCAGGGAGGCCCGCCTCGGGCCTCTCGGGGGGTTGTCGTGCCCGCGCTCCGTGAAGTCTGATGAGCGCCATGTACGCCACCGCCTCGCTCTCACCCGACGTGCTCGGCACCCCCGAGGGGATCGCCAACCCCTACCCCGCCTATCTGGCCTTCCGAGGCCCCAACCCGGTGCGCTACCTGCGGCTGCCGCCGGGCCCTATGACCGGGCGCAGCGAGCCGCTCTACGCCTGGGGGCTGATGCGCCACGCGGACGTGCTCGCCGCCATCCGGGATCCCGCCACGTTCTCCTCGCAGAACACCACCGTGCTCAAGGCGATGCCCAAGATGACCCTGCTGCACGATGATCCGCCCCTGCACACCCACCTGCGGCGGCTCGTGAGCAAGGCGTTCAGCCCGCAGCGCATCGCCGAGCTCTCGGAGTGGATCCGCGGCATCGCGAGCCAGCTGCTCGACACCGCGGGCCGAGGCCCCGTGGAGCTCATGGCGGCGTACGCCATTCCCCTCCCCATGCGCGTCATCGCCGAGATGCTCGGCGTTCCGGACAGCGACTACCCGTCCTTCAAGCTCTGGTCGGAGGGAGTGATTGGCTACGTGGGGATTCCAGCGGAGGAGCGCGCCCGCAGGTTCCAACAACTGATGGGCTACCTGGGACAGTCCGTCGCCGCGCGCCGCGCGCAGCCGGCTTCGGATCTGATCTCGGCGCTCGTCCAGGCCGAGGTCGAAGGCGCCGCCCTCTCCGATGCGGACATCCGCAGCTTCGCCGCGCTCCTGCTCATCGCCGGCAACGAGACGACCACCCACCTCATCGGCAACATGCTGGCCCTGCTCGCCGATCGCCCGGAGCTCTGGCAGCGGGCGCGCGAGGATCGCTCGCTCGTCGAGCCCCTCATCGAGGAGACGCTGCGCTACGAGAGCCCCGTGCAGCGCTTCCCCCGGGTGACGACGCGCCCCGTGCGCATCGGCGAGGTGGAGATCCCCGCGGGCGAGCTGGTGGACATCTTCTACGGCGCGGCGAACCGAGATCCCGCCCTCTTCGAGGATCCCGAGTCGTTCCGGCCCGAGCGGCCAACGAACCACCAGCACCTGGGGTTCGGGCTCGGCACCCACTTCTGCCTGGGGGCGCCCCTGGCGCGGCTCGAGGCTCGCATCACCCTGAACGCGCTGCTGGATCGGTTCCCCACGCTCGCCCGGGGAGCGGGGCCCGCGGTGAGACAGAACACCGCCCCGCTCAGCCTCGGCTATAAGGCGCTGCCTCTCGTGCTGGGCTGAAGGTGAATCCGAGAATGAGCCGTGTCCTGAATGATCTGTTGGCGCTCCTGGAGCTGGAGCCCATCGAAGAGAACCTGTTCCGAGGCCGCAGCCAGGACCTGGGCTACCGGCAGCTCTTCGGCGGCCAGGTGCTGGGCCAGTCGCTGTCGGCCGCCAGCAAGACGGTGGAGCATGCGCGTCACGCGCACTCGCTGCACGGCTACTTCCTGCGCCCCGGGGATGCCACCCTGCCCGTGGTCTACACCGTGGACCGCGTGCGAGACGGAGGCAGCTTCAGCACCCGGCGCGTGGTGGCCATCCAGAAGGGCCAGCCCATCTTCACGATGATGGCGTCCTTCCAGGGCGAGGAGCCGGGCGCCTCCCACCAGGCGACCATGCCCCAGGTGTCCGGCCCCGAGGGCCTCCCGACGGACATCGAGCTGCTGAGCCGCCACGCGGACCGCATCCCCGAGCGGCTGCGCGAGAAGTTCCTGGGGGACAAGCCCATCGAGATGCGCCCGGTGGACTATGTGGATCCGTTCGCGCCCCATGTGGCCGAGCCGCGCAAGGCCATCTGGTTCCGGGCCCACGGCGAGATGCCGTCGGATCCGCAGGTGCACAAGTACCTGCTCACCTATGCCTCGGACTTCAACCTCATCAGCACCGCGATGCTGCCGCATGGGAAGAGCTTCATGCAGCCCAACCTGCAGATCGCCAGCCTGGACCATGCGCTCTGGTTCCACGGCGACCTACGCATGAACGACTGGCTGCTGTACTCCATGG
This sequence comes from Hyalangium sp., assembly GCF_045802625.1. Lineage (NCBI taxonomy): Bacteria > Pseudomonadati > Myxococcota > Myxococcia > Myxococcales > Archangiaceae > Hyalangium > Hyalangium sp. The sequence continues at coordinate 101,883 of NZ_JBJMQP010000108.1, read as the reverse complement.
CCAGCCCCTGGGCCGGCAATGCGCGCGGCCTGGCGTACGGGCACATCTTCACCCGCGACGGCCGGATGGTGGCCAGCGTGGCGCAAGAGGGGTTGGTTCGCGAGAAGCAGGCGGCGAAGTAGCGTCTCGCCGCCGCTGACAGCCGCCCCGGACAGGACGACTGTCCCTGCTGGCCGCTCGAGCCGCTACGCCCGGACTTCCGCCGCGCGAGCGGGCGGGGCGTGCGCCTCATTCCCTCTGGGCTCGGCCTGGGTCCGCCGGGTCAGCCTGTTGACGTAGACCTCGATCGCGAGCTGCTCCCACCAGGCGTTGAGCGCGGTGCAAACGGACACGAAGCCGCGGACCAGATCCGAGGCATTCTCCGCCGTCACGTACTTCCCGATCGCATTCCGCATGCCTGCGTAGTGGTCGTCCTCGGGGTTCCCGCCCGGGGCCGCATCGGCCACATGCCCCTGGATATAAATCCCCGTCAGGGAGTTCTTCGCGATCTCCCCTCCCTGACGCGCCTTGAGCGTCTTCAGGATCTTCTCCACGCCCTTGAACTCGAAGGTCGCGGTGGCCTCGAAGGCCAGCAGCGCGCCGCAGACGAACGCGTTGTTGGCGTTGCGGAAGCAGCTGCGCATCCGGTCGAGGAACCCACGAGTGCAGGCGGAATACTCCACGCCATCGGTCTCGACGCCCAGGTCCTCGCGATACCCACGGCGCATCAGCTCCAGGTGCGGAATCCCATCCGTCAGCGCGCCCATCTCCTCCGCCACGTTGCGGTCGACCTCCGCTTTGACGCCATCCCACCGGAGCCGGATGGTCGCATCGTAGAACATGTGGATGGACTCATTGGAGAAGCCCGAGTACTCCTTCACGAGGAACTTCAGATCATCGATGTCCCAGTGCGGGAGATTGGTGATGACGGGGTTGGTATCCGTCCTCAAGGCCCCGTAGGTATCGCTGATGAGGGCCTCCAGCTTCGGCGCCAACGTCGCATACTGCTTGTTGGGCATCTGCAGCAGCGCCTGGATTTCACTGTCAACCTTCGTGTACTGGGCCTCGCTAATCATGGCGACCTTTCATGTGAGGGTGAGATGCTGAGGGACGTGTGAGTCTATTTTGTCTCCGGATCAGGCTCAGACGTGGGAGCCATGCCAGAACGAGCCGTATTGCCCCTCGTGAACGTCCGGGGGCGGAGCCAGCAGCGCCGACCTCCCGCTCATGGCCTGGGCAAGCTGGCCGAGCCCCTTCAAGAACATTTTGTGGCTCTCCTCGGGGCGGGCGAACGACGTCTCGTAAACGGGTACCATCTCCTCATGATACAGGCGGTAGTCATGGTGCAGGAGCTTCATCCCGTACCGTTCAGGGTTCTCGTAGAGATCGCTCCCGGGATAAGGGACGAGCCCAAACAGGTATGACGCCTGGAGGAGGTCCTTCTCGATCAGCGAGCAGGCGTAATCGATGGAGCGCTGCATGTCGTCGAGGGACTGATTGGGGAAGCCATTGACGAGGAACGAGCACACCGCCAGACCCTCGTCGCGAATCCGCGCGAGGGTCTCCTCCACCTCAGACAGCTTCATGCGCTGCTTGTGTTGATCCTGGGTCTCCTGGTTAAAGGTCTCGATTCCAATCTCGATCCAGCAGCACCCACTCCCCTTCAAGGCCTTGAGGACGTCGCGATCCATGAGGCAGTTCAGGCGTGTCTGGATATCGTACTTGATGGTCCCGTCCTGGCGCAGGGCCGCGCACATGTCCAACGTCCGGGGCTTGTTGACGGTGAAGGTCTCGTCGCCGAAATAGACGTTGTGATGCTCGCCATAGTGCGCACGATAGTCATGTATCTCGGCGATCGCGCGGTCGGTGTGGAAGTAATCGGCTTTCTGGCCAATCGTCTGGATCGTGCAGAACGAGCACTTGTACGGACACCCCAGGCCATAGACCTGGCGTAGGTACCGGATGTCCTCACCGACAGAGCGGTCGAACAGATCGATCTTCGGCTTGGGGATCTGGTTGACGGGCATCCAGGGATAGGTGCGGTGGGTGGTCACCACCGTCCCATCGGGAGCCTTGAAGGAAAGGTGCCCGACCTTCTCAATGTCAGCCCCCCGTTCGATCGCCCGGACGAGATCGGGCAACGCATGCTCGCCGCGGCCATGGATGACATAGTCGACATGGGGGTGGCTCGCGATCTGCCGATGCAGCGGGGTCGCGATGACGCCCCCCAGGACTGTCTTGCTTCGAGGATAGAGCTCCTTGATGAGCGTGGCGATCTCCAACGCGAAGTGGAGATTCGGTGTCATGGGGGAGAGCAGGTAGATGTCCCCGGGACTCTGACGCAGCGCTTCCTCGAGGCGCCCGCGATGGATGCCCTCGAGCGTGCACTCGGAGGTGTAGAGATCAATGGCCTCCAAGGACGTATAGCCCGCGTCGACCAGAACCCCGCCGAGCCAATGCATCCAGTGCGGCAGTTCCCAGAGGACATTCTTCATGTGTCTCAGTCCCGGGTGGGCCGCGTGATATCGAATATCGAAATTTCTCCAGAAGTCCTTGCGCTCGGACACGGGGACAGTTGCCATGGGGGTATGCACAAAGACGATATGCATTCGACATCTCCCGGCTGAAGGCCAGCATTGATGAAGTCAAACTCGCGGGGTGCCTCTGGATAACGCAGATGTGCCACGGTTCTCCGTTCCCGGAGGAGCCAGCACATCACTGAATTGGGAGCGGCATCTTTCCACTGGAAAACATGCAAGTCAAGCCACTTGTGCAAATCACGCAAGACCCACATTTCAAGCAACTCATGAGGTATTGCTGACACGCTCAACTGTCTGAGTAGGCTTCAAGATCCCTCGTCCTCGTAAATGCACATAGCAATTGGCGATTCATCTCGCGGCCGCGGATTGGCACCGCGCCAGAAGGGCTTTGGCCTTTTTCTTTCCCAGTCCCTATGGTATGTTCCGCCCCTCGTGCTTCCTGTGGAGATGACATGAGAATCTGCGTCTTGCACCGTGTCCCGTTTGCCGAGGTCGGCTACGACAAGGTCATCGATCACGATGTACACGAGGTGCTCTACATCGGTCCGAAGGCAGCCTTGGCGGACATCCCGAGTGGACTCCGTTGCCAGAAGCTGGAGCGGCCGGGGATTGCCGCCACCTGGGAAGAGGTGCTCGCCGTCCTGGTCGGCAAACCCACCCCGGAGCGAGTGGTCTCACTGTCCGAGTTCGAGCTCCTCGACGCCGCCCGCGTGCGCGAGCGGCTCAACATCCCCGGCAAGCGTCCCGAGGAGATCCTGACCGTTCGCGACAAGGTGAAGATGAAGGGCGCGATCCATGCGGCTGGGCTGCGCGCGCCACGTTTTATCTCGTGCGAAGCGCTCGTCTCCGGAAGCGCGGGGACGCCTCCGTGGACAGGGAAGACCGTTCTCAAGCCGCGTGACGGAGCGTGCAGCCGGGACACCCTCACGTTTCCCACGGCGGCCGATGCAGTGGCGGCGGTTGGCGCGGGGACGACGGGGATTCGGTCCTTCCGGATCGAGCAGTTCGAGCTCGAGGAGTTCGTCGAGGGGCCAGTGTTCCATGTCGACGCCGCCATCGTGGATGGCCGGCTGCAGGTGGCGATGGCCAGCCGCAACCTCAACACTCCGCTCGAGTACGCTCGGGGGCTGCCGCTGGGCTCGGTGGAGCTCGGCCCGCGTCCGGACCTGGAGCGCTTTGCCGAGGCCTGCTCCCGCGCGCTGGGGCACCACAACGGCGTGTTCCACCTGGAGGGGATCCTTTCGGGCGAGGGGCCGGTGTTCATCGAGATGGGAGCCCGCGCCGGAGCCTGCTCGATCGTTGACGTGGTGGAGCTTGGGCGCGGCGCGCACCTCTACCGGGTCATGCTGTCGGTCGAGGTCTTCGGGCGGGTCGACTTGACGGCGGCGGCGCGCCACCAGCGCACTGCGCCGGCCTATGGCTGGTTTGTCTTTCCCGGACACAACGTTGGGCGCGGTGGGATGAAGATCGTGGGAGCGGAACGGTTCGCGCGTGATCCGCATGTCGTGCGTTGGGTCCAGCTGCCCGACGGCCACCCCTCGCCGGACCACATCACCTATGCGCCCGAGGACTCACCCATCTCCGGCATCATTCAGGGGAGAGACACCGCGGACGTGGAGGCGTTCCTGACCGAGCTGTTCCGGACCGTGCGCATCCAGGCCCAGCCATGAGCTCGAGCAGGTGACGAGATGAAGAGACTGCTCCCCGCTCACCCGGGCTTTCGCCTCCTGTTTTTGTCCTCATTGGCTACGTTGTTTGGGGATGGGCTGTTCATCCTCTCCTCGATCCTGATCGTCAAGAAGATCTCCAACAACGTCACGGCGCTGAGCTGGATGTTCATCCTGACGATGGTGCCATCGATCGTGCTGGCTCCGTTCGCGGGTGCCGTGATCGACCGGCTGGAGAAGAGGACCCTGGCGCTCGCGTCTCTGGTGGCCCGAGCGGCGTTGATCGCGACAACGGCGGGCCTGCTCCTGACGGACCATGCCTCGTTGGTCTTCGTCTATGCGGCGATCATCCTCAACGACACGTTCTATTACTTTCTGTCTCCAACGACAGACTCGATCACCCGCGAGCTGCTCGGTGAGGATGAGTATGTGCGCGGTGAGTCCTTCATGCAGGGGGCCTGGCAGGTCGGCCTGATGTTCTCGTCGCTCGCCGCCGGCGCGCTCATGACCTACCTGGGGACGGCGCAGACGATGCTCTGCGCGGCGGTGGCCTACGCACTGGCCGCGCTCATCCTCTGGCGCCTGCGCCTCAGCAGCCGCCCGCAGGCGCGCGAGCCCGTGGCAGCCGCCGAGGCGGGCTGGCTTCGCGACATCCAACAGGGGTGGCGCTACGTGCAGGGCCGCGGTCCGCTCTTCTACGCCAGCCTGGCGGCGAGCCTCTCCCTACCGCTCATGCAGGCGCTCAACATCCTCATCGCGCCGTTCAACGAGGATCTGCTCCACGGCACTCCCATGACGCTCGGGTTCATCGACGCGGCGGTCAGTACGGGAGGAATCCTGTCCGCCATGATCTGTGTCGGACTGGCACAACGGCGGCAGCTGGGCGGCGTGACGATGATCGCCCTCGCGCTCCTGGCGGGTTCGCTGGTCCTGTTCGTGTCTTCCCGGTCCGTGCCCCTGGCGATCGTCACCTACACCGCCGTGGGGACATTCGCGGGAATGTTCAAGGTGTTGTCGAAGTCCATCGTCTACCGTCACGTCGAAGCGGCCTTCGTGGGCCGGGCCATGACGACCATCTCGATGGCCAGCCTGATCATCTCCATTGGAGTGTCCCTCCTGGTTGGCTTTGTGGGGGAGCGCAGCCTCTCAGGCGCATACTTCCTGCTCGCGGGCTTTCTGTTCGTGCCGGCGGGCCTCATCGCCCTGGCCCAGCGCAAGGTGGCGGCCACGGCGGATGCGAGCGGGGTCGTCTGATACAGGAGGTCTCCCGCCCTTCCAGGCGTGATGGCGTCGAGAACATGTTGAAGGCGATCTTCTTGACATGCCTCATCGCGGGAGGAGCGCTCGCCGGGGAGCCCGCGCTGGCCCCACCGAGCGCAAGCGCTCAGTTCATCACCCCCTCGGAGGTCGCCATCGCACGGCTCGATGGGCGGGCGATCTCCCTCGATGGACTCTTGAAGGAGGGGCTCTGGGCGCAGGCCTCGGTCGTCCGAGGCCTGACGCGCCTCGAGCCTGTCGAAGGCGGTCCTGGGTTTGGCGATGCGGAGTTCCGCATCTTCTATGACGAGCAGGCCCTGTACGTCGGGGCGCGGATCACCCAGCCTCCTGGCATCACGCATGCGCACATCTTCCAGCGAGACCAGCTCGGGAATGATGACGCCATCCTCGTCTACCTGAAGCCCTTCTCCAGCAGCGACAACGCATATGTCTTCAAGGTCAACCCCTTGGGCATCCAGCGGGACTCCTTTGTCGTCCAGGATGGCAATGTCGCCATTCCCTGGGATGGAGTCTGGGACTCCGAGGGCCAGGTGCTCGCGGATGGGTACTCCGTGGAGCTGCGCATCCCTTTCCGAACGGTGCGCTTTCCCATGACGGAACGACAGGATTGGGGGGTCATCCTGGCGGTGGAGACAGGCTCCAGGGCTCAGTTCGACATCTGGCCCGCCAGCAGCGCGGATCGCGGTCCCCCGCTGGCCCAGGTGGGTACGCTGCAAGGGATGTACGGCCTCCAGAGGGGGTATGATCTCGACCTGCTCCCCAGCGTGCGCATGCGCTACTCGGGAGAAGGCAGCGCCCACGAGCCGTTCACCTGGGACCAGGGGCGGCTGCTCGGTGGGAAGCAACCGGGCGTCATCGACCCGGGGTTGGACGTCCGCTACGGCATCAGCGGGGGGACTGTCCTCAACCTGGCCCTCAACCCGGACTTCAGCCAGGTGGAGGCGGACAGCGACCAGCTCGACTACAACCTTCGCTACCCCCTCTACCTCGAGGAGAAGCGCCCCTTCTTCCTGGAGGGATTGGATATCTTCGAGACGCCCATTCCCCTGCTCTACACGCGCTCCATCAACGACGCCGAGGCCGGGCTGAAGCTCACCGGCAAGGAGGGGCGGTACGTGATGGGAGTCCTCAGCGCCTGGGACGTCACCCCTCCGCCCTCGCGGATTCAGGAAGATCCCACGCTCCCCGGCGGGACAGGGCGTGCCTCCGGCTTCGAGGACTCGAGCGGGAAGGAGGCGCTGACGACTGTCGGCCGGTTCAGCATGGATCTCCTGCCGGGCTCCCGGGTCGGTCTCTTCGTAGCGGACAAGCAGATCCTCGAGCCATCGTTCGAGCGCAGGGCGGCTCAACATGATCTCGTGTCGCTGGATGGGAAGCTGCAGCTCGCGGACCTCTACTCGGTCACCGCCCAGGCCTCCTTCTCGCGCACCGGGGAGGTGGGGCGGCGAGGGCTGCTCGGAGGGCTCTACTACCTCAAGGCCCGGAGGGAGGACCGCCGCCTGCTCCTGGAGGCCGAGGCGGCGTACTATGCGGCGGGCTTCCGGGCGGAGGCGAGCGCGCTCACCCGCGTCAATTACATTCCCACCCAGGCGCTGGCTGCCTACAAGTTCGAAATCAATAGCAACTGGCTGATGTATGTCAAACCCGAGGTGCTGGGCCTCATCACCCACGACGCCACCACGCGCGAGCGGCTGGACTGGTTCGCCAAACCCGCCGTGAGCTTGCTGCTGGCAGGCAACACGTCCGTCAAGGGAGGGTACAACCTCGGTGAGGAGGCCTTCGCCGGTCAGCACTTCCCCGTGAGATCGGCTTACGTGAACCTGGAGACCTCGCCTCTCCCCTGGCTGGCGGCGTCCGTCGATGTCGAGGGGGGACGTCGCATCAACTACAAGGTGGAGGATCCGTTCCTGGGCCGGGCGCTCGATACGGGCTTGGCGTTAACGCTCCGCCCCTCCACCGCCGCGCAGGTGGAGCTGAGCTACATCAAGAGCCTGTTCTGGCGCCGGGCAGAGGAGGCGCCGCTTGCGAACGTGAACCTGATGCGTGCTAAGGTCACGTACAACTTCAGTGCGAAGTGGTCGGTGCGGACAATCGTGCAAGTCAATACGTATTACAGCTCCATCCAGAGCAACCTCCTGCTCGCGTATGTCTACCGCCTGGGCACAGCGGTCTACCTGGGGCTGCAGGACTTCGAGCCGCTGAAGGCGGCTTCCGAAGAGAAGACCCAGCGAGGCGTCTTCATGAAGTTTTCGTATCTCTGGCAGTTGTGAGTATTTTCTGGCATCTGTTGCAAGGAGAAGGAGCCGTCTCATGAGCCAAAAGACAGTTGTTTTCGTCGAGAGTTCTTGCGTTGGAGCCGGCTACCTCGCCGCCGCAGCCATCGAGCTTGGCTATTCCCCGCTGTTCCTGACGAGCCCCTCGTTCAGCCAGGGAGACACGCGGGCCAACATCGTCAAGCACCGGTTCATCGAGTGCGACACGAGCAGCGTCGAGGCCATGCAGGCGGCGCTGACGCGCGAGATCGATCTCCGGGAGGTGGAGTTCGTCACCTCGTTCGCGGACACGTGCCTGGGGCTGGCCTCGAACCTCGCACGGCGGCTGTCCGTTCGCGGGCTCGGCGAGGTGGTGGATGCGCTCAAGGACAAGGGGGCCGTCTATAACTGGGTGCCGGAGTACAGCCCCCCGTCCGTGGTCTTCTCCGCTCGGGACATCCCCGAGGGGGCGATCCGGGAGCTGCTCGCCCATGGCCCCATCATGGTCAAGGGGCGGAGGTCCTCCGGAGGGCTGGGGGCGTTCGTTCTGCGCTCCCCCGATGAGGTCGGAAAGCTGGGGCAGCTCATGGCCTCATCGACGATCCCCGGCCACCTGGCGCCCGACCTCTGGATTGCTCAAGCCTTCGTGGATGGCAAGCTCGTGAGCCTCGAGGGCTATGTCTCCGGCGGGCGCCCGGAGTTCCTGGGGTTCTCCGGCCGCAAGAAGGTGGGGATGTCCGAGTCCATCATCATGTTCCCCTGGGAAGAGGGGCTCACCCAGGCGGCGATGGACCGCGCGAAAGAGGCCATCACCACCCTGGTGAAACGCTCCGGCTTCGACAACGGGTACTTCCATGTCGAGTTCATGTGCAAGGATGACAAGGCCTACATCATTGACGCGAACATGGGCCGCATCGGCGGTGGCGGGCTTGGCCAGCAGTTCGCGCTCGCGTTTGGGACGACGCCTGAAGCGGTCCACCGCCACGCGCTGGAGTTGGAGCTCACCGGCAAGCCCCTGAGCACGAAGTCCCCTTATAAAGGTGCTCCCCGGCCCACCAGCTCGGTCATGTATGGAGTGCCAGTCCAGGCGACGATCCAGGACGTGAAGCTCCCGGAGACGTTCGAGAGCTTCCACACGCGGATCCTCGACCATCACCAGGTCGTTCCCCCCATGGGGCAGGACAACTACGCCTGGATAGGCATTACCAGCGGCCTGCGCGGGAAGGTCGAGTCGGAGACCTCGAAGATCGAGATCCAAACGGACAAGGGCCGATTCTCCGCCACCTTCTGATGTCCGTCGGACTCAGGAGATCCGCACGGGCTCTTCGATGAGCTCGGGCTCGGTGGCCTTCGGATCGTCCGGATCGAACGCGGGCGCATAGGGCCCGGCATGCGTCTCCTTCCACCGGCGAGGCACGCGGGCGACGCCCACCGGGAAGATGATCAGGCTGCCATCCGGATCGATGCGCAGCCGCAGGAAGTTCTTCCAGTCCGCTATCGCCAGCGCACCGAACGCCTCGTTCGAGTGCGCGAGGAAGACGTTGACGCTGATCCACAGATAGAAGCCCGTCACGAAGGGCCCTACGAAGAAGCCCGCCAGGAAGGTCAGCAGCGAGCTCAACATGAACCTCCCCGCCAGGTGCCACCAGCCATCCGTGCACGTCATGCCATCCGCCGCGAGCCGGGGACAGAGGCCCAGCACGCTCACGACGAAGTACGTTGAACCCCAGGCACAGAGGAACGCTCCCAGGATGTGGCCCAGCCCGTGCAGCGTGCCCGCCAGCGTCCGCCACCGGCCGAACGCCACGTCCGCGAAGGCGACCATGCTCCCGATGAGCGCCACGCCCAATACCATCGTCAGCGGCCGGAGCACCATGTTGTGCGCCACCGCGGCTAGCACCTCCCGGAGGTGGGACACTCCCAGCGAGCCCACCTCCGCGTAGGCCGCCAGCGCCAGCAGCAGGTACAGCGTGCCGGTGATCCACCCGAACCCCGGGCTGTGGCGCAGGAGCATCAGGTTCCTCCGCGCCAGCGCCCGCGAGGTCTTCTCGTCCGGGAAGCTCTTCTTCTCCACGTAGTCGTCCAGCAGCACCTTCGCCTCGGGGGCGTGCGTGGGGTGCAGGAAGGCGCCGCCTCCTCCCGCGGTGATCTTCTGCCGGCCCTCGGGATCCTCGTGCCGCCGGTAGTGGTGGAGATCTCCCGCGATGAAGACGCTGATGCGCTTGCCCAGCACCTTCTCCTGAAGGTACTCGAGGTTGCTCTCCAGGTAGCCGCGGCGGCGCTTCGTCGCGGTGGCACGGATCCACGCCGGCTCCGCGTTGCACAGAATCACGCGATCGTTCGGCCCCATCAGCGCCGCCACCGAGCGGAAGTACTCCACCTGCGGCACGTCGATGTCGCTGTCGAGCTGCACGTCCGTGCCCAGCAGCCACCAGTTCTGCGGCAGCTTCAGCGCGAAGTAGCTCCGGCCCTGCCGCGTGCGCCGGCCCGCCACCCACCGGCGCGCGCAGAACAGCCGCATGAAGGCCGCCAGCCCGTCGTACCAGTCATGGTTGCCCGGGATGACGAACAGGTCCGGGCTCGGCGGGTGCGAGCGCCGCATGGCCGCCTCGTAGGGCTGGATCAGCCGCTCCTCGTACACCTCGCGGCTGGCGCCCGGGTACACCTCGTCCCCACCGAAGATGAGCACCCGGCCCCGCTGCGTCTCATGCGGAGCGCCGCCCTTCGTCGCGAGCTTCATCTCCGGCAGCGCCAACAACCGGGCGATGCAGTACGTGGAGTCCCAGCCGTCCCCCGTGTCCGCCACGTAGTCGAGCCAGAAGCTGCCCTCCTCGTCTTCGAGCTGCGAGTAGTCGAAGTAAGGCTCCTGGGGACGCACCACCGACTCGATCAGCCGCTGGTCGGCGCGGATGCCGAACACCGCCGAGACGATCGCGTCCATGCTCGTGCGGATGAACTGCGCGGGGTGCAGCCAACGCACCATGCCCGCGTGGCGCTGCGGGTTCGTCGCGGTACCGCTCTCCGGAGTCGTCACAAGAGCTTCACCGTCACCCAGCACCGCCCACAGGTCAATTCCCTGGCAGGGCGCGCTCCGCTAGACGTGGGCGCTCCTCCTACTGAGGCTGGCCACCACGAAGACCGCGATGGCCGCTCCCACGAACGCGCCGATGAGCGTGGGCACATCCACCCGGAAGGCCTCCTGGTGGGCATAGAAGGTTCCGGTGAACATCCCACCGGCGCCGCCTCCTACCGCGCCCACGATCAGAAAGCGGACCAGCCCCATCCGCACGTCCTGCGGAAGGATGACGCGACAGAGCAGCCCGGTGGCTGCTCCAATAAGAAGGTACGCGATGAGCTCCATGCTCGCTCCCTTGGCTGCTTGGGGGTGTTCCCCTGCCGGTAGACATAGAGATGGGCAGAGCGCGGGCCCGATACCAAGCCAGGACAGAACGCGTGAGCCTGCTCCCTTGCTCTCCTGCCGAGGATGTTGGTGGCTGATCAGCGCCCGGCGTGGAGCCCGCTCTCCAGACCAGGGGGAGTGATCGCGTCCAGACAGAGAAACAGGCAAAAGCAGAAAAGCATTCTACCTCTGAACACACATCTACCGCCGGAGGTTGCCGTTCTTCCCTGGTGAACCCACTTCTTCCACAAGCTCCAACTGAAAGCGGATTCCTGGCTGTTGGAGAAACCGCGCTGTTCACCAGTGCGGGGTGGCTTCAACCGGACCTGCCGTGGTCCAGCGCATCGTGGGGGATGCCAGATGATGAAGAAGACCGAATGGAAAGCCTTCCTGTGGGCCGCCGCTCTGGCGGCGAGCGCTTGTGGCAAGGCTCCCGACGAGAACTTGAACGCGCCTGCCCAGGAGACCGTGCAGACGGTTCACCAGCAGATCAACAGCACCAACAAGGTGCTGATCCTGGGCAGCAGCGTGAACGGCGGGCTGTCCAGCCGCGAGGCCCAGGCGGTGGCGGCGATCGATCCCACGACGCAGATCGACGTGGTGAGCCCGGGCCAGTGGAAGAACCTCACCGCTCAGCAGTTCATGGCCTACAAGGCGCTGATCATCGGCGACGACGGGTGCAAGGCCAATGACTCCGCGTTCCAGGCGGCGGTGGAGAACCGCTTCGTCTGGGGCGACGTCGTCGACGGCGACATCGCCATCCTCAGCACCAACCCCACCAGCAACAACACGCCCCAGCTCGTGGAGAACGCGATCAAGTTCGTGCTCAACTCCCAGCAGAAGCGCACCGGCATGTACATCTCGCTGGGGTGCGCCTACCAGAACGCCACCACGGCCATGCCCGTGGCGCTGCTGGAGCCGTTCGGCAGCTTCATGGTGCAGGGCGTGCCGGGCTGCGCCGACAGCGCGCACATGATCGAGATGCACAGCAATGACGTCTCGAACTCCATCTCCGATCCGGCGCTCGCGGCCAACGGGTGCGCGGCGCGCTCGGTGTTCACCCAGTACCCGGATCACAACTTCTCGTTCGCGGGGCTGGCGATGAGCGCCTCCGGGAAGAAGGTGCCCGGCGCGCGCCCCTACCCGGACTTCGTCGTGGATCCGGGCCAGGAGACGCACTTCGTGAGCACGCCCTACGTCCTGGTGCGCGGCGCCATGCCCCAGGCCTCGGGCTGCGGCACCCCGGACCAGCCGGCCACGGAGGAGTGCGATCTGGGGGATGATCTCAATGGCCAGCCCCAGGATCCGGCCCAGCCGCTCACGGAGACGTGCTCGTATTCGTGCCACCGCCACTGGTGCGGCGACGGCATCGTGGATGCCAGCCTGGGCGAGGAGTGCGACCAGGGGCTCAACAACGGCCGCAGCATGGATGCCTCCGGCAACCCCGGCACCTGCACCGCGTCCTGCAAGCTCCCGCACGCCGCGCCGCCGCCGCCGCCGCCGCCCGCCAGCCATGCGCCTGTCGCGCTCTGCCACAACGTGACGGCCGTGGCGCAGTACTCCTGCAGCGAGAGCGCCAACATCGACAACGGCTCGTATGATCAGGACAACGATCTGGTGGGCTGCACGCAGAGCCCCGCCGGCCCGTATGGCGTGGGCAAGACGGCGGTGACCCTGACGTGCACGGACCGGGCGAACAACTCCTCGACGTGCACGGGCGAGGTGACGGTGCTGGACACGCTGCCGCCCACGCTGAGCCTCAACGGCCCGGACGCCGAGCAGGTGGAGTGCGCGGCGGGCGGCACGTACCACGATCCGGGCGCCACCGCGACCGACCTGTGCGAGGGCTCGCTGCCCGTCAAGACGACGGGCTCGGTGAACCTGGGCATGCCGGGCAGCTACACGCTGACCTATGGCGCGACGGACTCGTCCGGCAACCAGGCCGCGCCCCTGTCGCACACGGTGATGGTGGAGGACACCCAGCCCCCCCAGCTCCAGGTGCGCCCCGGGCCGTCCGACATCTCGTGCAACTCGACGTACGTGGACCCGGGGGCCACCGCCTCGGATGCCTGCGCCGGGGATCTCACCTCGAAGATCGTCACCACCAGCAACGTCGACACCACCCAGTCCGGCCAGTACACCGTCACCTACCGCGTGACGGACGGCGTGGGCCACCAGAGCACCGCGTCGCGTCAGCTCACCGTGGGCCCCTGCGGCAGCGGCAACTGCCTGGAGCTCCACTTGAGCGACTACAACCTGTTCCTGCTGGAGAGCTACACCGGGGGCCATGACGTGGAGGGCAAGGTGGCCGCCGGCGGCGACATCACCATGACCGACTTCTCGGTGGGCTGGGCGCTGCCCAGCGCCGACACCGCCAACACGCTGGTGGCGGGCGGCAAGCTGAAGCTCTCGCGCGGCGGGATCTGGGGTGACGCGCGGTACGGGGACCAGCTCCAGTCCGACAAGAGCGTGGTCTTCCCGCGAGGCGCCGCCGCCCAGGGCACGCCCATCGACTTCGCCGCCCGGTTCGCCGAGCTTCACGGCGTGTCCTCGCAGCTCGCCAGCCGCGCCGCCAACGGCAGCACGGTCCGCACGGGCTGGGGTGGCATTCTGCTGCACGGCACGGACGCGAACGTGAACGTCTTCAACGTGGACGCCAGCGCCTTCACCGGTGCCAAGCTGCTGTCCATCGACGCCCCGGCGGGCTCGCTGGTGGTGGTCAACATCCGCGGCGCCTCGGCCACCTTCACCGGCTTCGGCATCCAGTTCAGCGGCGGCATCAACCAGCACGGCGTGGTCTACAACTTCGTGGACACCACCCACATCACCGCCAACGGCTTCGGCTTCTGGGGCACGGTGCTGGCGCCCCTGGCGGATGTCAGCTTCAGCAATGGCAGCTGGGACGGTGGCCTCTACGCGAAGTCGCTCTCGGGCAACGCCGAGGGCCACCTCAACGGGCTGTACGAGCACAGCGTGTGCCCTCCCCCGGCCCCCATGCCGTGAGGGCGCGGGAGCAACTGGTGACGGAAGGACGGGAAGCGCCGTAGGGGCTTCCTTCCCGCCCTCCCGCCGCCTAAGCAGGCGGCATGCGAATCCTCCACACCATGCTGCGCGTGGGAGACCTCGAGCGCTCCCTCGACTTCTACACCCGGGTGCTCGGAATGAAGCTGCTGCGGCGCAAGGACTACCCGGACGGCAAGTTCACCCTGGCCTTCGTCGGCTACGGCCCCGAGGAGACACACCCCGCCTTGGAGCTCACCCACAACTGGGACACCTCCAAGTACGAGCTCGGCAATGCCTACGGCCATATCGCCCTGGGCGTTCCGGACATCCGCGCCACTTGCGAGTCCATCCGCCAGGCTGGAGGAAAGATCGTCCGCGAGCCGGGCCCGATGAAGCATGGCACCACGGTCATCGCCTTCGTCGAGGACCCGGATGGCTACCGGGTGGAGCTCATCGAACAGAAGGCCTGAGCCGCTCGCTCGGGCATGAACGGACGCGCGGCCAGGCCTCTGCCCAGCTCACTGGCTGCCGGGCAGCAGAGCGCCAAGCCCCCTTGGCCGCCCGGGTTGGCGTTCCTTGCGGTCACTCCCACCCTCCAGCCAGGAGGAGCACTTCATGGGAGAGCAGCGGCTGGCGCGAGGACTGGGCTGGTTGAGCATCGGGCTGGGACTGACCGAGTTCGCCTTCGCGGAGGGCCTCTGCAGGCTCCTCGGGGTGCGCGGACGCGCCGGGCTGGTGCGCGTGCTCGGAGCCCGCGAGCTCGTCACGGGCATGGGCCTCCTCTCCCAACCCAAGCACCGCCCCTGGCTCTGGGGACGTGTGGCCGGTGACGCCATCGATCTCGCGCTGCTGGGAGCCCTGCATGACAGGTCCAGAGTCACCTCGTGGCGGATCGCCTCCACCGTCGCCGTCCTGGGAGTCACCCTGGTGGATGTCTTCGCGGCCAGTGGCGCCCGCCTCCGCGCCAGGCGCGCCGCGCCTCTCGGGCCCATCGGCACCACCTTCGGCATTCCCGGAGAGAGCTGGCGTGGCAGCGGGCTCGCGGAGGACGTGGGCGAGCAGCAGCGCGGGCAGGAATCGGAGGAGAATCCCGCGGTGCGAGAGCAGCGGATGCGCGAGGCCGAGCGTCAGCTTGGCCTGCCCAACCCGGACGCCTGAAGCCGCGCCGCTCGCCGGCCAGGGCTATCGGCGCTTGACGTTGAAGGGCCCGAAGCCCTGGTCCGCCGGCATGACCTCCACCACGTTGAGGTTCACGTGGGCCGGCCGCGTCACGCAGAACAGGACAATGTCCGCGATGTCCGTGGCGGTCAGGGGCTCCATGCCCTCGTACACCTTGTTGGCTCGCGCGGCGTCGCCTCGGAAGCGCACGAGCGAGAAGTCCGTCTGCACCATGCCGGGCTCCACATCCGTCACCCGCACGCGCGTGCCCACCAGGTCCGCCTTCAGGTTCTGCGAGAACTGGCGCACGAAGGCCTTGGTGGCGCCGTACACGTTGCCGCCCGGGTACGGGTAGATGGCCGCCACCGAGCCCAGGTTCACCACGTGCCCCCGGTTGCGCTGCACCATGCCGGGCAGCAGCGTCCGCGTCACGTACACCAGGCCCTTGCAGTTGGTGTCGATCATCGTGTCCCAGTCATCCAGCGACGCGGTGTGGGCGGGCTCGAGCCCCAGGCCCAACCCGGCGTTGTTGACCAGGATGTCCACCTCGGAGAACGGGGCGGGCAGCGCCGAGAGCGCGGCTTCGACTTCACTGCGTGAGCGCACATCCAGCTCGACGACATGCGAGGGGGTGCGGAGCTTCGCCGCCACGGCTTCGAGCCGATCCCTCCGGCGGCCCGTCAGCACGACGCGAGCCCCCGCCTGGGAGAGCATGAGGGCGCAAGCCTCGCCGATGCCCGCGCTGGCGCCGGTGACAAGCGCCGTCCTTCCGTTGAGAGGTTCCATGGGGCGCGGACTCTAACAAGCCCCGGCGCCCACCTCAGCCGGACTCCTGCAGGACGGCCTCCAGGTTACGCCGGCCCGCGGAGAGCTTTGCGAAGGCGCTCTCGAGCCGCTGGCTGATCATCCTCTTGTCAGCGCGCTCCTCCGTGCTGAGTTCGCTGAGCGCCACTTCCAACTCCCGCTCCGCGACGGAGATGAGCTCCTTGGCTTCCGTGATGCGCTTCTGAAGGTCCGGACTGATTTTGGGTGAAATGGGCGCCGTCCTTGGATCGTGGGTCCGAAAGCTTCTGCCTGTAGCCCAAAGCCCCGGTGAAGTCGAATCAGGCCGTTGGGACTGCAAGCAAGCGAACAGGGACCCCCTGCCCCGCCGGACCTGCTTTGGGAGCTGCGGACGCGTGGTAATTTCCGGCCCCGCATGCACGCCGCCTTCCGACGCGTCTACAACCAGAGCTTCTCGCCCGAGTTCTATGAGCAGTACCGCAACCGGCTGCAGGCCGCGGTCGGCCCGATTCCGTACCGCCTCGCCGAGTCGCCGCTGTTCATCCCGCCGGCCACGCGAGATCGCCTCTTCCGCTACACGCAGGAGATCATCTCCCAGCTGGCCGAGCCGGAGCGCATCGCCCGGGCACGCACCGCCGTCCCCGCCGAGTACGACGTTCCGGGCCAGGACAATGCCCCGGATGTGATGACCGTGGACTTCGCCGTCATGCGAGGCGAGGACGGCGAGCTGGACGGCCGGGTGGTCGAGCTGCAGGCCTTCCCTTCCCTGTTCGCCTTCACCATGGTGCAGGCGCGGATCTTCAACGAGATGCTGAAGGCGAAGCTGCCCGAGGCCTCCCACGGCTTCCACTGCTTCGCTCCCGGGTATGACTTCGACAGCGCGCACGCGCTCTTCCGGTGCGCGCTGCTGGGCGGCTTCGCTCCGGAAGAGGTGGTCCTGCTGGAGATTGAACCGCAGAAGCAGAAGACGCTCCCGGACTTCGTGGCGACCCAGATGCTCACCGGGATTGATCCCGTCTGCGTGACGGAGGTCCTCCGCGAGGGCCGGCAGCTGTTCCGCATGAAGGACGGCCGGCGCATCCGCATCCGGCGCATCTACAACCGGGTCGTCTTCGACGAGCTCCAGCAGAAGAAGCCACCCATGGTGTTCAAGTTCACGGACGATCTGGACGTGAGCTGGTTCCCCCACCCCAACTGGTACTGGATGTGGTCGAAGTTCTCGCTGCCCCTGCTCGATCACCCGGCGGTGCCCAAGGCCACGCCCCTGTCGAAGCTCCAGGAGGTGCCGGCGGATCTCGAGAACTACGTGCTCAAGCCGCTGTTCTCGTACGCGGGAGCGGGTGTGAAGGTGGACCCGACGCCCGCGGACGTGGCCCAGGTTCCGGCGGATCAGCGGGACGGGTGGATCCTCCAGCGGAAGATTCAGTACGCGCGCGAGCTGTTCACGCCCGAGGGCGCGGGGGTGGCCGCGGAGATCCGCGTGCTCTGCCTGCGCGACAAGGGCCAGGGCCTGCCCCAGCCCTTCATGAACCTGGTGCGGCTGTCCCGAGGGAAGATGCTCGGGATCGACTACAACAAGGGCATGGACTGGGTGGGCTCTTCCGTGGCGCTCTGGCCGAAGGCGGAGTAGCCGCCCTCGGCCGCAGAGCGCGGCCCGGAGCTACCCGGTCTGGGAGGCGGACGCGGGCGGGGCTCCCACCCCGCGCATCGTCTCCTCCACCAGCCAGCGCGTGACTGCGTGCGTGTCGTTGTTGCTGTTCTTGTAGATCTCCAGCTGGCGCTCCGCGGAGGTCCCCTCATGGAGGATCCGGCGGACGGCGGCGACCTCCTCCGTGGTGCCGAGCATGTCCGAGGCCTCGGAGACGAAGGCGATCATCTCCTCGAGCAGCTCGGCGTACGGCCGCTCCTTCTGCTGGCCGAAGTCAATCAGCTTGCCGCGGATGCCGTAGCGGCTGGCGCGCCACTTGTTCTCTTCGATGAGCGGCGACATGTAGTGGCGCCAGGACATGTTGCGGCGCAGCAGCAGGTAGAGCTGCGCCACCAGCGCCTGGATCAGCGAGACGATGGCGATCTCCTGATTCAGGTTGGTGGGCATGTCGCAGATGCGGATCTCCACCGTGTCGAAGACGTGGTGGACGCGCACGTCCCACCAGATCTTCTTCCCGTTGTCGATGCAGTTGGTGCGGATGAGCAGATCCACGTACTCCAGGAACTGGGAGTAGCTCTCGAACGTGGGCGGAATACCGGTGCGCGGGAAGCGCTTGAAGATCAGCGTCCGCTGCGACTGCTGGCCGGTGGCGCGCCCCAGCCAGAACGGCGACGAGGTGGACAGCGCCAGCAGGTGCGGCAGGAAGTAGCGGATCTGGTTCGCCAGGGCGATGGCCGTCTCGCGGTCCTTGATGCCCACGTGGACATGGAGCCCGAAGATCAGGTTGCCGCGGGCAATGTCCTGCAGATCCTCCACGATCACGTGGTAGCGCGGGTTGGGGGTGATCTCCTGGTTCTTCCAGTCGCTGAACGGGTGCGTCCCGGCGGCGACGATGTTCATGCCGCCCTTGCGCGCCAGCCGGTCCAGCTCGATGCGCATCTCGGTCAGCTCGGAGCGCACCTCGCCAATGTTCTTGCAGATGCCGGTGCCGACCTCGACCACGGACTGATGGAGCTCCGCGCGGACGCGCTCGCGGAGCACCGTCTTCCCATCATCCAACATCTTGGAGATGTAGGAGCGCAGCTCGTGGGACTGCCCGTCGATGATCTGGAACTCTTCCTCGACGCCCAGCGTGAACTGACCATCCAGCAGAGTCGGTGCCTTCATTGTGAGGACCTCGCCTTCGCGACGGCGGAAATGGCGGCAGCACGCGGCGCGGCGGGGGAGGCCGCCGGGCGTGACGTCTTCTTCTCCAGGTACTGCTGCCAGGAGTGATGGGCGTCGTTCTTGCGGCCCTCACGCGCGGCGCTGATGCACAGCTCCGACATCTTCTCCAGGCACCACTCGTAGTTGTCCGCGAGGATGTGGTGCGGATACATGTCCGGCGCCGGGTTGGTGAAGTCGATCGCGTAGGGCACGCCATCCTTGATGGCGAACTCCACCGAGTTCATGTCGTAGCCCAGCGCCCGGTTGAGCTCGCGTGCGCTGTCCAGGACGCGCTTCTCCAGCGCGGCGGGCAGGAAGTTCTTGTCCGGCAGGTAGCTGCGCGTCTTCACGTCGTAGCGGATCATCCGCACGTGCTCGCGGCCAATGCACAGGCAGCGCACGTAGTCATCGAACTCGATGAACTGCTGCAGCGTGAGCACGAGCTGTCCGGACTCGTTGTAGACGCGCATCAGCTCGTCCATGGAGTCCACGCGGTTCACGTTGCGCCAGCCGCCGCCGTCCGCCGGCTTGCAGATGGCCGGGAAGCCCACGTGCCTGACGATGGCCTCCCAGTCCAGCGGGTAGACCAGGTTGTTGAGCGAGCGGTTCAGGTCGATGGACGGCATGTACTCTCGCTGCGGGAGCATCATCGTCCTCGGCACGGTGACGCCGATGCGGTGGGCCAGCGAGAAGCCGAAGAACTTGTCATCCGCCGAGAACCAGAACGGATCATTGATGACGTAGGTGCCGGCCAGCATCGCCGCCTTGAGGTGGAACCGGTAGAACGGCACCTCGTGGCTGATGCGGTCGACGAGCACGTCATACTTCGCGGTGAAGTCCTCGGGGGTGGCGTCGATCTTGGCCAGCTCCGCCTCGAAGCCCGGGACTTTGTTGATGCGCTCGATGAGCGCCATGGGGAAATGGTCCCACTCCATCCCCGCCAGAATTCCAATCCTCTTGTTCACGAGCGGCTCTCCACCGAAACCGGTGCATCCATGGGACGGCCGAAGGCATCCAGGCCCAGCGCCGCGTCGTAGGTGGGCAGGTCCACCGGGGCCCAGTCGCGATCCAGCGCCAGGGTGTTGAAGGTGCGCGCCATCCAGCCGGGCAGCAGCAGCGCATAGGTGAGCGCCAGCCGGGTCGGGTCATCCACCGTCTTGCGCATGCGCTGATAGACGAGCTCGCCGTAGGCGTCGGTGACGGCCTTGGCCTGCTCGGGGCGGTCCAGCCAGTTGAGCACGCCCGGGCGATCAGCCTCGGGGTGGAAGATGGTGCCGTCCACGCCACGGGTGAAGCGGAAGGCCATCAACCCCCGGCCCTTGCTCATGCCGTCCCGGCTCTCGCGGGCCAGGAGCATTCCGCCCAGCTCGCTCAGCTTCTTCTCATCCAGGTCCACCGCCTGCCAGCTGCGGTGCTCCCACACGAAGAGCCGGTCCCCGAACGGGGCGAACATGGGGGAGGCCAGGCCCTCGTCCGTGGGATAGACGGGCATGATGCCGAACTTGCGCTCGCGGGGGATCATCTGGGCGATCCCGAAGTGCAGCACGGCGAGCTCGAACGAATAGCAGACGGCGAACAGCGAGGGGGCGGTGGTGCCGTGCTGGAGCTGCCCGTCCACCACCTTGTCGAAGAAGGTGCGGAGGTGGGTGGCCCAGTGCTCCTTGAAGCCGTCCACCGGGGAGTCCGGCCCGCCAGTGCTCAGGTAGAGATCGCAATCCGGAGGAGGTACCTCTCCCAGGTTGCGAGGTTGCACGTGCGTGGTGGTGACGGTGAGCCCGGGGTTACGGGCCCGCACGCGCTCGGTGAACGTGGCGATGATCGACCGGAACGAACGGATGGCCTGGTTGGGCACCCCGTTGTTCATGTCGATCAGGCCAATGCGGAGGTTTCGAGAACGGCCTGCTGGAATCATGTGCTCCCCCTCTACCCGTTTTCTCTTGGGGGTGGAAAGGGGGGGATGCTCCGAAGAGCCTTAACGACGACGCTCCGCCTCGGTGATGGCCGCCGCCGGCTGCACCACTCCCCACCCCTGCCGCTCTACCGCCACGCTGGGCAGCCGCCGCGCCGTCGCAATCAGAATCCGTTTGACCTCAGACGGAGTCAGCTTGGGGTTGGCCTCGAGCATCTGCCCGACAATGCTGGTGACGATGGGGGCGGCGAAGGAGGTGCCGTCCACGTGCTTGTAAGCCCCTGAAACCACTTTCTGATCTCTCAGCTTGGAGCCAATCAGCTGTCGGATGAGGTACGGCTCGTCATCCTTCACTGAGTCCAGCTCCTGGATGACGCCCTTGTGCTGGGCCAGCACCTTGCCCAGCTCGGCGTCCGGGGTGGAGTCCAGGAGCGTGAGCAGCTCCGCCTCCTGCGCGGTGGGGGTGTCCGGGAGGATGGGGGCGACAACCCAGATGGCCGGCGCCATCACCTCGGGCTTCTGCAGCCCGTCAATGGTGGGGCCGAAGCAGGACCAGTAGGTGCCCATCTTTCCGCGCCGGGGATCGCCGCGATCATCCAGCCCGCCCACGGTAATCACCGCCGGGGTGCTGGCCGGGGCGATGACGCGGTGCTTGCCCTGGGCGGCGTTGCCCACGGCGCAGACGACGGTGATGCCGGCCCGGACCGCCTCCTCCGCCGCCTGGCAGATGGGGTCCACCAGGTAGCTGGCCTCGTAGTCGCCACCGGCCGAGATGTTGAGCACGCGGATGCCCAGCTCCTCCCGGCGCTCAATCACCCAGCGGATGCCTCGGGCGATGTCATCGTGCTTCACGCGCGACAGGTGGCCTACCTTCACCAGCACGACGTCCATCTCTGGCGCCAGGGACTTGTACTTCCCGCTCGAGAGGAACCCGTTCCCGGCGGCCACCGTGGACGTCATCATCCCGTGCCACATGGAGTTGTCCGGCTTGAGGATGAACTCCAGCCCATACTTGTCGTTCACCAGATCGTAGTAGCGGCGGATGCGGCAGCGCGGCTGCATGAGATCGGGGTGAGCGAAGAAACCCGAGTCGAGGAACGCCGCGGTGACGCCCCGGCCCTGGTAGTGCGGGTTGACCGCGAGCCGGCTGGCGATGGGGAGGATCTCCTCCAGCGCGGGCTCTCCCTGCGGCCAGACGGTGGGGGGTTCCTGCTCGAGGAGAGGACGCTCTCCGTAGACGACGTCACCAGGGCTCTTGGGGGTGTCGGACATGTGGGGGCGCCGAAGATAACCGATCGTCTTCCAAGGCTGCTCAGCGGTTTTCCAGGTCCCACCCCTCCACGAGCTGTGGGATGGTCCGGCCCGTGAATCCGAAAGTCATCATCGAGGGCGCCGCGCAGGTCTCCGCGGCGGCGAAGGACACGGACGCGCTGGTGATTGTGGCGCCCGCTCCCTTGAGGGCCGCGCTGGAGGGGCTGGAGCTGCCGCAGGAGTGGAAGCGCGCCGTGGAAGGCGCACTCGCCGCGGACCGGGCGCTGGCCGAGGGAAGCCCCGCGCCCACCGTCGTGGCCGTACCCTCCGCGCCGGGCGGAAGGATCGTCGTGGCGCCGACCGCCTCCATTGCCCACGACACGGACGATTGCCGTGTGCTGTCCGAGGCGAGCGCCACCGCGATTTCACGGGCAGTGCTTGCCGGTGCGTCCCATCCCCTCCTGGCCATCGCCGTGCCGAAGGAGGCGCGCTTTGCTCGCACCCTGGAGGTGAGCACCCTCTCCGCGGCGGCCACCGCGTGGGAGCCGCTGGAGGCCCGGGAGTCCCCTGCGCGCCGGGCGCCGCCCACGCAGCTGCGCAAGCTCACGGTGTTGAACCTGTCGAGTCAGGCGGCGGCCTGGGCCTCCGCGCTGGAGACGGGGCGAGCGCTCTGCCGGGATCTGGTGACGGGCGGCCCCGAGCGGCTCACCCCGCTGCGCTTCGCCGCGTACTGCGAGGAGGCCTTCGCGGGGACGGGAGTGAAGGTGTCGGTGCAGAGGGACGTGTCCGGCTATCCGCTGCTCGCGGCCGTGGCGCGGGCGTCCATGGCGGTGGAGCACCACAAGCCGTGCGTCGTCTCCCTGGAGCTGGTTCCTGAAGGCCCCGTGACGCGCACCGTGCTCTTCGCGGGCAAGGGCGTCACCTACGACACGGGCGGCGCGGACCTGAAGACGAACGGCGGCATGGCCGGCATGTCGCGCGACAAGGGCGGCGCCGCCACGGTGGCGGGACTTGTCCGGGCGCTGGCCGAGCGGAAGGTTCCAGGACTGCGAGTCATCGCGTTGCTGGGCATGGTGCGCAACAGCATCGGCGAGGAGGCCTTCGTCTCGGATGAGATCATCACCGCCCGCTCCGGCGTGCGTGTGCGCATTGGCAACACGGACGCGGAGGGCCGCCTGGTGCTGGCGGATCTGCTCGCGGCGCTCAAGGAGGGCGCGGACCCGGCGTCCTCCGTGCTGGTGTCGGTGGCGACGTTGACGGGCCACGTCTACCGGGCCTTCGGGCCCTACGTGGGCGCCATCGAGAACGAGCCAGCCCGAGCGCAGGGCTTCATCCGGACGCTGGAAGAAGCGGGAGAGCTGCTGGGCGAGCCGCTCGAGTTCACGCGGCCCCGGCGCGAGGACTACCTCTTCGTCGCGCCCAAGGCTCCCACGGAGGACGTCTTGTCGAGCAACCGGCTGGCCAGCGTCGACACGGCGCGAGGGCACCAGGGCCCCTTCGCCTTCATCGACGTGGCGTCCGGGCTGCGCGCCACGCGGCTGCCGTTCGTCCACCTGGACATCTCGGGCGTCGTGGTGACGCCTCCGGACTGGCAGGCGGGAAAGCCCACCGGCTCGCCCATCGCGGCGCTGGTGGAGGCGCTCGAGGCCGGGCAGCGCCGCTGAGCGGCGCCTACGAGGTGGACTTCACCGGCGCGGGGAGCGAGGCGTGGAAGTCCCGCGCGATGCGCTCCAGGTACGTCTTCAGCAGCTCCTCGACGCGCGCCTGCTTCGGGGAGCGCACGACGAACCCGATGTGGTTCTTCTTCCGGAGCCTGTCGACGATCTCCGAGTCCGTGAACGAAGAGGTGTCTGGGAACTCGTCTCGGGCGAGTGAGATGACGACTCCGCCGAACTCCTCGCGAGCCCTCGGCGCCTTGTAGGCGTAACCCTCGCCCTCAATCTCGAGCTTCGCCCACTCGCTCCACAGGTTCACGCCCGTAGCGGCCTCCACCATGTCCGAGATGTTCGCGCCGCCCACGCGGGCCGACGTCTCGATGAAGTAGGGCTTGCCGTCATCCCGGCCGATGATGAACTCGGTGTGAGAAGCGCCGCGGCGCAGCCCGAAGCCCTCGAGCACGGCGGCGTTGAGCTTGATGAGCTCGCGCGCCTCCTTCGAGTCGCGAGGCTGCGTGCGAGTGACGTAGATGCCACCCTCGTGGGCGACTTCCAGCAAGGGGCGGCCGTAGCGGCCCACCTCCACGAAGGCGATCTTGCCATCCTGCGTGAGCGAGTCCACGTGGTACAGGTCCCCGGGGATCATCTGCTCCAGGACGTGGAACGACTGACGATCGCCAAGCTCGTGGATGGCCGCCCACGCCTCGTCCGCCGAGTGCAGCTTCTTGATGCCCACGGCAGAGGCCTCCGAGCGCGGCTTGATGAGCCAGGGCGCCGGCACCTCGGAGAGGAACTTCGCGACATCCGGGTGATGGAAGACGGGCGTGAAGCGCGGGACATTGATTCCCAGCTCGCGCGCCTTCACCCGCATGGCCAGCTTGTCCCGGAAGAACCGCGCGGCCGAGTCGCCCATGCCGGGGAGCCGGAAGTGCTCGCGCAGGGAGGCGCCGACCTCCACGTCGAAGTCGTCCAGGGCGATGATCCGGTCGATGCGCCGGTTGCGGAACAGCCACGCGACGCCATGAAGCAGCGCCGTGCGGTCCTCGAAGGAGGCCACGGAGTGGAACTCGTGGATGTACTGCCGGGCCCAGTCCTCGTCCTTGAAGCGGTCCGAGGTGATCAGGGTGACATGGCAGCCCTCCTCGTGCAGCCGCTGGAAGAAGCGATTGCCCTTGAAGAAGCTGGCGAGGCACAGCACGTTCAGCCGAGGAGAGGAGTTCATTCCCCTCCACCTCACCCCGACTTCACTCCGAGATCAACCGGCGCGTGTCGCTATCGGCCCTATGCGGGCTCACCGGTGAGCCCGGCCTCCCGCGCCGAGGAGCCCTGGCCCGCTCGTGGGTAGGGCTTGCGAGCGGGCAGGCACGTTCTATTCGCGTCACCCACCTTTGAGGGCATGACGGACGTCTTCCAGCTCTTCGCCGTGTCCGCGGTGGTGATGGGGATCTCCCAGACGATCTCGAAGGAGCGCATCTTCGCTCCCATCCGTGAGCGGCTGGGCGGAAAGGACACCTGGTTTGGCTACCTCCTGTCCTGCCCCTACTGCGTCTCGCACTATGTGGCCTTCGCGCTGGTGCCGCTCACAGGCACCTATGCCATCCAGGTAGCGGTGGGAGGCTGGGTGGGCTCGGTGCTGAGATGGTTCCTGTCCTCCGTCCTGCTCACCGTCATCGCGGCGTTCTTCCGGGTGCTCTTCTGGTTCGTGGATGAGGCCCAGGGGCTCACGCGCCGTCGCCAGCAGACCGAGGAGGAGGAGACCGCCACCAAGCGCCTCGTGCGCAAGAAGGCGGCGCAACAGCTCCCTCCTGAGACGCAGGAAGCGCCTCCCCCGGCCGATCCGCACTGACTCAGTGGGAGCTCAGTGCCCGTGGTCCCGCTGCCAGTCCAAGAGCAATGCGCGAACAACGCACCCTGCCGTGGCATGCTGCGCGGCCTTCCCCCCTGACAGGAGTCCCCATGAAGAACTGCTCCATCGCCTTCCTCGCGCTCGCAGGGCTGACCGCCGCCAGCGCGCTCTCCTGCGCCAGTCAGAGCGCTGCCACCACGACTCCCGCCGAGTCGCACAACGCCACCGAGGCTCCCGCCAACCCGAGCACTGCCACCGCCGCTCCCACCAACCCGGGCGGAGGCCCTCCCCCGCCGGGGGCCGAGCATCAGGGACCGCCCCCTGGGGGCCAGGAGCCCGTGGTCGGCCCGCCGCAGGTGGCGTGGAAGGACATGACGAAGCCGCAGCGCGGCCGGTACATGTTCATGGTCGTCATGCCGAAGATGAAGGAGGTGTTCCAAGCCTTCGATAACAAGAAGTTCGCCCAGGTCACCTGCGCGACCTGCCACGGCCCGGACGCGAGGGACCGCTCCTTCTCGATGCCCAACCCGGAGCTCTTCGCGCTCCCGCCTCCCGAAGAGTTCGGCCCGGTCATGCAGAAGGAGCCCGAGTGGGTGAAGTTCATGGCCGAGAAGGTGAAGCCCCAGATGGCCACCCTGCTCGGCGTGAAGGAGTACGATCCGCAGAACTCCAACCCCCAGCCTGGGACGTTCAGCTGCAACAACTGCCACACCGTCAAGGGGCCCTGAGGCAGGGGACGAACACCCTCCCTGCCGTCCTGGGGCCGCGCGGCAGGGAGGCTTGAAGCTGAAAATTCTTCCGCCGCGCAGGCTGGCGTTCTTACAGGGTCAGTCCTCCGGCGCTCCCCCCCGCGCGAGCGCCCGGTTCCCGACACTGTCCAAAATCCGAATCCAATCAACGGGTTGAAGGTGTCCCTGGAAACAGTGCGAGGAGCCTCGGTATCGGCACGCTTGTCGCATCGAGGGGGCGAGTTCGGGCCAGGCCGTATGCCCGAACACCCCTCATTGTCCCCGGGCCCCCGTGCAAGCTCCTCTGCCCCTCTGCCGTTGCGCGAGTCCACACCCTGAGGTGGCGGACTGTCCCACCCTCATCCGCTCGGGAGAGGGCTTGTCGGACACGTACCGGGGGCCGACCCTGGTGCCCCCTGCGCCGGACCGGGAGGACTACACCGGGCAGAAGTTCGGCAGCTATCAGATCGTGCACGAGCTGGGCCGAGGCGGAATGGGGGCGGTGTGGATGGCCGAGCACGCGCTGATCCAGAAGCGCGTGGCGGTGAAGGTGCTGCACGCGCACCTGGCGCGGGAGCGGCGGCTGGTGTCCCGCTTCCTCTCCGAGGCCCGCACGCTGACACTGATCCAGCACCCGAACGTCGTCACGCTGTACGATCTGGCGCTGAGGGACGGCCGCCCGTACTTGGTAATGGAGTACCTGGAGGGCGAGAGCCTGGCCTCCTTCACGAAGGGGCCGCTGGAGCCGGCGCTGGTGGTGGAGCTGCTCTCGCAGGTGTGTGACGCGCTCGGGGCCGCGCACGCGCATGGCATCGTCCACAGAGATCTCAAGCCGGCCAACGTCTTCCTGGTGCCCGGCAACGGCGAGCGCCTTCGGGTGAAGCTGCTGGACTTCGGCATCGCCAAGCTCTTGACGTACCCCACGGGCATGACGCCCACGCAGAACGGGACGCTGCTGGGAACGCCGGAGTACATGGCCCCCGAGCAGTGCTCTGGAGCGCCGGTGGACGCGCGCGCGGACCTGTATGCGGTGGGGGTGATGGGCTACCTGCTCGTCACCGGGAGCCTGCCCTTCACCGGGCAGCACCCGGCGGAAGTCCTCCTGGGGCACATGCTGAAGCCGCCGCGCCTGGCCCACGAGGTACGCTCGGAGGTCTCTCCAGAGCTCTCTCGCGTCCTGGCACGAGCGATGGCCAAGCGCCCGGAGGACCGCTTCGCCACGGCCGAGGAGCTGCGACAGGCGCTGCAGTCCTCCTTGCGGCCGGAGCAGCAGCCCCCGCCTCTCCTCACGGCGCGGGTGCGGGTGAGCGGAGGCAGCGGCTCGGCGGAGCTGCGCTGCGAGCGCATGGGACGCGCCGGCCTCTTCCTGCACACCGAGGCGCCGCCGCCCGCGCTGCTCGAGGACGTGGGGCTGCTGCTGAAGCTGCCGGGGGGAGAGCTGGCCTGCACGGCGCAAGTGGTGCGGCACGTGTCCGCCCAGCAGGCGCGGCAGTGGAACATGGTGCCGGGCTTTGGGGTGCAACTGCGAGACAGCGCGCCCGGCTTCCTGGAGGCCTTCGAGCGGCTGCTGGCCGGCGAGCGGGTGGCTCCGCAGACTCCGCCCTTGAGCAGCGTCGCGGAGGATCCACAGGCGGAGGCGGCGCTCCAGCGCTTCCGGAGCCGGCTCCTGGGGGACCACTACCTGGTGCTGGGCGCGACATGGGACGCGGACTTCGACACGGTGCGGGTGAACGCGCGCGAGGCGCGGCTGACGCTCGAGCCGCTGCTGAAGCACCCCCTGTCCCCCGGCCAGCGGGCCCAGGTGGAACGGGCGCTGGCGCGCGTGGCGGAGGCGTTCCACGTGCTGGGCCACCCGGAGCGCCGCGCGGAGTATGACGCGAGCCTGCGCAACCTGGAGGGCCTGCTGCGGTGCCTGTCCGGAGGGCTCACCGTCACGGACCTGGAGCAGTGCCGCCACAGGTTCCTCGCGCGGCACCGGGTGCCGGAGGGGCACGCCACCCTCCACCTCGCCACGGGGGATGCGTTCGCCGCGCAAGGCCAGCTCCCCGAGGCGTTGATCTCCTACGAGGCCGCCCTGCGCGTGGATCCGCTGGACCTCGAGTCGCTCAAGCGCTGGCGCTCGGCACGAGCCCGGCTGCGGAGCCCCCACCCAGGCACAGCACCGCTTAAGTAGAGTTCCCATCTTTTACATGGATTCCAGATAAACTAGACTCGGGCTCGACAGCGCGAATGCCGTCGCGTGTCATCGCAAAGGAGCCTGGAGTGAACGCGAACCGAGCTGAACCTGGCGGTACTTCCTGGTGGTCTCTCATCGGTGTGTGGACGAGCGTCGCCTTCGCCCTCCTCTCGCTGCCGGCGCTCGGGGCCGAGGGCGCCGCTGCCGAGAGCCTGAGCACCCCCACCTCGCGGCAATCGGCGTTCACGGCTGCCTCGCGCGAGTTCGGCGTGCCCGAGAGCGTGCTGCTCTCCGTCTCCTACAATGTGTCGCGCTGGGAGCACCACGCCGGATCGCCGAGCGCCTCGGGCGGGTACGGGCCCATGCACCTGACCCATGTGGACGGTCCCCGGCTGAGCCAGCTCAAGGGTGACGACATTGACCGGGTCAGCACGCCTGACGCCGACGACCCGAGCTTCCACACCCTGGACACCGCGGCTCAGTTGTTGGGCGTGGAGCCCGAAGAGCTCCAGCGGGATCCCACCCAGAACATCCGCGGCGGCGCGGCGCTCCTGGCACAGTACGCGCGCTATACCCTGGGCAAGCTGCCCCAGAGCGTGGCGGACTGGTACGGCGCTGTCGCCCTGTTCAGCGGCTCCTCCGAGCAGGCCACCGCGCTCGACTTCGCCGACACGGTGTACACCACCATCCAGCAGGGCGCTGCGCGCACCACGCTCGACGGGCAGATCGTCGCGCTGCGGGCCGAGCCCCTCATCCCCAACACCCTCACCGCCTCTACGCTGCTGCTGCACGTCAGCCCGAACAGCGGCACCGAGTGCCCGCCCTGGCTCTCCTGCGCCTTCATCCCGGCCGCGTACGCCCAGAACTCCGCCAGCCCGTCGGACTACGGCAACTATGACGTCGCCCTCCGCCCGGCCGATGGGCTGGATATCCGCTACATCGTCATCCACGACACCGAGACGGACTACACCCGCACGCTCTCGCTCTTCCAGAACCCGAAGTACTTCGCCTGCGCGCACTACGTGGTGCGCGCCTCGGACGGCTTCGTCGCGCAGATGGTGCCGACCACGCACGTGGCCTGGCACGCCGGCAACTGGTGGGTGAACATCCACTCGCTCGGCATCGAGCACGAGGGCGAAGCGATTGAAGGGGCCACCTGGTACAACGAGCAGATGTATCAGGCGTCGGCCCGGCTGGTGCGCTACCTGGCCCTGCGGTTCAACGTCCCCATCGATCGCGAGCACATCATCGGCCACGACAACGTCCCGGGCACGTCCACCACCAACCAGGGCACCATGCACTGGGATCCGGGTCCGTTCTGGGACTGGGACCACTACATGGAGCTGCTCGGGGGCAATCTCGAGCCGGTGGAGCACGCGAACCCGAACATCGTGAAGATCTCTCCGGACTTCGCGACGAACATGCCGACGGTGACGTACTGCTACAACGCCTCGGGCTGCCACGAAGTTCCAGCCCAGGCGTCCAACTTCGTGTACCTGTACACGCAGCCCAGCTTCGACGCGCCGAAGATCACCAATCCCTTCCTCACGCTGGATCCCATTCGCGCGGAGAACTGGGGCAACAAGGCGGCGACCGGCATGCAGTACTACCTGGCCGATCACCTGGGAGACTGGGACGCCATCTACTTCAGCGGCCAGAAGGCCTGGTTCTACAACCCGGGCCGCGCAAACACCCGGCCGGGCCATGGCCTGGCGGTGACGCCCAAGGCGGGCAAGAGCTCCATTCCGCTCTACGGCAGGGCCTACCCGGAAGCGGCGGCGTACCCGCCTCCCCTCGTCGCCAACGGCTTCATTCCGCTCACCCCGTACAGCATCCCCGCGGGCCAGCGTTATGTGGCGGAGGGCCCTATCCGCAGCGACTACTACTACTCGCCCACGTACGCGCCCAGGGTCGAGGGCTCCAATCACAAGGTGGTGCCGGGGCAGTTCCTCTATTACCAGGTCAACTTCAACCATCGCATCGCCTACGTGCTG
Source organism: Hyalangium sp. (assembly GCF_045802625.1). NCBI lineage: Bacteria > Pseudomonadati > Myxococcota > Myxococcia > Myxococcales > Archangiaceae > Hyalangium > Hyalangium sp. The sequence continues at coordinate 71,410 of NZ_JBJMQP010000108.1, read as the reverse complement.
GCGAGCGACGTGGACGTCGTCTCCGGCGACACGAGCGGAGGTGGCTTGCCGACGGAGTAGGGCCGGGACGGAGCGGGGGCAGGAAGCCGCTGAGCGCTCAGGGGCTTCCGCCTCGCACGCCCTCACCGCGCTGGGGCGGAGGACTCCAGCTGCTGGAACTGGCGGGCGAGGCCCGAGAAGAAGGCCACGCGGAAGCGGTCGAGTTGGGCGAGCGACGCCTCCGAGGCGCGATACTCGCCCTGCCAGCGCAGGGTGGTCTTCCCCGCGGAGCTCTCGATGGACACGACGGCGCCGCCCGCGAGGTGGTGCCCCTGCAGCGCGGCATACTCCAGCAAGCGCGGAGGCTCGAAGCGCATCAGGCGGTAGTGCACCATCATGCCGGTGAGGGTGATGCGCTCGGCGAGCACCGAGCCCTGGGCGATGGGAAGTTGCAGCACGCGCACGGTGGACACCTCGTTGGGCCAGAGCGGGCCCTCCTGCGAGTTCTTCAGCGTACGCGTGAACTCCGCCCAGACGAGCTCGGGAGGGAGCGTCGTCGAGATGGTCTCGGTAAAGTGGCGGACGCTGGCGCCAGGAGCGGGCGTCTGCAGCGGCAGCGAGGAGGGATCGAGCGCGGCATCAGGCATGGTGCCCGTGACTATAGCCTGCTGGAGAGGTGCCCCCGAGGCTCAGTAATGCGGAGTTGGGCGCGAAGTCGGCATCGCTTCGGCGAGAGGAAGTGCGAGGGCTCCTCGAAGGCTTTGGCGTCCAATCCCGCATCTTCTGCGGTTGTAGGGTCAGTGCATCACCTCTACAGTCCTCCGAATGCAGAGGCCCCTTGCCCTCACCTTCCTGGCTGTACTTGCAATATCGGGTTGTGCGGTCCAGTCCAGCGGACGCACGGGCGCCCTTTACCAGAAGGCGCAGGCTTCCGGCCCTGTGCTGCCACCCACGGAGAGACACGAATCCGAGTTCTGCAAGTTGAACCCCGAAGCCTGTCCGGAGTTGCTGCCCGAACCGGAACCCGGTGAACCCACGACCACAGCAGATCCGTGGAAGTCCTTCGCGTGCATTCAAGCCTGTAACGCTGGGGGTGATGCCATGGAGGAGTTCTGCAGAATGCTTCCTGGAAGAACGAAGCGAGAGCAGAAGCTCAAGGCGGTGTGCTGGGGCGTGTGCCGTACCGGAAAAGCTGCATGTAACGTGTTCTGCCGAGCCTACTTCGGTCCTCCGCGGGACCCATGAGGTGATGCCCCATGCCACGGAATGAAGACTGGCGCCCCAAGCTGACCCGGATCGAAGATCCCATCGCGGATGATCATTGGGAGTACGTCACCCCCAAGGGTCAGCAGCGTATCTCACGGCTCACGGTGGGTCGGCCGCTTCACTACCCCCAGGAACGGGTCTGGTACTGCCCTGTACTCATTGAGGGCTACACCAAGCCGCGAATCAAACCGATCTTCGGGAGCGGGCCCGTGGACTCGCTGATGAACGCGATGAGCTTCGTCAGAAGCTTCTTTGAGGAGAACTCCGACGTCCTGCCTGGAGTGAAGCCGAAAGGCGCCAGTCGCACCTACTCAAAGGGCCAGGGCAAGAAGCCAGTTCTGCGGAAGCGCCCGCGAAAGGCTCGTCAAGCAAAGACTCGAAGATAAACCAGCCAGCCAATCCTACCCACCCAAAACCCTTTACTATTTCAACATCTACAAAAAATGCTTCGCACACATATGGCGGCCATGGAGCAACATTTAATCGCGAGTGGCAGGATCCCGGCTTCGACAGGTCACACGATTCACAAGGGGACCCCGCGCGAAACCTTTATTCGCGAATACCTCCAAAACCACCTGAGTGAGCGGCTCGCAATAGGAAGCGGAGAAGTCATTGATGCCGATTCTCAACCGGGTCAGGCTCGCCCACAGATTGATATCGTTCTGTATAAGAGAGAGTATCCCCGTCTTGCCTTTGGAGGCAATATCCATGGCTTTCTTGCCGAGTCGGTAATAGCCACAATCGAAGTGAAATCTCTATTGGATCAAGCCGCATTCGAACAGGCAGCGAAAGCGGCCCACAGCTTAAAGTCATTAAAACGCAATACAATTCAAAGCTTCAGTTCTGGCTACGTCCCGCCCAATATCCTCAACTTCCTCGTGGCGTATGATGGCCCCGCCTCGATCTCAACGACTTACGGCTGGGTTGGTCCCGCTTATCGAAAGCTTGGCATCCCAGACACGGCGCTACCAATCAAACCCGATGCCAGAATCTCCACCTCAAGTCCTGCGCTTGATGGAGTTTTCGTGCTTGGGAAAGGCTTCATGTATTACGACAATGTCCCTTATGGGCTCATTAGAGACGAAGCTCGCACGCAGAACCCCAACTGCAAATGGGTTTTTGCAGATACCGCAACCGACAACTTACTGATGCTGTTCCTCTTCTTGACCGTAGCAGGTAGCAACATTCAGGGGAGTTGGCTCAACCCTTTGCCGTACGTAGCCGGTGTAAACATGCCAGGCACTCGGTTCGCTCCATAGAGCGACTCGCCGCGTGCATGGGATGACAAGGAAGACCGATTCGGCGTGCCCCAGCAGGATTCGATCCCATCGGGGATTCTAATCACCCACTCAGCGTCTGGTTAGAACGCCTCGCGGGCCATCATCAGCAGGTCCTCCTGGGTGCACTTGCGCGGGTTGCTCAGGTGCGAGGCGTCCTCGAAGGCCTTGGCGGCAATCTTCTCCAAGTCCTTCTCCTGCACCCCCACGTCCCGCAGCCGCGCGGGAATTCCAATCGCCGCGTTCAGCTTGCGCACCCGCTCAATGGCATGGCCCGCGAGCACATCGTCGCGCATGTTGACGAACTCGCCCAGCGCCACCGCCACGCGCGCCAGCCGCGCCGTGGTCATCGGCCGGTTGAACTCCATCACCACCGGCAGGACGATCGCGTTCGCCAAGCCGTGGTGCACCCCGGAGATCGGCGTCAGCGCGTGCGCCAGCGCGTGGCAGGCGCCCAGGCCCTTCTGGAAGGCCATGGCCCCTTCCATCGCGGCCACCATCATGTCCGCGCGCGCCGAGACGTTGCTCCCCTCCTTCACCGCCGTCACCAACGAGCGCCCCACGCGGATGATGCCATCGATGGCCACCGCGTCCGCCAGCGGGTGGAAGCCGTTGGCCAGGTACGCCTCCAGGCAGTGCGTGAAGGCATCCATCCCCGTCGCCGCCGTCACCCCCGGCGGAAGCCCGAGCGTCAGCTCCGGATCGCAGATGGCCGCCTTGGGCAGCAGGAACGGGCTGAAGATGACCGTCTTGCGCCCCGTGTCCTGCAGCGTCGCCACGCCCGAGCGGCTCACCTCCGAGCCCGTCCCCGCCGTGGTCGGAATGGCGATCAGCGGCGGCAGATCATCGCGCACGTACTGGTCCCCGCCCTTGGCGTCGTCGTAGCGCGACAGCGGCGGCTCGTGCGTGGTGAGCAGCTGGATCAGCTTCGCCGCATCCAGCGGGCTGCCTCCCCCGAGCGCGATGATCCCATCGCACCCGCCGCTGCGGTAGGCCTCCAGCCCCGCGAACACGTCCTTCTCCGTGGGGTTGGGCTCCACGCGATCGAACACCGCGTAGTCCACGCCGGCGGCCTTCAGCTCGGCGAGCACGCGCTCGGCGAGCCCTACCTTCACCACGCCCGCGTCCGTCACCACCAGCGGGCGCTTCATCTTCAGCCGCGCCACCTGCGCGGGCAGACGCTTCAGAGCGCCCACGCCGAAGACAATCTTCGTGGGCCAGGCCATCTCGGTGACGCGCGCATCAGTGGGCATATCGAAGGGATGCATCGTATTCGGAACCAGTCCTTCCCTGTAACGGCTCAGATGAGCTCCATGTAGCGCTCGAGCTCCCAGTTGGTGACGGCGCGCTCGTACTGGCGGACCTCCCACTTGCGCGTGCGCACGTAGTGGTCCACGAAGTCCTCGCCGAGCAGCTCCCGGGCGCGCTCGGAGCGCTCGAGCAGCTCCACCGCCTCCTTCAGGTTGCGCGGCAGCGGCTGGGCGCTGGCCTCATAGCCGTTGCCCGAGCACACCGGCGGCGGCTCCACCTTGTTCTGGATGCCCCACAGGCCCGCCGCCAGGCTCACGGCCATGCCGATATACGCGTTCATGTCCGCGGCGAGCTGCCGGTACTCCAGCCGCATGGACTTGGGGCTGTCGCCAATGACGCGGATGGCGGTGGTGCGGTTCTCCCGGCCCCACGTGGCGGTGGTGGGCGCCCACGTGTTCTCCACGCTGCGCTTGTAGCTGTTCACCGTGGGCCAGTAGAGCGCCGTCAGCTCCGGCATCAGCTCCACGAGGCCGCCGATGTAGTGCCGCATCGTCTGGCTCATGCCGTCCGGCGAGGCCTCGTCGTGGAAGAAGTTCCGGTCCCCCTTGGGCGTCCACAGGGACTGGTGCACGTGCCCCGAGCACCCCGGCAGCTTCGCGTTCACCTTCGCCATGAAGCACGCCGTCAGCCCGTGCCGGGCGCAGATCTCCTTCACCACCGTCTTGAAGAGCACCGCCTTGTCCGCGGACTTCTCCAGCTCGTCGTAGCGGATGGCCGCCTCGAACACGCCCGGGCCCGTCTCCGTGTGGAAGCCTTCAATCTCCAGCCCGAAGGCGTTGCACCCATCGATGAGCGCGTGCACCAGCGACGAGTTCATCGACGTGCGCAGCCACGAGTAGCCGAACATGCCCGGCGTGAGCGGCGTGAGGTTCTGGAAGCCCTTGTCCTTGAGCGACTGGGGCGTCTCCTTGAAGATGAAGAACTCGTACTCGGCACCGAACTTCGGCAGGTAGCCCATGTCCCTCGCGCGCCGGGCAATCTTCTGCAGCAGTTGCCGCGGGCTGGGGCCAAAGGGCGTGCCGTCCGGGTTCACGAAGTCCAGCAGGAAGGCCGCCGTGTCCGGCTCCCAAGGAATGATGCGCCCCGAGGACACATCCACCCGCGCCTGGGCGTCCGGGTAGCCGGTGTGCCAGCCCGTCACCTTCGTGTTGTCGAGCAGCTCGTCGCCCAGATCCCACCCGAAGACGACGTCACAGAAGCCCAGCCCGCTCTTGGCCGCGGAGAAGAACTTGTCCAGGGAGATGTACTTGCCGCGCCACACCCCGTCGATGTCCACCGCGCCCAGCTTCACCTTGCGGACGCCCTTCTCCTCGAACCACTTGCGCAGGAAGTCCACGCCGCCGGGCTCGCGGTGCAGGGCGCGCACGTTGTCACCCTTGTCCTTCGCGCGGGCGCGCCGCGCCATCGCCGGGTGGGAGATGATCTTCGCCTTGGGACGGATTGCCATGGGTTACGCGTCCTTGTCTTAAGAGAGGAATCAGAGGCTCGTCGGCAGCTTCGTCCACACGGCCTTGTATTGGAGGTACCCCTCCAAGGCGTGATGGGACAGATCCCTGCCCCAGCCGGACTCCTTGTAGCCGCCGAACGGCGCCGCATCGTCGAACTCGTTGAAGCAGTTGATCCACACCACGCCACTCTTCACCTTGCGCGCCATCGCGTGCGCCTTCGCCACGTCGCGCGTCCAGATGGACGCCGCCAGGCCGTAGCTGGTCCCGTTGGCGATCTCCAGCGCGTGCGCCTCGTCCCGGAACCGGATGCAGCTGAGCACCGGGCCGAAGATCTCCTCCTGGGCGATCTTCATCTCCGGCTGCACGTCTCCGAAGATGGTGGGCTTGACGAAGTTGCCCTTGGCCTTGACGCCTTGCGTGTCCCGCTCGCCGCCGGCCAGCAGCTTCGCGCCCTGCTTCTTGCCGCTGTCGATGTAGCTGAGGATCGTCTCGAGCTGGCGCGGGCTGATCTGCGAGCCCATCTCCGTGTCGGGATCCAGCGGATCTCCCACGCGCATCTTCTGGGCGCGCTCGGTGAGCCGGCCGACGAACGCCTCATAGGCCTTCTCGTGGACGAGCACGCGGCTGCCCGCGTTGCAGATCTCCCCCTTGTTGCCGAAGATGCCCCAGAAGCACGCCTCCACCGCGGTGTCGAAGTCCGCGTCCGGGAGGATGATCTGCGGGCTCTTGCCCCCCAGCTCCAGCGTCAGCTTCTTGAGGTTGCTGGAGGCCGAGGCCTGCAGCAGCCGGCGCGCCGTGCGCCCCGAGCCCGTGAAGGAGATCTTGTCCACGTCCGGGTGCCGGGCGATGGCCTCGCCGGTGGGGTCTCCATAGCCGGTGACGACGTTGAGCACGCCCGGCGGGAAGCCCGCCTCCAGGGCGAGCGCGCCCAGCTTGAGCGCGGTGAGCGGGGTGAGCTCCGAGGGCTTCACCACCACGGTGCACCCCGCGGCGAGCGCCGGGCCCAGCTTCCAGCACAGCAGGCACGTGGGGTAGTTCCAGGGGACGATCGCCGCCACCACGCCCACCGGCTCCTTGAGGCAGTAGGTGAGGAAGGGGCCGTCCACCGGCAGCACCTCGCCGGTGATCTTGTTCGCCCAGTCGGAGAAGTAGGCCAGCGTCGCGGCGCCCGGAGACACGTCTCCGCGGATGGCCTCGCGGAACGTCTTGCCGTTGTTCATCGACTCCAGGAGCGCGAACTCCTCGCGGCGCTGCCACAAGAGCTCCGAGAGCTTGCGGATCAGCTTGCCACGCTCGCTGGGGTTCAGCTTGCTCCAGGGACCGGACTCGAAGGCGCGGCGCGCGGCCTTGACGGCCTTGTCCACATCCGCGCCGGTGGCGGAGGGCACGTCGCAGATCTTCTGCCCGGTGGCAGGGTTCACCACCGGAAGGGTGCCGCCCTCCACGGGGTCCACAGGCTGGCCATCAATGAGCAGCTTGAGGGCGGGAAGTTGAGGAGTGAGCGAGCGAGCGTCGGTCATGGAGACTCCAGGAAAAGCCCGGGCGCCAAGGCGCGAGAAAGCGGGCACCGACTCGGGATCGGCGACGAACGGTAGGGATGGCCCCCCAGGGGCGGCAACCCACGCCGGAGTGAGGTGAGATGAAGAACGTTCTGTTGCTGAAAGCAGGAGAGGCCGCGGCCTCGGTACGCCTCTCGGTGGGCGACTACGACCGGTGGTTTCTACAGACCCTTGGACTGTCCGGTTATCGATTCGACGTGGTGCCCGCCTTCCAGGGCGCGAAGCTGCCGGAGGATGCGGCAGGCTATGACGCGGTGCTGATGTCGGGCTCGCCGCTGTCGGTGACACGCCTGGAGCCGTGGATGGAGCGCGCGGCGCGGCTCATGGTGGATGCGGCGGAGAAGGGCGTCCCGGTGCTCGGAGTGTGCTTTGGCCATCAACTCCTGGCGTATGCGTATGGAGGCCGCGTGGTGCGCAGCCCGCTGGGCCGGGAGATCGGCACCGTGCAGGTGGACCTGACCGAGCACGGCCGGGCGGATCCGCTCTTCCGAGGGCTGCCCGAGCGCCTCACCGTGCAGGCCACCCACGAGGACATCGTGCCCGAGCCTCCTGCGGGAACGGTGGTGCTCGCGGGCAACGCCCACACGGCGGTCCAGGCGCTGGCCTTCCGGCCGTGCGCTCGGGGCGTGCAGTTCCACCCAGAGGTGCAGCCGGACGCGATGCGAGCCCTCATCCAGGCCCGCGCCGAGCGGCTGGAGGCCGAGGCCACCGAGCGCGGCCAGCCTCCGGGGGAGCGCGTGCCCCGGCTGCTCGCGGGCATCGCTCCGACTCCCAACGGCCGGCAGATCCTGGTCAACTTCCTGGAGCACTTCACCTGATACGAGGTCCCCGTGTCCCGAGCCCTCTTCCTCGCGCCTCTCTTCCTGCTGTTCTCCTGTTCTCACGACGACTGCGCTGATGCCCCGCTCTGCGAGAACGGCAAGGCCACCAACTGCGAGCGCACATGCTCGGTGGGCCCCTGCTCCACGGGGGTAAACACCCTGGACTGTGGTGACTCCGCCACGTGCTCGGTGGTCGTCGGAGACGTCAACTCGCCGCGCTTCTTCCACTCTCGGGCGCTGTGCATCGAGAATGGCTCCGCGTCTTGCGATCCGGGCACCTATGGCGCTCCGGTGTGTGATGGGCAGGGCCTGGTGATGGGCTGCAGCGGCTACAACCACGTCATCCGCGCCTCGTGCTCGCAGGCGGGCTTCTACTTCACCAGCTCCGACTGCTGCCGGCAGAGCAACCTGGGCGACGGCGGCATACCGGATGGCAGCACACCGGACGGTGGAGCCCCGGACGCCGGGCCTTGAGCTAGGGTGCGCCAATGCCTTCGCGCTGGGATCATCTCATCGAGGTCAAGACCGTTGGCGTGCTGGAGCACCTCCTGGAGGAGGTGGCGAAGCTGGTGGCCAAGGATCTGTCGGCGTGGCCACCCCCCGTCCAGGAGATCGATCTGGACGTGGGAGGCACCTTCGCGCCGCTCTTCCTGGAGCCCACGCCGCGTCCCTCGCAGGCCGTCTACGAAGAGGCGCTGCGGCTGTCGCGCTGGGAGCTGGCGCGCGAGTTCGACGCCTACGACGACTACATGCGCAACAAGCGCTACCTGGAGCGGGGGCTGGCGCCGACGGATCGCCTGGCGCTGCTCTTCCTCAACCGCTGGCTGGTAGAGCAGATGCTGGGCCTGGGCGAGGCCACCCAGAGCCGGGTGAAGCGCCCGATGATGGGCCAGATCCTCGACAAGGTGGAGGCGCGGCTGCGCCAGGTGCAGTCACCGCCCTCGGGGCTCCTTCTCTGAACGGTAGGGGCACCAACGAACGGGCCTTCCCTGTGCTCCACCTGTTGGGGGGAAGGCTTGTACGGAGGGAAAAACCTCTGCCATAAGCCGCGCCCATGTTGCAGCCCCACGATGCCTCTGCACTCGCCGAGCGCCGGAAGCGACTCGTCATCCTCGCCTGCCTGTGGGCAGCCATCGCGGCGGTGCTCTTCCTCTTCCACTCGGTGGTGCTGCCCTTCGCGGGGGCGGCGCTCATCGCCTACCTCGTCCAGCCGCTGGTGGCGCGCATCACCCGGGTGCGGCTGGCGGGGCGTGGGGTGCCGCACTGGGTGGCCATCCTCCTCATCTACGCCGTCTTCTTCGTGGGCCTGTACCTGTTCTTCATCGCGCTGGTGCCGCAGCTCTACCGCGAGCTGCTGCGCATCAGCCGGGACGGGCTGGCCTTCGCCAACACGCTCACCCCCGAGTACCTGCAGTCGCTCGCGCGCCGCGCCGAGGACTGGCTGAGCGGCTACGGCATCCCCATCGCCTTGTCCAACCGGGGCGTGGAGGGAACGGATGTGCCTCCCAGCTCCTCCTTCAGCTTCGCGGTGGATCTGGCGCAGCTGCTCAAGGACACGGTGGCGCGCCTGTCCGTGCTGGTGCGAGAGAACCTGGGCAACATCGTCGGCGTCTCGCGCAGCATCATCGCCGGGGTGCTCGCCACCGTCTTCGGCCTGTTCTTCATGCTGATGGTGGCCGCGTTCTTCTCCATCGACGCGCAGGCCATCCGGCGCTACTTCGGCACGCTCATCCCCCCCGAGTACGCCAGCGACGCGCGCGTGCTGCTGGGGCGAATCGATCGCTCGCTGTCCGGCGTGGTGCGCGGGCAGGTGACGATCTGCGTGGTGAACGGCACGCTCACGGCCATCGGGTTGCTGGTGTTCGGGGTGAGGTTCGCGTTCCTGCTGGCCACCATCGCCACGTTCCTCAGCCTGATCCCCATCTTCGGCACCATCATCAGCTCGGTGCCCATCGTGCTCATTGCGCTGACGGACGGCTTCCAGAAGGGGTTGATCATGCTGGCGTGGATCTGCGGCATCCACGCGCTGGAGGCGTACTTCCTCAACCCGAAGATCATGGGCCAGGCGGCGCGGATCCACCCTGTCATCGTGGCCTTCAGCCTGATCGCCGGGGAGCGGCTCTACGGGCTGGTGGGCGCCCTGTTCGCGGTGCCCATCGCCGCCATCTTCGTGGCGTGCTTCGACTTCGCGCGGCTCAAGGCCCAGCCGGCGCCGGCCGAGCCGCCCACGGCCCTCCCGAGCTCCTCACCGGCGGTGGAGCCCGCTCGGCCACCGGCGCCTTGAGCTGAGAGGCGTTACTGGCAGGCCGCGGCGCAGCGCGAGTCCCGGCACACGGCGATGCAGCGCCCGCAGTCGATGGTGTTGGCGGCGCACGTCCCATCGCACCGCACGTTGGAGCAGTTGGGCGCCTCCGAGACGTGCGTGGGGTTGGTGGCCTCACCGCAGCAGCCGTTGGGCGCGCAGTCGCTGTCGCGGTAGCAGATGGCGTCGGAGAGTCCGGCCGGGATGTCTCCCCCGTCCGGATCAATGGGCTCGCACCCCACCCCCACGAAACCGAGTGCCACTCCCAAGGCGAGTGCAGCCAGTCGTCCAACGAAGGGGCGGGGCATGAGCTTGCTCCTAGCTATTTAGCGGTTCATCGAACCGAGGAACTCGGTGTTCGAGGCGGTGGGGCGCATGTGCTTGAGCACGAACTCCATCGCGTCGATCGGCGTGAACGGGTGGAGCACCTGCCGCAGCGCCGTAATCCGGATGAGATCCGACTGGGGCAGCAGCAGCTCCTCCTTGCGCGTGCCGGACTTGTTGATGTCGAGGCACGGGAAGATGCGCTTCTCGAAGAGCTTGCGGTCCAGGACGATTTCCGAGTTACCGGTGCCCTTGAACTCCTCGAAGATGACTTCGTCCATGCGGCTGCCGGTGTCGATGAGCGCGGTGCCGATGATGGTGAGGCTGCCGCCCTCCTCGATGTTGCGCGCGGCGCCGAAGAAGCGCTTGGGCTTGTGCAGGGCGTTGGCGTCCACACCGCCGGAGAGGATCTTCCCGGAGGCCGGCACCACGGTGTTGTAGGCGCGCGCCAGACGGGTGATGGAGTCCAGCAGGATGCACACGTCGTGCTTCTGCTCGACCAGGCGCTTGGCCTTGTCGATGACCATCTCGGCCACCTGCACGTGGCGCGTGGCGGGCTCGTCGAAGGTGGAGGAGACCACCTCGCCGCGCACGCTGCGCTCCATGTCGGTGACTTCCTCGGGGCGCTCGTCCACCAGCAGCACCATGAGGTAGACGTCCGGGTGGTTCCTGGCGATGGCGTGGGCAATGTTCTGCAGCAGCACCGTCTTACCGGCCTTCGGCGGCGCGACAATCAGGCAGCGCTGGCCCAGGCCGATGGGGCAGAACAAATCAATGATGCGGGTCGTCATCTCCGACCCCTCGTGCTCCAGCTTCAGCTTGCGCGTGGGGTAGAGCGGCGTGAGGTTGTCGAAGAGGATGCGCTCGCGAGCGGCCTCGGACAGCGGATCCACGAAGTTGACCCGGTCCACCTTCTGGAGCGCGAAGAAGCGCTCGCCCTCGCGGGGCTGGCGGATGGGGCCCGTCACCGTGTCGCCGGGCCGCAGGTTGAAGCGGCGCACCTGGGACGGGGAGACGTAGATGTCGTCCGGGCTGGGCTGGTAGTCGCTGTCGGCGCTGCGCAGGAAGCCGAAGCCGTCGCTGAGCAGCTCCAGCACGCCCTCGGCGTGGACCTCGAAGCGCTTGTCGGCGATGCCGGAGAGCAGCGCGAAGATCAGGTCCTGCTTCTTCAGGCCCTGGTAGCCCTCGATGTTGAAGTCGTGGGCCATCTTCGCCAGCTCGGTGATCTTCATCCGCTTCAGGTCATTGAGCTTGATGACCTGCATGGGAGTGCCATCGCGAGTCACCTCGGTGACGGCGGGCGTCTCGGAGGGCTCGGCGGTGGCAGCGGGCTCGGCGGCGGCGACGGCGCGAGCCTCCTGGAACTCCTCGTCGCGCACGGGGCGCGGCATGGGGGTGAGCACGGGGCGGGGGGCCTCGGCAGCCTCCTCACCGGCCTCGGCGGCGGGCTCGGGGGCCTCTTCCCCGTCCGTGCGGCGGGGGGTGCGGCGGCGCGCGGGGCGCTCGGGTTCTTCGCGATCGCTGGCCTTAGCTGAGGCGGTGCTCCGGCGGCGCTTGGGGCGCTCTTCCTCGGCGGTCAGATCGGTCTCAACCTTCTCTTTGGTGGAACGGGCTTTGCGCATGATGGGGGCTGCGATGCTGAGAGGCGCCCGAGGGACCGAGCGCGTGGCTGTTGTCGGGAGGTTTTCGCGGGGTGCGGAAATGCACCGTCCTGGCGACACTGAGCGACCCGCCCGAGTCCAGAAGAGGACCATGGGAGAGTCGAGGGTGGTTGGGAAGAAAGGGCACCAGGGGAACCCTGACGCCTTGAACCGCCGGGCAGGTTATTGACGCCCCCTGGGGCTGTCAAGGCGTCGTTGCCTCGCCTGCTCCCGGACGTTCGCCAGGAAGCAGGTCCTCCCCAGGGGTGGAACAGGGTATCTCCCGGGTATCTTCCCACGAGCCGAGGCTTGCGGCCAACCCGCCGCGTGAGCATCGCCGCGCTGGGTACGGCACCGCCCCACGGAGCAGGTATGCTCCGAGCGGTGCGACCTTTTACGTTGCCGCCAGCTACGCCCGGGGCTGCGAGTGGTTGGATCGGACGCAGCCTGCGCCTGGGCTTGGCGCTGGCAATGGTGGCCATGGCCTCCGGGTGCGGCACCACGCAGTCCGCCTTGCCGTTCGTCCCCGCGGATGCGCCCCTGCGTTACTCCACCTATCTCAACTCCCACGGACAGCTTCGCGGTGAGGACTGGGCGTTGGTGCTCATGGGGCACCCAGCTCACCGCGAGCAAGTGTTCCTCCAGGCGCGCCAAGGGCTCTTCCCCGCCTCCGAGGCCTGGCTGTACCTGGAGGCTGTCTGCCGAGGGGCTGGCGCGGTGGTGGCGCAAGAGAACGCCCAGACTACGTGCACAGTGTTCCCCGCGGAGGCCGGATGCGAGTTCAACTGGAAACCCGTGGGCGTCCTCATCCCGGGCGCGGGCCCTGGCCGCGATCGCCTGTTCGAGGTCTACAAGCAGGGCTACGACGAGCGCTGGGAACGGTTGCGGCGCGGCTTCCATGCCCGGGCGGAGCTCGTTCGTGCCGGCACGCTCATGGCGGGCCCCCTGTTGGGGCGCACGCCGGCGGCGGCTGAGGGCAGCACCACGGCGACCGAGAGCAACGCCACGGCGGCAGAAGGCAGGGCACTGAGTGCGGAGACTGGCGCCCTGGCGGCCGAGGGAGAACTCGCCGGAGTGCGCGCCACCAGCCTGCTGTCCGCGGAGTCGCTTGGGCTCGGCAGAGCCTTGAGCGCCGAGGAGGCCAGCGCCCTGGAGTCGCGGCTGCTCGAGCTGGAGGCCGAGTCCCCAGGTAAGCGCGAGGCCTTCTCCTCAGAGGAGCTCCGCAGCGGCAAGCTGGCTCCCAAGCCCACGCCCTCGGAGTTGCCCGAAGAAGAGGCCCTCCGCTGGAATGAGTTCGAGGCCTACCGCCAGCGCCGTCTCCAAGAGGTGCGTTCCCAGCGGCTCGGCACGATGGGCTCACTCTCGGTAAAGCCTCCCCTGCGGTGGGAGGCCTATCGCGACCTGCGCCACCACTTTGAGAGTTGCTACGAGTTTGAATCCAGAGTGGGCGGCATCCTGCTTCAGGAACTGGAACAACCCGCGGGCGCTCGCAGGCTGCTCACCGGCTCACGCCAGCCGCTGCTGGCCCGCCACGTGGGGACGAAGAAGAGTGGCCAGCAAGGAGTGCGCTACCCGGACTACCTCGCGGTGGACGAGGCCACGCTGAAGGAGGGCAGTGTGCCTCGCGTGGAGACCGTCAGCGTCAAGCTGCGCAACTTCTCGAAGATGAGCGCAACCGAAGTCGCACGACAGGTCAGAGTCGACCTTGAGGAAGCCATGGACAAGTATGGAGGCAGGTTGGAAGTGCGGCGCCCTGAGCATCCGCTCTACGGTCGTACCGTCCAAATCTCTCGGCTCCACCTCGTCTATGAAGCGCAAAGCGTAGGAGCTTGGCAGAGCGTGATTCAGGACCTCTGCCAGAAAGCCGGGGTGGAGGTGCACTTCGAATGACGAGTTACGAGGACTGGAACCGCTCCGACACCCTGGCTCTGCAGTTGTACTTCCCGTCCAATCCACTGGCCGCCGGCACCGAGGGGCTGGACACGGTCCTGGATGTCATCGAACAAGAAGCCGGCATGCTCATGCCGGACAAGGTGATGGGGAAACGAACCTATCGCTACTCGCGCCAGCGTGCTCGCGAACAACTCATGCGAATCACCCCCACCTTCCACTCCCTTCTCCTGCCTCAGAAGAAAGGTGACCTCCAGGGGCACTGGGGGCTGGACTTCGGGGGAGTTCGAGGGGGTTTCAACCTCAGCCTAGACTACCCATTGCGCTTCTTCCGCCAGGAAGGGACAGCCGAAGCCTGGTGCCAGCATCTGGTACGTGTGGTGCGCGCGCTATGTCAGCGTCTGGGTCCTGTGAACTATGGCTTCGCTCACAGCGACACGGACACATCCCTCGGCAATGATCTGTACAAGACGAAGCCCACCGCTCCCCTGGGTGCCTACGAAGCCTATTGGCTCAACGTCTACGGCAAGGCCCTGGTGGACTCTCTTGGGCGCGAGCGCGTGCTCTCCCTCCCTGCCCACTCCATCGAGCCCCTCCCCTGCGGCGGCGTGCTGTGGCTTTCACGCCCCACCCTGGCTGACTTCGACAGTCCACAGGGCCGCAGCGCCCAGGCGCGCGGCCTCGTCCACCTGCGCCCCGAGCTCCGCCTCGAAGACGTCGAGCGGTCCCTGCTCGAGCGCAGCCTCGCCTTTCAGCCTGTGGAGAAGAACTTCGACCCCGACATCGCGGGCCTCATCGAACGCATCCTCCAGCGCTCGACAAGGCTGTTCAACCTCAGGAAGGAGATCGAGCGCTACAACCTCTACCGTCCTCCTCCCGTCTCCGAGTGGCGTCCCACCCACGAAGTCCAATCAGACGTGGAGGATCCTGCCAGCAAGATCACCTTCTACGAGGTGCAGGCCGAGTCCCTCATCGCCATCCTCCACACCCAGTTCTCCTCCGTCGCGGGCCAGGAGCCCGGCTCCATCATTGAAGTGGATGACTACGTGGACCGGGAGCGCTGGGCCGAGTTCAAGGAGTACATGGTCCCTGCCAAGCGCGACAGGCTGGTCCCCATGCTCGGCGCCTACCTGGGGGAACTGCTCATCAAACACCTTAGCGGGCGCTGGGTGCCGCGACGCTCCTTGCTGGAGTCCGCCGTGGTGGTGGGGTCTCGCGCATGGCTGCCCTTCCTTCGCGCCCACCACCTGCTCCAGGTCCCCGGCAACGTTCTGGGCAAATCCCTGGACTTCACCCTCTCCCAGCTCTTCCACCAAGCCGCCCGCCTCGCCAGCGACGCGTGAGCCCAGTTCCTCGTGCTCGAGGCGCTCAAGCCGCTCACCCGAGGATGCTGTGTGGCGGCAGGCGCCGGGTGCTGGAAGTATAGTGAGAAGCTGATCACGAGAGGGACACGCCTGCCCATCTTGCGGCTTCGGCTCTGCTCCCGCTTGAGAGAGCCGTCACTGAATAGGAATGCGAGCGGTGCGTCTGTACAGCGGCGCCGGCCGGAAACTTCGCAGCGGAGGTCCCCTCGATGAGCCGCACCTTTCTGTTCCTGTTGAGCGCGGTGCTCATAACGGGCATCGCCCGAGCGGAGGGTGTCGGTGACCGGGACGCGCTGCCCAGCTCCGCGACGCGCCTGCGTGGGACCTCGTCGCTAATGCCAATGCCCGACGGCGGGCTGCTCTCCCTTGGCGGCTCCAGCCTGCGGCTCCTCCCGCCGGGATCGAAACGCTGGGAGACGCTGCACCAAGTGCCGAAGGGCAACCTCTACCGCGTCGCGGTCAATGACGCGGGTGGAGTGCTCGCCGCCTGGGAGAGTGAGCCGGTCGTCCACTATCTGCTGCCGCAGTCGAAGCGGCACCTCACCCTGCCCCTCCCGAGCGTGCCGCCGCCGGGGATCTCCGGGTTCGGGCTCCAGTACCTCGCCTTCGCGACGAACGGACGGGACGCGCTGATCCGCATGGAGGGCTCGACACCGCACCGCACCGGCCCGAGTCGCGGAGCGCGCAGGGTGTATATGGTGTACCGCGTCCCGCTGGACGGGACCGGCGCCCCCGAGCTGCTGTACATGGTGGATGGCGCGCAGCTGGTCCAGATGGGCCCCCGGGTCGCGGCGTACTTGATCCCCACCGTCCTCGGCCCCGCCTGCAACGAGCACATGCTCTGTGAGTTCTCCTCGCTCATCGCGTACGAGCTCACCGCCACCGGGGTGACTCAGAAGACGCTGCTCACGAAGGAGCAGGTGCGGATGGCCGGGGCGCGGCGCGTCAATGGCAGCGATGACGACCGGCTGGTGCTTCAAATCGAGGCCAGCGGGACGCGCCATGAGCGCGGGCTCCTCACCTGGCGCCGAGGCGACGCCAAGGCCGACTACCGCCCGCTTCCAGGGAGGATCGACGACGCCAACCGCTTGTTGGTCATGAAGTCGGGCGCGCTGGTGGAGCTGGTCAAGCTGGAGGAGGACGCGCTGGAGATTCGCCACACGCTCCCGGACGGGCGCCAGACGACGACCCGGCTCCGTGCGCCGGAAGATCCAGACATCGTGGACTCGGACCCCCACGGCATCGGCGAGCGCGGCGACGGAACCCTCTGGGCGCACTGGGGCGACTACGTGCTGCTGTTCCCCCCAGGAAAGCCGCCGCGGGCCTCTTCCATCGTGTCGCTGCTCGGCCGGCGTGACGACTGGGCGGGCGTGGACCTCTACGTCTCCAGCCCGGAGTCCCTGTGGATCGGAGTGGAGATCGGCGCGGGCCGAGACTTCGTGCGAGTGCCGTTCGCGCAGCTCGAGAAGGGAGCGAAGCCGTGGCCAACCGAATGATCTGGTTCCCTGTGGCGCTGGCGCTGGCCGCGGCCGGAGCGCGCGCAGAGGGCGTGGAGAAGCGGGAGCGGCCTCCGAGCCCGGCGGAGCGCATCCGCGACGCCTCGAACCTGCAGCCGATGCCCGGCGGGGGTTGGGTCTCGGTGGGCTTCTCGACCCTGAGCGTGCTCTCGCCAGGCGCCCGGCAGTGGGAGAAAGTGCACCGCATCCAGGGCGACAGCCTCTACCGGGTGGCGGTGGGCGGCTCCGGCGCGCTCCTGGCGGCCTGGGAGCAGGATCCGTCGCTCCACTACTTCCCCGCGCAGTCCAAGGAGCACCTCACCCTGCCGCAGCCGCAGCCGCCCTCGCCGGAGGTGTTCCACTTCCACGTGGAGTTCATCGGGTTCCTGCCGAACGGCCGCGACGCGTTCGTGTTCATGGAGGGAGAGGCGCCGCACATGAACGGGCCGTACCGCGAGCACCACCCCTTCGGCGCCACCTATCGTGTCGCGCTGGACGGGACCCGGCCCGCCGAGCTGCTCTACACGGTGGTCGGCGGGCGCCGCATCTACGTCTCCGAGCGCCTCGCGGTGTTCGTGATGCCGAAGAAGCTCGGGCAGATGTGCGAGCACCTCACCTGCAATCCGGTGGATCAGCTCGTGGCCTACGAGTACTCGGACCGGGGCGTCACCCAGCGGACCCTGCTCTCCTCCGCCGAGCGGGCGATGAGCAACGTCCAGCTGATCTGGGGGAGCGACGACCAACACCTGATGTTCGAGGTGCACCTCGGCGGCCAGGAGCGCGGGATGTTCGCGTGGCGGCCGGGCGAAGCAAAGGGCGCGTTTCGGCCTTTCCCCAAGGAGAATTACACGACCGCGCAGTTCCGGCTGCTGAAGAACGGGGACCTGCTCGAGGTGGTCCGGACGCACGACTACGGGGATCTGGAGCTCCGCCGGCACCCCTGGGCCGGAGCTGTGCAGGTGACCGCGCTCCAGGGGACGCGGGAGAAGGGCTCCTGGGACCACAACGTGCACGCGCTCGGGGTGCGGGAGAACGGCTCCCTCTGGCTCCACTGGGGCGACTACCTGATGCTGATCCCACCCAAGGGGCCCCCGCGCGCCTACAACCTCGAGCCGCTGCTGACGCGACGGACGGAGTGGGCCGACGCCGAGCTGTACACCGCGAAGCCGGAGACGCTGTGGGTCGGGATCGAGCACGGCGGAAGCCGCGACTTCGTCCGGGTGAGCTTCGACGACGTAGAGAAGAAGGCGAAGCCGTGGCCGCCGCGGTGAGGTGCCTCACGCCACGGTGGACCCCGCGGGCATTGTAGATGTAGGACCACCTCCGCCAAGCCGGGCCTGCTCATACAGCAGGAGTGCACGAACGAACGTCCGGGCATCGCCGCAGCGCCAAGAGCCCATGTCTGAACGTTCAGACATGACCAAGCCCCAAAAGTCTCCGCGGTGGCCCGTCTTCCTGGCCGGCACCTCCCGACTTCATGGGTAGGCCCCAGCTGTGCTATGAAAGTGGGGGCCACCCGTCCCCGCTCTTCAGAGGGTTGAAGCCTCGCCACCCAACCTGCCACGTCCTGTCTCGCGCGCCGCCACCCAGGGTCTCTCAGGCTCTGCCCTGGCACACCCGGCTTGCGCGGAGCCGGGGAAGATCGCCATCCTCGCGCCCAATTGGACCGGGGATGACGTGCCCCTCCCCCGCCCCGGTGAGGCTCCACTCGTGGATTTGAAGACCGCCGAGAAACGCGCGCGCGAGCTCCGCCAGGAGCTGGCCCACCACAACTATCGCTACTACGTCCTCGACTCCCCCGAAGTGAGCGACGCCCAGTACGACCGGCTCATGCGCGAGCTCCAGGAGCTCGAGGGCACCTTCCCCCAGCTGGCCACTCCGGACTCCCCCACCCAGCGCGTGGGCGGCGAGGCCGCCGAGAAGTTCGAGAAGGTGGTCCACCGGGCGCCCATGCTCTCGCTGGCCAACGTCTTCAATGACGAGGAGTTCTCCGACTTCCACGAGCGCATCCTCAAGCTCTCGGGCGAGTCCGACGTCACCTACGTCTGCGAGCCCAAGCTCGACGGCCTGGCCATCACCCTGCGCTACGAGAACGGCGCCTTCGTCCAGGGCGCCACCCGCGGCGATGGCACCACCGGCGAGGACGTCACCGGCAACCTGCGCACCGTGCGCAGCCTGCCCCTGGAGCTCTTCCCCCAGGACGGCGTGAAGGTGCCGCCCGTGCTCGAGGTCCGCGGCGAAGTGTTCATCCGCAAGGAGGACTTCAAGAAGCTCAACGAGAAGCGCGAGGAGGAAGGCGAGCCGCTGTTCGCCAACCCGCGCAACGCCGCCGCCGGCAGCCTGCGCCAGTTGGATCCGAAGATGACGGCCTCGCGCCCGCTCTCCATCTACCTCTACGAGTACGTGCCCACCGAGGGCCTGCCCGCCTTCAAGACGCACACGGACAAGCTCGAGCACCTGAAGAAGCTCGGGCTGCCGGTGAACCGCCACGTGTGCGCCAAGGGCCTGGACGGCGTGCGCGCCGAGTACGAGGCCTCGCGCAAGGGCCGCCACGCGCTGCCGTTCGAAGTGGATGGCATGGTGGTGAAGGTGGATGACGAGGACCTGCGCCTGCGGCTCGGCCAGGTGTCCAAGAGCCCGCGCTGGGCCGTGGCCTACAAGTTCCCTCCCGAGGAGGAGTCCACGCTGGTGGAGGCCATCGAAGTCCAGGTGGGCCGCACCGGCGCCCTCACCCCGGTGGCCCACCTCAACCCGGTGAAGGTGGGCGGCGTCACCGTGTCGCGCGCCACCCTGCACAACGAGGACGAGCTGCGCCGCAAGGACGTGCGCAAGGGCGACACCGTCTTCGTCCGCCGCGCCGGAGACGTCATCCCGGAGATTGTCTCCGTGGTGCTCTCCAAGCGCCCGGCGGACTCCAAGCCCTACGAGTTCCCCAAGCACTGCCCGGTGTGCGGCGCGATGACGGCCAAGGATGAAGAGGGCGCCATCATCCGCTGCACCGGCGCCTCGTGCCCCGCGCAGCTGGTGGAGAAGATCCGCCACTTCGCCTCGCGCACGGCCATGGACATCGACGGCATGGGCGACAAGCTGGCCTCGCAGCTCGTCTCCAGCGGCCTGGTGAAGGCGTTCGCGGACCTGTACGCGCTCAATCAGGAGAAGCTCCTGAGCCTGGAGCGCATGGGCGAGAAGAGCGCGGAGAACCTGCTGGCCGCCATTGAGCGCTCCAAGCAGACCACGCAGCGCCGCTTCCTCTACGCGCTCGGCATCCGCCACGTGGGCGAGGCCACCGCCAAGGCCCTGGCCGAGGCCTTCCCCGACGTGCGCCAGCTCTACACCGCGGACAGCGACGCCATCACCCGCGTCAAGGACGTGGGCCCCACCATGGCCCTGGTCATCCACGAGTTCTTCCAGGAGCCGCAGAACCGCGCCGCCATTGACGCGCTGCTGGCCGCGGGCGTCACCCCGGCCCCCCCCCAGGTGGCCACCGGGGGCCCCTTCGCGGGCAAGACGGTGGTGCTCACCGGCGGCATGTCCGGCATGTCTCGCGAGCAGGCCAAGGAAGAGATCGAACGCCGCGGCGGCAAGGTCTCAGGCAGCGTGTCGAAGAAGACCGACTTCGTGGTGGCGGGCGAGGACGCCGGCAGCAAGCTGAAGAAGGCCCAGGAGCTCGGAGTGCGCATCCTGGACGAGCAGCAGTTCCTGAAGCTCCTGCAGGGCGAGGCCCGAGGCTGAGGAGGCGGTAACCATGGGCATGCGGCGAGCCACGCTGCGCATCCGCGGCAAGGTGCAGGGCGTCTTCTTCCGGGAGAGCACCCGCATCGAGGCCACGCGCCTGGGCCTCACCGGCTGGGTGCGCAACCACGAGGACGGCTCCGTGGAGGCCCTCGCCGAGGGCGAGCCCGCCGCGCTCGAGGAATTCATCCGCTGGTGCCACCGGGGCACCCAGGCCGCGCGCGTGACGGACGTCGAGCGCTCGGACTCGGAGCCCTCCGGTGAGTTCCGCACCTTTATCGTGGAGCGCATGTCATGACGTCGTATGGGATGGGCTCGCTGCCCGTGATGCTGGGCATCCGGGCCGGCTCCAAGGTCTCCGTCATCAACCCGCCCCGAGGCTTCGTCCAGCGCCTCAACCCGCTGCCGGACGGCGTCGAGTTCCTCATCACCGCCCAGTCCGGCCTGGACGTCATCCTCTTCTTCACCTCGGATGCCCACGAGCTGGTCCAGCGCCTGCCTGCCCTCTCGCGCGCCATGGCGCTCACCGGCGGCATCTGGATCTGCTGGCCCAGCGGCGAGGGCATCAAGAGCTCGCTCTCCGAGGACTTCGTGCGCCAGGCCGCGCTCGACATTGGCCTGGTGGACAACAAGATCTGCCTCATTGACGAAATGTGGACCGGCCTGCGGCTGGTGCGAAGGCCCCGCGGCCGCATCGACAAGCCCGAGTCACGCAAGCAAGCGCCTACTGCACAGGCCTGAAACCCGGGAAGCCAGGAACCACCTGTGCCATCGGGTCGACATTCTCTACTTCTCGCCTTTACACGGCCTTCGAAGGCATGAAAAACTCCATGTGTTTCTGGACGGTTGTGTGACGCCACGCGTCGGGCGCGGCGTTGAAGTCCAGGTGACTTTTTGAGACGGGTTGCGTTCCCGGCTTCCTCCAGGCGCGCCGGCTGCACCGAAATTCTCCTGTCGCCCCCCCAAGGCGCCCGCGGATGGGCTCCGACCGGGTGTGGAGGGCAGGAGCGGACAGCCCGCGCGAGTGAAGGACTGAGAACGCTCAGAAGAAAAAGGCCTCGCCCGGCACGGTGCCGGTGGTCGCGAGGCGCATGAACTCAGAGGAGCAGGCGGTGTTCCCCTCAACCCCCACCCCCGAGACGCGAGCCGAACCTGGATCCGCCTTGGCGGGAGGGTCTGGGGCCCCCCTTCCTCTCGCAGCGCGCGTGGAAGCGCGAGGCCACGTCGCCTCCCGTCCGGTGGGGCACGCCCGTCCGCGCGCGCGTCCAGGATTCGCCCATGGGCAGCATCCTTGTAATCAACGCCTCGGGTCGGGAGACCCGGGTCGCCCTCGTCGAGGGCGGCCACATCGCGGAGTTCTACCTCGAGCGTAAGAAGGACAAAGGCGTCGTCGGTAACATCTACAAGGGCCGCGTCGTCCGGGTGCTCCCGGGCATGCAGGCGGCCTTCGTGGACATCGGACTCGAGAAGGCCGCGTTCCTCTACGTCAGTGACGTCGTCTACGACCCGGACTTCGCTCGCTCCCAGTTCGAGCTGACCGAGGGCGAGCACGAAGACTTCCCGGATGTGCCCTCGGAGATGGAGGCCGAGGCCGCCGAGGCCGCCGCCAGCAGCCCCGAAGCTCCTCATGCCGAGGCCCCTCATGCCGAGGTGGAGCTGGAGGTGCAGGAGTTGGCCCCCGGCGAGCTGGCCCCTCCTCAGGGTGAGCCAGTGGCTCCCACCGCCACGGCTCCGGCCCCCGAGAGCCCCCCGAGCGGCGACGCCATTGCTCCCATGGAGTCGGGGGTCATCGCCGCCGCCGCGGTGATGACCGTGCCGCCGCCCTCGCCCACGGAGAGCCCGGAGGCTTCCGCTGCTCCTGCCGCCGCGCTGGCCGAGCCTGCCGCCCCGCCCGCTCCCGCCGCCGCGCCGGCCGAGAGCGCTCCGGTGGCCACCGCGCCCGAGTCCGCTGCTCCCGTGGCCGCTCCTTCCGAGGCCACCGCTGGCGCTCCTTCCGAGCAGGCCTCCGCGGCGCCCGTGGCCGAGGGCGCTGCCCTCGAGAGCCCGCAGGCGGAGCCCCCGCCTCACGACGCCACCGCGCTGGGAGAGATCATCCCCCCGGCCCCGCACGCCGAGGCGGTGGCCGCGGCGCCTCGTCCCGAGGTGGCCACCGGTGAGCGCCGCGCCCCTCGCGAGGGCCGGGAGGCGCGTGAGTCCCGCCACAGAGATCGCGAGAAGGATCGCGACTCGCGCGACAAGGACAAGGCCCGGCGCCAGCGCGACGAGCAGCAGCGCCGCGAGAAGGACGAGAAGGGCAAGTCGCGCAAGAGCTCGCGCATCGAGGACTTGCTGAAGGTGGGCCAGGAGGTGGTGGTTCAGATCTCCAAGGATCCGATCGGCACCAAGGGCGCCCGCCTCACCTCGCACATCTCCATCCCCGGCCGTCACCTGGTGTTCATGCCCACCGTGGATCACGTGGGCATCAGCCGCCGCATCTCCAACGAGAAGGAGCGCAAGCGGCTGCGTGAAATCGTGGACCGGCTGCGCCCACCCGGGACGGGCTTCATCGTCCGCACCGTGGCGGAGAACGTGCCGCAGGAGAAGCTCGAGAGCGACATCCGCTTCCTCATCGAGGTGTGGAACCAGGTGGTGCGCCGCAACGAGAAGCGCGGCGGCTCCGGGCTGCTCCACGGGGACCTGGATCTCATCCTGCGCGCCACGCGCGACCTGTTCGCGCATGACGTGGAGAAGCTCGTGGTGGACGAGCGCGAGGAGTACGAGCGCATCCTCGCCTTCGTCACCGCGCAGGATCCCGCGCTCGCCGACCGCGTGGTGCTCCACGAGAGCGACGAGCCCATCTTCGACGCCTACGGGATTGAGCAGGAGATGCACCGCGCCACCCAGCGCAAGGTGTGGCTCAAGAGCGGCGGCTACCTGATCGTCGATCAGGCCGAGGCGCTCACCGCGATCGACGTCAACTCGGGGCGCTACGTCGGCAAGAAGAGCCTCGAGGAGACGATCACCAAGATCAACGTCGAGGCGGCCAAGGAGATCGTCTACCAGCTCCGGCTGCGCAACATCGGCGGCATCATCATCTGCGACTTCATCGACATGGAGAAGGCGCAGAACCGGGACAAGGTCTTCAAGTCGCTCCAGGAGGCGCTGGGCCGCGACAAGGCGAAGACCAACGTGCTGCGCATCTCCGAGCTGGGCCTGGTGGAGATGACGCGCAAGCGCGTGCGCGAGTCCATCGGCCGCGTGCTCCACGAGGACTGCCCGTACTGCGACGGCAAGGGCTTCGTGAAGACGGCCACCACCGTCTGCTACGAGATCTTCCGGGAGATCCGCCGCGAGGCGCCGGGCTACAAGGACTCCACGCTGGTCATCAACTGCAGCGCGGAGGTGGCTCGGCTGCTCCAGGGCGAGGAGCGCCAGGAGCTGCGCCACCTGATGGACCGCTACAACAAGTCCATCCAGGTCAAGGCGCAGCAGAACTACCACCGCGAGCAGTACGACATCTACGGCCGCTCCGCGCAGGGCCCCGAGCACAAGGTGGCCTCGTCTCCGGGCTCCGGTGATGGCGAGCTGGCCATGCAGCGGCGCCCCGAGAGCTCGGGCCCCAACGAGCGCTACCGCCAGGACCAGGGCCGGCGCGGTGGAGGCCGGGATCGGGATCGCGGCGAGCGCGGCGGCGAGCGCGAGCGCGGCGGCGAGCGCGAGCGAGGTGGCGAGCGCGAGCGCGGCGGTGACCGGGAGCGCGGCGCGGACCGGGAGCGCAGCGGCGACCGCGAGCGCAGCGGCGACCGGCGAGAGGGCCGTCGCCCGGATCGTGATCAGAACCGGGGTGACCGCAACCGCGGCGGCGAGCACCGCCGGGACGACCGCCGAGGCGAGGAGCGTCGTGGAGACGACCGCCGGGGCGAGGAGCGTCGCGGCGAGCAGCGCCAGTCCCAGCCCCAGACTCAGGCCGGCACCGAGCCCTCCTCGGGCGGAGGCACGCCTCCCTCTTCCTCGAGTGGAGGAAACGGTGGCAACGGTGGAGGCGGCACTCCCACCGGGGGCTCCGAGTCCTGACAGCCCCCGCCTGAGAGGAGCTCTGCCTGCCGGTGGGTGTGCCCGGCAGGTTGCTTCCCAGGCGAGCACCACCGGGGCAAGCTGGCCGAAGGGGCATGGCTTTGACTAGCCTTGCCCCTTCCTCGCATGGCCCTCCCCCAACCCTTACGGCAACTGCGCGCGAAGCTGGCCGGCTGGACCCAGAAGACCTGGGAGCCGGTGGCGCAGACCTCCGTGGGCCGCTTCGCGACGGACGTCTACCTGGCGGCGCGCGCCCTCATCCGAGACTTCCAGGGCGAGAACATCAGCCTCCGGGCAGCGGCGCTCACCTACATCAGCGTCTTCTCGCTCGTCCCATTGATCACCGTGGGCCTGGTGCTCCTGCGAACCCTCCACCAGGAGGAGTTCCAGCGGCACATGCGCAGCGCCATCTTCATGGCGCTCGCTCCGGGCTTCCGTGAGCAGTCCTCGGAGTTCCTCGAGCGCTTCCTGACCCCAGCCAACTCGATCGCCCTCGGCAGCGTGGGCTTCATCGCGCTGCTGTTCTCGGCGTCCTCGCTGCTGCGCAACATCGACGGGGCGGTCAACGAGGTGTGGGGCATCCGGCGCCAGCGCCCCATCCTCATCCGCGCGCTCATCTACCTGGGGCTGCTGCTGCTGGGGCCCGTCTTCCTCGCCGCCTCGTTCTCGGGGACGGGGGCCGTGCGCGAGCTCATCGTGAACGCGGGCTACTCCATCGCGCCGCAGATCGTCCTGTGCACCATGGCGGGCAGCGCCGTCACGGGGTTGACCCTGCTCTACTACTGGACGCCGTACGCCAAGGTGGCGGTGCGCTCGGCGCTCGCGGGCGGGATCGTCGCCGGCCTGGGGTGGGTGATCGCCAAGATCCTCTATCAGGAGTTCGCCGAGCAGATCTTCCGGTACGACAAGCTCTGGGGCTCGCTGAGCGTGGTGCCGCTGTTCCTGGCGTGGATCCACGTCAGCTGGCTGCTCGTGCTCAGTGGTGCGCGCCTGTCCTACGCGGTGGAACATTCCTCCTTCCGGGACTCGCTCTGGGCCTTTGGAAACCACCCCCGCGCCCTGGAGCTGGTCGCCACCCGGGTCGCCATGGAGGCCACCCTGGCCTGGGTGGAAGGACAGCCACCTCCGCTCGCCGACCAGCTGGCCCTGCGCCTGCGCGTACCCGAGTCCTTCGTCCATGACGCCATCGAGCGGCTGGTGAACGCCCAGCTGCTGGAGCAGGGCCGCAAGGGAGGCATCCAACCCGCTCGCGATCCATCCGACATCTCCGTGGCGGAGCTGGTCGGCGCGCTCCATGGGCTCACCATCCTGGGGGGGCCGGAGACCTGGACGGGGCCTCGAGCCGCCCCCGGCTTCGAACAGGTGGAGGCGCTCTTCCACACCGCCGACTGCGCCACCGCCGATGTGCTTCGCCTGACCAAGTGGACCGATCTGATCGCCCACCTGCGCCCTGGCCTGGCGGCCCCAGCGGCCCCTGCCCCACCGGCGGCCACCGCCCAAGGCTGAAATCCGTAAGGTTTCCAAGAGGTTCGAGCACGTGGCTGCTTGCAACGGCCCCTCGTTCTGTTATGTTTTCTGGATTCGATCACGGGCCAAAGCGCCCTCCTTCCGAGGGGTCACGCGGTTTGCGGGAGCGTCCGATGCTCAAGTCCGATTTGATCAACATCCTCGTCGCCAAGCGGGGCGTGACCCAGAAGCAGGCCGAGGCCACCATCGAGACGATCTTCGAATCGATGAAAGAGGCCCTCTGCCGCGGCGAGAACATCGAGATCCGCGGACTTGGCGCCTTTCACGTCAAGAACTACCAGGGATATCAAGGCCGTAACCCGAAGACGGGCCAGGTCATCCCGGTGAAGCCCAAGCGGGGTCTGCTCTTCCGGACTGGCAAGGAGCTGCGCGACCGGGTCAACCGGCCGGCCCCGCAGTCCGCCCAGCCGGACCTGGCCGACCCCACCAAGGGCAACACCGGCACTGGAAGCCTTTGATTTCCCTCATGCGGTGACGGACACGGGCGCCAGGCGCCCCAGTGGCCGGATCTGCAGGTCCACGTCCAGCTCGCCGTAGGTGAGCACGGCCACCTCAGGGAAGGCTCCTTCGATGAGCCGCCGGAGTGTCCTGCGCACATCCGGCGCCGTCAGGAGCACGGCCCTTCCGCCCGAGGCGATGCGCCGGACCCCTTCCAGGATCTCCGCGACGTGCTCGGGAGACGGAGCCGGCCCCCGAGTTCCCCCGCCTCGCAGCGCTTCCTCCACCTCGGGATCGACCAGGTAGGCGTAGAGCGGCCCCGCGGGAGCGAACTTGTGGCTCAGGTAGCGGTGCAGCGCCTGCCGGCAGCGCTCCGCGAGGGAGGTGGCATCCCCCTCCGTAGCGGGCGAGACGAGCGCCTCCAGGAGCACCCGGATGTTGCGGATGCTCACCTGCTCCTGGACGAGCTTCCGCAGCACATCGGTGAGCAGCGGCAGCGGGACCTTCTGCAGCGCCTCCTTCACGAGCATGGGCGCCTGCGCCTCGAGCCCCTCCAGCAGCCCCTGAACCTCCTGGAGTCCCAGCAGATTCGCGGCACTGGCCCGGAGGATGGCCCGGAAGTGGTCCACGATGAGCTCCCCCGGCCGGCGCACGGGGACCTGAGCCATCTCCAGCCGCGTACGCTCGGCCTCCGGCAGCCGGCTGATCGGTCTGCCCGTGGCGGGCTCCACCACCGGTTCGAGCGGAACCCCGAGGAACGACAGCTCGTCTGGAGGAGACAGGACGTAGAGGGCTCCCGGCACCACCTGCCCCGTTCCAGCGGGGACCTCATCCACGAGGAGGGCGTATCCCCCCGAGGGCAGGTAGGCCGCATGGGTTCGCACTCGGATGCCAGGGACTCGGACTCCGAGTTCGTAGAAGAGATCGTCCCGAAGCTGGTTGAGCAGTTGGTGGACGAAGGCGCCCCCCTGCTCCTCCGCGATCGAAGTGAGGTCTGGCGCGAGATCCACGGTCAGCGGGGAGACTCCCACCGGAGCCGCCGTGCTCGCTGGCACCGCCCCCATGCCGGGCGGCCCTGCTGTCGCGCCTTCTGGGGTGGCCTGGGGCTTCTCGGCAGCGGCAGCGTCCTTCTCACCCGCGGCCTTCTTCATCTGCCCGAGCGAGTACGCGACAGCCCCGAGCAGGGCCCCCAGCCCCAGGAAGGTGAGAAACGGCATCCCCGGCATCAGGGCGAGCGCCCCGCACAACCCCGCGACGACCCAGAGCGCCCGGGACTGCCCGAAGAACTGGGCGCCAATCTCCGAGCCGAGCGAATCCTCCTCCTTCTCCGAGGCCACGCGCGTGACCACGAGCCCCGCCGCCACCGCGATGCACAGCGAGGGAATCTGCGACACGAGCCCATCACCGATGGCGATGAGGGCGAACGTGGAAGCGGACTCCGAGAGGCTCATCCCCTGCTGCAGGACACCAATGGTGATGCCTCCCAGGAGGTTCACCGCCACGATGACGAGGCCCGCGATGACATCGCCCTTCACGAACTTCATCGCGCCGTCCATGGCGCCGAACATCTGGGACTCGCGCTCGAGGTTGCGCCGGCGCTTGCGGGCCTGCGCCTGATCGATGGCCCCCGCGCGCAGATCGGCGTCGATGGACATCTGCTTCCCGGGCATCGCGTCCAGGGTGAAGCGCGCGGAGACCTCGGCGACGCGCTCGGCGCCCTTGGCCACCACGAGGAACTGGACGAGGGTGAGGATGGCGAAGAGCACGGCCCCCACGACGTAGTCCCCACGGACGACGAACTCGCCGAACGCCTGGATGACCTCACCCGCATGGCCCTCGGCCAGCGCGAGCCGCGTCGATGACACGTTGAGCGCGAGCCGGAACAGCGTGGTGAACAGCAGCAACGTCGGGAAGGCCGTCACCTTGAGCGCATCCTGGGCATAGAGCGCCGCGACCAGCAGCGACACCGCCGCCGCCAGGTTGATGGCAAGCCCCAGATCCAGCAGCCAGGGCGGCAGGGGAATGATCAAGGCGCCCAGCACGGCGGCCATGGCCACCGCGAGCACCACATCCGATGACTTCCGGGCTCTCGAGAGGATCTTCGCAAGCGGGTTCATGACATCTGCCTCCGTGGGCTCCTGTCCGTGTCGTGAGACTCCATCGCCACCCGCAGCACGACGGCCGCCGTTTGATAGAGCTCCTCGGGGATCTGCTCTCCGACGTCGTAGTGGATGAGGCTGCGGGCCAGCGGAACGTCCCGAACCACCGGGATTCCGAGCCGTTGGGCCTCACGCCGGAGCGAGAGCGCGTCCTCCTCGTGCCCCTTGGCGACGAGGTAGGGCGCCTCGCATTCCTTGCTGTCGTAGCGGAGCGCGACCGCGATGTGCGTAGGGTTGACGACCACGGTCGTGGCCTTCTGCACTCCGCGGGCCTGCCCGCCTTGCGCGAACTGCCGGTGGAGCGCCTTGCGCTGGGCCTTGTGGTGCGGATCGCCCTCGCTCTCCTTGTACTCCCGCTTCACCTCCTCGCGGGTCATCATCAGGTCCTGGAGGTGCCGCCTGCGTGCCAGCGCGTAGTCACCCACGCCCAGCACGAGCAGCACCCACGCGATGCGGCTCGCCAGCGGCGCGAGGTGCGCCACGAGCTGGCTCATCCCCACGGCACCATCGAGCCACACCGCGCGCAGCGCATCCGGGCCGGCATCCTCCGCCTCGCTCCACACGAGCGCTGTGACTACGCCCATCACCGCCAGCGCCTTGGCCACCTCCACCAAGGATCGAACGCTGAAGAGTCGCTTCAGGCCCGCAACGGGGTTGAGGCGCTCCAGCTTGGGTGTCAGGTGCTCCGGGTTCAGCTCGAAGCCCACCATGGCCACGGAGACGCCGAAGGACGCCACCAGCGCCCCACTCAGCGCGGGACCGGACAGGCGCGCGAGCATCCACCATCCGTCCTCCCATGCGCCGGAGCCCTGCTGCTCCAACAGCAATTGGGAGGTCCACGCCTTCAACCGCTCGAAGCCCTCCGGCGCGACGGCCGTGAAGCCGAGCAGCCCCCCCAGCGTCACCGCGCTGGAGGCCAGCAGCCGGCTGCGCGGAATCTGCCCCTTGCGGCGCGCGTCACGCAGGCGCTTGGCAGAGGGCTTCTCCGTCTTCTCGCTCATCGCGCCAACTCCCCCAGCAACAGCAGCGCGCTCTCCAGCCCCGCCACGCCACCGAGCAGCCGCTCGCAGAGGACACCCACGCTCAGCCACAAGAGCGCGCCGCCGCCAAGAATTCGCAGCGGTGCACCGAGCTCGCGCAGGTTCACCTGGGGAGCCGCACGGGACGCCATGCCCAGGAGGCAGTCCACCGCCAGCGCCGCCGCTGCGATGGGAGCCCCTACCGCCAACCCCGTGGCCATCGCGCCGCCCGCGAGCGTCACGACGTACAGCGTCGCCGCCTCCGAAGGAACGAACGCTCCCAGGCCCACCACACCAAAACCTCGTAGCACTCCAGAGAGGACAACCGGGAACAGCCCTCCCGTCACCACCTGTGCGACGAGGAGCTGGTACAGGCCATCTCCCGTGGCGGACTCTCGGACGCCCGCGAAGGGAAGGCTCGCCTCGGCGGACGTGCCTCGGAAGAGATCGATGAAGCGCCCACCCATCCGCGCCGCGTCGAATGGCAACGCCGCGATGAGCCCCACGGAGGTTCCATAAACCAGCTCCTTGAGCACCAGCGCCACCAACGCCACGGGTGTCTCCACCGGCGTCGGCAGCCCCACGCCCGCGACCAGGTGCAGAAAGAGCGAGATGCTCAGCACCAGCGAGAGCTTGACGGTCGTCGGAGCAGCCTGCCCTCCCAGGAGCGGGCAGAGGAAGGCCACGGGCACCAGGCGGGAGCAACAGAGCGCCACCGAGACAATATGCGGCCCCAGCAGCTCGAGCTGCGCACGGAGCAGGTCGAGGTTCATATCGCCACCTCGGCGATGGCCACCAGCAACTGGTGCGTGAACTGCGTGAGCTGCCCGGCGATCCAAGGCCCAGCGAGCACGAGCGCCAGCACCGCCGCGCACAGCTTCGGCACCACCGAGAGGGTGCTCTCCTGAAGCTGCGTGGTGGCCTGGAACAGGCTCATGATCAACCCCACCACCAAGCTCGCGCCGACGGGTGGCAAGGACGCGAGGACCATCAGGAGCAGGGCCTCGCGGCCGAGGGCAAGCAGGACATCCTGGGTCATGGCATCACCGGTAGCCAAGGATGAGCCCGCGTGCGAGCAGCGACCAGCCATCCACGGCGACGAAGAGGAGGATCTTGAAGGGGAGGCTCACCTGGCTCGGAGACAGCGTCTGCATGCCCAGGGCGAGCAGGACATTGGCGATGACCATGTCCAGCACGAGGAACGGCAGGAAGATGAGGAAGCCAATCTGGAAGGCCTCCTTCAGCTCGGTGATGACGAAGGCTGGGATGACCACGAAGAGGTCCGTCTCCTGGACCTGTCCCGCCTCCTCCGGAGGCCGCAGCTCTCGCCCGAGCTCGACGAAGAGGGCCCGCTCCTCGGAGCTGCCGTGCTTGAGCAGAAAGGCGCGCAGCGGCTCCGTCACTCGAGTCACCGCGGAGAGGATCTGCGCTCCAGACTCCACCTCCTGGTAGGCGGCCTGTCCCGCGTCGTACATGCGCTCCATCACCGGCGACATGATGTGCGCCGAGAGCACCGCCGCCAGCCCTGTCAGGACGATGGTCGGTGGGGCCTGCTGCGTGCCCATCGCCGTTCGTGCGAACGAGAGCACCACGGAGATCTTCGAGAAGCTCGTCAGCATCAGCACCGCGAAGGGAAGCAGCGACATCACCGCGAGCATCCCCATCATCACCAGCGGATTGCCGGCATAGGATGCTTGCGCGAGGGTCTGCCCACCTGCCCAGGCCCACGTCGGCGCGAACAGCAGACCGATCAGAAATCCCCGCTTCATCGCGCGCCTCCGTTCGCCTGCGACGAGGCTCGACGGCGAGGAACAGGCCTGCGCGCCTGTCCGAGCGCACGCCGGGACACCGGAGCGCGATGGATCTCGGCGAACGAGTCCCCAAAGGCCACGAGGAAGCTTCGGCCGTCCGCCTCCACCAGCGCGATCCCGCAGCGCTGAGAGAGCCCTGCCCGGGAGACAACCTTCAGGCGCTCGGGAAGAGTGAACCGGGGTCCCGCTGGGCTGCGCCGCCACAGCCACCCAACAAGCCCTGCGACAGCCACGAGGCCCAGCACCCCTCGAGCGGCACCCGAGGCCGGCCAGCCCCCGAGCGGAGCCACCACCACGAGGCAGAGAATCAACCCACACGCGATCAACAAGCGTCGCCGAGGAGTGAGAGAGGCAGTCATGACATTTCCCCGGGAGCTCACGGCAGCAGGTTGAGGATGCGAGCACCGACCTCGCCATCGATCTCGACCAGCTCGGCCCGGGCCACCGCGCGATCACCGACGCGCAGCAGCACTGGCTCGCTGGCGTTGATGCGCAGCGGAAGCAGATTCCCAGGCTTGAGAGCGGCCAGCTCCGACAGCGGCAGCATCAGCCGCGTCAGCTCGATCTCCACATCCACGGGGAGCGGAGGCATGCCTCCGCCCTGCTCAGTTACGGTTGCCATGTTCGACTCCAGGGGAAGAGCGCGCCGGAGCGCGCGGGTTACGGAAAAACCGTCGGGGGTGAACTCCCCCACCAGCTCGAAGCCACGAGTCACCAGGCGCCCTCGGCCGAAGAGGTGAGCGCCGCCATGACGGGCGCCCTCGAAGACGACGACATCCCCCGCCGAGAGCTTCTCCAACGCCGACGGAGGCAGCCGGGCACATCCCAGAAAGCACCTCGCCCCCATGGACGCCGCGAGGATCTCCGGCGCGATGGCCGAGTCCCGCTCCACCGGCAGGCCCTTGCAGACGGACTCGAAGACCACTGCGGGCAGCAGCAGCCGCCCTCCCGCGGACACCTCTCCCACCGACAGAGAGAGCTCCACGGCGAGGTGAGGCTTGCGGCCATCCAGCCGACCCAGCGCCTCCGCTCGATCCATCGTCACGCCCGCGAACCGGGGCCCCAGCCGGCGGTGCAGCTCCGAGCGAGTTCGGAGCGCCGCGAGCCCGGACAACATCAGGAAGGCGAATGTCGCCTCCTCCAGACGAACGAGGCGCATCACGGGACTCGGGCGCTGGCGGCTTCCGGCGAAGCGCTCCAGCGCGGCGAAGACCACGGGAAGGTCCAGCTCCAGCACCGCACAGGCTCCCACCATCGACAAGTCGAGCAAGACAAAGGCCACGGTGTGCGCCAGCCCTGTCGCCGGAGTCACGATGGCCCCCACCAACTGGCCAGAAGCGCGGACCGGACTGCCAAGCTCGCGCCCCAAGGCCTCACAGAGGACCTGGAGCAGCTCGCGTCCCCAGTGCGCGACCTGGGGGCGCTCGCCCAACGTCACATGTGCCCGGGCAAGCCGGCGTGTGCCCAGCCGGGTCAGCTTGGAAGGCTTCAGAGATTGGGACTGGGGACTACGGGGTTGGGTATGCATGGGAACTCCTGCGCTCTGGACAGCGAGATGGGGTCAGCGCGTGGCTTCGCGAATCAGCCGCTCCGCGAGCGCGGCCAGCGCTGGGTTTGTGGGGCCATCCGGTGGCTCCATGCGCCTCTTGGGGAACAGGCTTCGGTGGTAGGGCGGCAGCCTTCGGAAGATCTCCCGCCGCAGCGCTTCGGAAGCCTCCGCCATCAGCTCGCGGAGCTGGTCCGAGGGGTCGCTCCGGATGCCGAACTCCAAGGCCACCTTGGCCTGCCGCTGCGCCGAGGTGAGCGCCATGAAGCCCGCCAGGTGCTCCTTCGCTCGCGCTGCCTCGCGGGGCCCCAGGCCCTCGAGCAGCTCCGCGGCTCGCTCCCGGCCGAACACCAGCGCCACCAGGGCAAACCTCGCCAGGGGAAGCAGCACGGGAGGCGTCTTCGGAGCCGCTTCCTTCCCAGCGGGCGTTCTCCGCACGGGAACGGGCACGGTCTTCGGCCGAGGAACGGGCTTCCGGGTGATGCGAGTCTCCTGCTCGGAGATCGCCTTCGCCGCGGGCCGCCGGATGATTCGAGTGGCATCCATGGAGAGCACCTCTCAGCGGCTCACGCCACCTTGCGTGCGGCACTCGCCGCCACCACGGGCCGAGCGGGAACAGGCGGAGCAGCCGGCGGTATCGCGGCCTCGGACTGGTAGTGCCGCAGCCGCATCGCCAAGAACACCAGCGCTCCCGCCAACCCGGTGAGCAACACTCCCATCACCGCCAGCAGCACCCTCAGCCGCAGGAGCGGCGAGCTCCCCGGGACTGTCACCTCCACCCGGGTGACAGCCTCGTCCACCAGCAGCGACACGGCCTCCGGCGACAAGCCCTCCACGCCTCCCGCGATGAGCGCCTTGAGCTGCTCCTGTGACTGGCGGACCCGAGCCGCATGCCCAGGCGCCGTGCGCAGCATCGCCGAGGCCTTCGCGGGCATCGCCTGCTGCCCAGGCCGAGGGGGAGGCGGCACCATCAGGTGCACTCTGGCGATGAGCACCCCCTCCACCCCTTGCAGCGTCTTCTCGATGCCTCGCTCGAGCACCTGCACCCGGCAGAGCTGTTCCTCCGTCGGAGAACGGATGAGCCCGCCTCCGCCGAAGACGTCACAGCCCGTCTCGCTCAGGGGCCTCGGCAACCCCAGCTCGGCGAGGATGCGCACCGCGTCCGAGGCCTGCTCCTCCTCCACCTCGATGGACCAGGTGGGCTTCTTGCCCGCCTCTGGGACCTTGCGAGCGTCCAGTCCGCGCTCGACCAGGACCGTCTGCAGCTCGTTGGCCTGGCGCTCGTCGAGCCCGTGTTGGATGCGCTCCCGGCACGCGGCGGTGCCCAGGAGCAAAAGCAGAAGACAGCGTCGAAGAGAGAGAGACATGGAGGGATTCCTCAAATCTGGGTCTGAAGGACTTGCTTGATGCCGCCGGTGGCCTTCTCGACGACCTTGCCGGCCAGATCGAGCTGCTGGCTGGCGGCGTACACGTGGGCCTGGAAGGCGAGCAGCTCCGCCGGGGTGAACGTCCGGCCGGACTCGGCCAGCGCGAGGATGTGGTCCAGCCGCTTCTGCGCTTGACCCACCCGATCCAACGCCCGCGCGACTTGCTGCTCCCGCGCCGACTGCACCGAGTCCACCCTCGCCCCGGCCTTCACCTCCAGCTGGCCCGCGGCGGCGCGATCCACCGCCTGGGCCCGCTCTGTCCCTCGCGTTGCCTCTGGGGACCCGGGGCGCGTGGGCCCCTCTGACGAGACAGGTACGCCCGGCCCACCGCCTCCGCCCTTCACCCCTTGAAGCACCTTGCCGAACTGCTGCTTGCCGGTCTCCAGCGCGGGAGTGGCTCCCGAGCCTCCGACCGAGCCCACCTTGTCGATGGCCATGGCGCCGCCCCTAACGGATGTTGTTGATGGCGGCCTTCGCCGAGTCGTGGCGGACCTTCATGATGTTGGAGATGGCGTTCTGCTCGCGGCTCTCCTGCTGCATCTGGTTCTGCAGCGCGAGGTACGCCATGTTGAACTTCTGCCCGTCCTCGGCCATCAGCCGCTGGGCCTCGAGCATGTCCCACGCCTCCCCCTTCCCCGTGGTTCCTCCCGGAGTAGTCGCCGGGCTCGAATTCGAGGTGCCGCCCGTCCCGGGGATCGGGGCGCCTCCCGTTCCTGGAACCGAGTTGATGGTGGCGTTCGTCGAGGCCACCGATGCCACGGTCGAGCGGACACTCGCGACCGCGGCGCTCGTCACCGGCCCGCCGGGAATCATCCCGCTGACGAGGCCAGCTCCCGTCTTGACGACCTCTTGAGCGGTGCGCGCCAGGACGGCGCCGAACTCGTTCTGCGGCGTCTGCCGCGCCACGGTGGGGGTGATGGACAGCAAAGCGATACGGTTGTTGTTCTCCACGTCGGGTCTCCTTGGGTTGGACTGCGCGGAGAGCCCTTTTCAGTTGTCGTGCCAACGTGAGGTTTCCTGGAAGCTCGCGGGGTTATCCGCGCTGGGAGCTCTCGCGGCAGTCCCGCCGCTCCCGCCCGAGTCCACGCACCGAGACGGCGGTGGACGGTGCGGGCTGGCCGCCCGAAAAGTTGCGTCCCCGGCTTCCTGCTCCAGGATTGTCACGCCCTGTCGCACCCAGGAGAGCTTCGGACATGACGCCCGCCCCCAACTCCCACCAGGCTGAGCGCTACCACCCCCGCGTGGAGGCCAACCTCATGGTCAAAGTCGTCCTGCCGGGACGCACCGTGTCCGCCAAGGCACGCGATCTGTCCATGGCCGGCCTCTTCCTCCACGCCCAGCCCGCGGACGTCCTGCGCGAGCTCACCCTCGCCATCCCGCTGCCGGGAGACCGGGAGATCACCGCCACGTGCGCCATCCTCCGCCGCGAGGTGGATGGCGTGGCGCTCGAGTTCGGCACGCTCGACTGGGATGACTTCCTCGCGCTCGCGCGCTACCTGCACCCGCGCCTGCCCTGAGCGGGCCGCGGCTCAGCCGGCCGAGGCCGCCGCGCGCAGCCGATCCACCAGCGCCATGAGCTCGGTGCCTCGGAACGGCTTCTGGATGTAGCCGTCCGCCCCGGCCGCCGTGGCGCTGTCCATGTCCGCCTTCTTCGCCTTCGCGGTCAGCATGTAGAGCGGGACGTTCGCCGTCGACGGATCCTTCTTGAGGATGCGGCACACTGAGACGCCGTCGAGCTGCGGCAGCACCACGTCCATGAGGATGAGCTGGAAGGGGCGGCTCTTGGCGAGCTTCAGCCCCTCGACGCCGTCCGCCGCGCACACCACATCCACCTCGCCATCGCTCAGCATCGAGCTGACCAGCTCGCGGATGACGGGCTCGTCCTCGACGAGCAGGATGTGGAAGGAGGTTTGCGGTTCAGCGGCCATGGGTCTCGACGGCGTTCGAGACTATCCTAGCCGGGACCATTCGCCCATGCCCGCCAGCCTCCATGGGGTTAGAATGCCCGGTAATGGCCGAAAACCTCGAATGTCCCGAGTGTCACGCGCCGATCGCGCCGGATGACTTCCAGTGCGAGCACTGCGAGCTCCTGCTCAACCCGCAGCTGGCCTCGGGCGAGTACGTCATCAGCGACCCGTCCATCATCCGGGCCCTCCTGTCTCCGCCGCAGCGCACCTCGTCGCGGGAGATGCCAGCCATCCCGTCACGCTCCCGGGTCGATGACGCCGTCACGGTGCGCTTTACGGTTCCGCTGGATGAGGACACCGTTCCCTACCTCACGGCGGGGCTTGATATTGCCCTGCAGCCCCTCCATCCGTTCGAGGCCTACGTCGCCTCCTTCATTGATGGCACCCAGACGGTGGCGGCGCTGGCTCGCTCCGCCCGGCTGCCGGAGATCGAGATCAAGGTGGTGCTCAAGGCGCTCTTCGAGCTGGGCCTCGTGGAGTTGCACCGCCAGCCCGCGCCTCCCACTCCAGAGGATGCGCTGCCGCTCCTCAACGGCACGGACTTCCTGGAGGAGGAGGGCTCCCGCGCTCCCGCGCCCGAGACGGCCGCACCTCCGCCGCCTCCGCCTCCGCCCCCTCGCACCGAGCCTCCGCCTCCTCGCAACCCCTTCGCCCTGGTTCCCCCGGTGGCCCGGTCCGCCCCGGCCGGTGCGCCGGGACGGCCTACCGGTCCCGCGACGCCTCCGCCCGTGGCTGCCAAGGCTGCCGCGACGCCGGCTCCCGTCTCGACGCCCGCGCCTGTCAGGCCGCCGTCTCGCTCGACACCCACGGTGGCGCAGCCCCCGGCACCCACCGCTCCTGCCCAAGAGCGGACCGAGGACTTCCTCCAGCGCGTGGTGCGGCTGGAGCGCGAGGGCCAGGTGGACCGAGCCATCGAGCTGCTCAAGCGCGGGCTGGCTCAGTCCTCGGCGCCCGCTCCGCTCTACAACAAGCTCGCGCTCATCCTGGTGAGCCAGCGCAAGGACTACCTGCGGGCCTCGGAGCTGCTCGAGCAAGCCGTGGAGCTCGAGCCGCACAACGCCGTCTTCCAGCAGAACCTGCTCAAGGTGGTGAGCCTCGCCACGAGCGCCCCCGGTGGGCCGCGAAGCAAAAAGCCACGCGGCCTCCTCGATCGCATCACCGGCCGCGGAAGCTGAGCCCACGGCTATGCTGCGTGGGACATGCGTCCCCACGTCGAGCCTCACCCCTCTCATGGCCCGGAGGCCCCTGCGCCGCCCCTGGCCCCGGGGGCGGACACCACCGCCCAGGAGATCGAGCAAACGCTCGCCGAGAGCCGCGCCTCCTCCGAGCAGCGCACCGCGCTCTACCGGGTCTGGGTCGTGGGGGCCGTCAGCGTGCTCGCGCTCTGGCAGACCCTCAAGGGAGAGTCCGCGTTCCCGTTGATCATCTGCTGTGGCTATCTGGGGTACTCGCTGGGGGCGCTGTGGTGGACCCACCGCGGCATGCCGCGCTGGATGGGCGAGACCTCGCTGCTGGTGGATCTGGTCACCATCACGGCCTTCTTCGCCGTGCTCCCGCGCTTCGACCACTCCGGCGAGGCGCCGCGGTGGACGTTGTATGTCCTCCCCTCGCTGATGATGGCCACGCTGCTCAGCAACTTCATGCGCTACTCGGACAGGTTCGCCATCGCCAGCAGCGCGATCGCGGCGGTGCTGTTCCTGGGGGTGATCCACAGGCAGCACGGCTTCCACCCCGCGCAGATCTCCACGGCGGCCATCCTGCTGCTCTCCGGCTTCATCGCCTCCAACAGCGGCTCGCGCGCCCGGCAGAGCCTGGACACCTTCGCCCGCCTGCTGCTCTTGCGCCGGTACCTGCCCAAGCTGGCCGTGGAGCGCGTGCTGGAGGATCCCCACTCCGGCATGGCGCTGGGAGGCCGCTCCGTCACGGTGACGCTGCTGGTGGCGGACCTGCGAGGCTTCACCGCGATGAGCGAGAAGCTCCCGCCCGAGGAGGTGGTGCGCCAGCTCAACACCTACCACGGCAGCATGCTCGAGCAGGTGGAGCGGCATGGCGGCACGCTCGACAAGTTCATTGGGGATGGGGCGCTGGTGGTGTTCGGGCTCGGGGCGCAGGAGGCGCCTGGGACGGATCACGGCGCCAGGGCTGCGCTGGCCTGCGCTCGCGACATGCTGAGCGCACTGGAGCGCCTCAACCGCGATCGCGCGAGTGCGGGCTTGCCGCCGCTGCGGATGGGGATCGGGCTGCACACTGGCCCGGTGGTGGCGGGGAACATCGGCGTGCCCGGCGTGCGGCTGGAGTTCACGGTGATCGGCGACGCCGTCAACACCGCCGCGAGGCTGGAGGGGCTCACCAAGGACGCAGGGGTCCCGGTGCTCCTCTCGGCGGAGACCGTCGCCCGGCTCGATAAACCAGCGCTGCGCGAGCTGCCCGCGATGCGCGTGCGTGGCAAGGACGAGCCGGTGAGGCTCTTCACGCTCCCGGAGTGAGCCCGCGGCGCGTCATGCGGAGGCGCGCAGGCGGCAGGCCATCGGACAGGACGCCTTCCTGGTCAGAACCGCTCCTTCGCAAATTCCGTGCGCAAGCGAAAGCGCGGGGCTAAGACGCGCGCATGCACGTTTACATCTTCCGAGCCGTGGGGCGCGTGTTCGGCGTTCTCGCCAACAATGACGTTTCAAGGCTGCCCACCGTGTACGGGCCATGGACCGCGTTCAAGGAGATCGATCTGCAACGCGGCGTGGCCACACCCGGCCTCAACGTCGACGAATGCCTCGACGATCTCGAGAAGCACGGCATGCATCTCACCGACGCGCACGTCCGCATCACCGAAAAGCACGTTTAGCGCATCCAGAAGCGGCCTCCGGGGTTGCTTGCCCGGACACCGCGGTACGAGAGACCCCGCGAGCCCGCTCAGGGCAGCAGCCCGTCCAGCAGCCGCTCCGCCTCCTCGAGCGAGAAGGCCAGGTAGGGCTCGTGGTGGAACTCCTTGCTCTCCCGCGCGAACTGGACGGCCACCGCCGCGGACTTGCCGACAATGCGCACCGCGCGGCCGTACTTCCGCTCACGCTGGGCCTCCAGCACACGCTTGAGCGCGGCCGCGCCCGCAGGCCCCATGGGCTCCGCCTTGGTCAGGTCCGACACCACGTCGAAGCCCGGCCTCAGCCGATCCATCTCCTTGATCATGGCATCGGCGGCCATGCGCGCCTGATCGCCATCGAGCCGGCCTTCAATCCGGATGAAGAGCCGGTTCTTGCCTACATTGGCATGGATCTCGACGACCACGTCCGGTGACCCCCAGGTGCGAGGATGGCAGGCCCCCCTACTCCTCCCTTCAGTCTACCTGCTTGCGGCGCGTGTCAAGCTGCCTGCTTGCTCAGCGGCCCCTCTCCACCCATGACGCTGCCCGCCAAACGGACGGTATGAACTCCCACTTCCGCGATGGGGGGCTCAGATCTCCGCCACGCCTTCACGCTCCGTCCATCCCTCCAGGCCATTGGGCAGGCGGATGCGCACGTAGCGTCCGGTGTCCTCCAGCAGGCGCACCTTCAGGCCGGCGTGGACCTCGAAGAGCGCCTTGGCATCCCCCTTGGGGAACTCGCGAGCCACCATCGTCTTGGAGAGCACCACCGCCTCGTGCACCGTGCGCTCCACCCACACGTGCGCGGCGAGCAGCGCGCCGGTCGGCAGCGCCACGATGAGCGAGAACGCCGCGAGCACCCCCACCCACGTGCGGTGGCCCGGCTTCAGGAAGCGGAAGAGCAGCAGCAGCAGGAAGCCCGCCGCCCAGGAGGCCAGGAACACCCCGGCGACGGCCACCCCGGGAGTGGCCCGCACCAGGCGCGTGACGAAGTCCTCCTCCACCGCCGCGCCCTCCACCTTGTCCTTCTGCTGCGCGCGGGCGAGCGCGAGGTTGGCCTCCAGGTCCGGCGCGCGGCCCCCTTCCTTCCAGGCTCGCTCCAGCGAGAGCACCGCGTGGCCCAGGTCGCCCTGGGCCAGGTACGTGGTGCCCAGGTTGTAGAGCACGTCCGGCCCACCCTGGCCGTGGGAGAGCAGCTTCTCGTAGCCCTCCTGCGCGGCCTTGTAGTCCTCATGGGTGTAGGCCTCGTTGGCCTGGGTGAAGAGGGCCTGCGCCTCCTCGGGCGTGTAGTAGCTCTGCCCGAGCAGCGTGGCGACGAGGATTCCGGTGAAGGCGCTCACTTCTCCCACCCCTCCATCACGGCCTCGGCCTGGTCGAGGATGCGATTGCGTTCGGACACTTCCGCGCCTCCGCCGAAGCGGCCCATGTCACAGGCCTCCAGCACGAAGAGCACCTGAGAGTGCCGCTCGGGATCGACTCCCGAGGCCGCCATCTTCTCGCCCAGCGCCTCGCGGGTAAGGCCCACCACGGGCGTGTGCAGCTTCGCCTCCAGGAAGCCCATCAGCGCCTTCTCCACCTCGGCGTAGAAGGCGGTGGTGCTGCCCGCGCCGGCCAGCTTCTCCGCCGCGGCCAGCCGCTTGCGCGCCGC
The DNA here is from genome assembly GCF_045802625.1 of Hyalangium sp. Lineage (NCBI taxonomy): Bacteria > Pseudomonadati > Myxococcota > Myxococcia > Myxococcales > Archangiaceae > Hyalangium > Hyalangium sp. The sequence continues at coordinate 30,552 of NZ_JBJMQP010000108.1, read as the reverse complement.
CCTCGCCTGCTGCCGGGTGCGGCCCGCCTCGGTCTGCGCGAAGAGCCGCCCGCGCACCTGCCCCAGCAGCATCACCCCGAACAGCAGCCCCACCGGCGCCAGCACCGCGGGCAGGAAGAAGGCTTGCTGCCACAGCGGCGTCGCCGGAGCCATGAAGCGCGCTTGGTATCGCAGCGGACGCAGGCCCCCCGCGCTGAGCACGTTCTTCTGCTCGTTGGCCGAGTCCTGCAGCGGCGCCGGTGCCGGGCCCGTCGAGGCCACCCCGCCCGAGCCCGCCTCCACGGTGACGGTGATGGGGTCGGTGCGCGTCACGTCATACTCGCGGCGGCGCGGGTCGAAGTAGGGGAACTCCAGGGCGGGCAGCGTGAAGGTGCCCGTGCGCTGCGGCATCACCAGGTACTCCTGCACCCGGCGGCCCTGGATCTTGCTCTTGTTGGGCGTGAGCCGATCCGTGGTGCTCGGATCGTAGACCTTGAGCGCCGAGGGCGCCGTCAGCTTGGGGGGCGTGACGTTCTTCACGTTGCCGGTGCCGTCGAGGATGACCTTCACGGTGATGGGCTGGCCCAGCTCCACGCGCGTGGGGGACACATCCATGGACAGCTGCCAGCTGCCCACGTTGGCGTTGGCCATGCCCGGGGGCGCTCCTGGCGGCAGGGGCTTCACCTTCACCTTGAGCCCGTTGGACACGCGGTGCACCCGGTGGCCGGCGAAGAGGAAGCCGGTGGTGATGTCCGCCTCCGCGGGGGTGATGGCCAGCGCGCCCGCCTTCACTGGGAACAGGGCCCGGCGGCGCAGCAGGTAGGCGCGGTAGGGAATCCCGTTGACGACCTTCTGCTCGGCGGAGAGCTGGGTGGGGCTCTCGACGTCCTCGCTCCAGAAGCCCTCCAGCTTCGGCATGGTGACGGCGTCCACGCTGGACAAGTCCACCCGCGAGTAGATGTAGAGCGACAGCGTCGTCTGCTCGCCCACGAACACCTCGTCCCGGTCCAGGCTCGCGCGCAGGAACAAGTCCGAGTCCCCGCGGGGAATGACGGGCTCATCCCCCTCCTCATCCATCTCCGCGAAGGGATCCGCGGTGGGGAAGTTGCGGAACGGATCCGGCAGCGACGGGCGCGTGGCCTGTCCCGGAGGAGGCCCCAGACGGCCGGCCTTCACCGTCATCTCAATGGGCTCGGTGCGGTAGGTTTTTCCGGAGGTGGTGAGCACCGCGGGCGGGAGGGTGAGCCTCCCCGTCCGGGTGGCCCGGAGGATCATCAGGTGCTTGGTGACGTCCTGGATGACCGCGGGCCCGCCGCCCGACAGCTGGATGGAGCGCTGGGTGCTGCGCGAGCTGGAGAGGACCTCGAAGTCCCTCGGCGCCGGCAGCTGCACCTGGGCGGACGGAGGCGCATCCACCACCACCACCGTGAGGCGGAAGGTGTCCTCGGTGCCGACCTCGTTGCGGTCCACCGATTGGTAGAACTCGATGTCTGCCCAGGCTGGCGACGCGGCCAGCAGGGCGAGGCCGGCGAGCAGCGCCGTCCGGCCGCTACCAGTCCTTCTCATTGGGCTTCCTCTGCTTCTTCTTCTGCTGCTGGAAACGCCACAACTGAAGATTCTTCTCGTTCTGCTTCATCGCATCCAGCAGGCGCTCGGCGTCCTGCCGATCGATGTCCTGCGGATTGGTGCCCGCATCCACCTGGGACTCCTCGCGCGCCTCGGTCTGGCTGCCTCCATCTGTCCCGCCATCCTGCCCCTCGCCCTCGCCTTCTCCCGAGCCCGCGTCGGAGCCAGCATCCGAGCCTGCATCCCCCTGGCCCTGCCCCTGCCCGGCATCGCCGCCGCCGTCACTCCCCCCGTCGCCGCCGCCGTCACTGCCTCCATCCCCGCCGCCGTCACGCCCACCGTCACTGCCCCCATCCGAGCCACCATCGCCCTGCTGCCCCGCGTCCGAGCCCCCATCCCCACCATCCGTGCCGCCGTCTTGCGGCCTGCCACCGTCCTGCGGTCTACCCCCATCCTGCCCCGCATCCGGACGGCCGCCATCGGAGCCGCCATCACTGCCGCCATCCACGCCCCCATCCGCCCCGTTCTGCTGCGGCGGAGGCAGGTTGCGCAGCACCACCTCATAGTTGTGGCGGGCCAGCTCATCATTGGGGTCCAGCTTGAGCGCTCGCCGGTAGGCTTGCAGCGCATCTTTGCGCGCACCTGTCGTCGCGTGGATGTTGCCCAGGTTGTACCAAGCCTTCTCCTGCAGGTCCGGCCGGTTGGAGTCGGCGACGCGTTGGAAAGCCGACTTCGCCTCCTCCGCCCGGCCGAGCTGGGCCAGCGCGACGGCGCGGTCGTACTCCACCGCGGGATCGTCCGGCCGCTCCTTCTTCGCCTCCTCGAAGGCCGCGAGCGCATCCTCGTACTTCTTGGCGTCGTACGCCTGGCGGCCCTTGGCCACCAGCGGGTGGTCCACCTCGAGCGGCCCGGCCGCCCACGCCGGGGACGCCAGCCCCCAGACGAGCACCCACGCCAGCCTGCGCATGCCCGGGCCCCGTCTCACGACGGCCTCCTGCGCGAGGAGGGCACCAGCATCATCCCCGCCACCAGCAGCGCCAGGCCCGCGATCGCGTACTCCTGGAAGCGCTCGTCGTAGCGCACCGTGACGCGGCTCTCGAGCTCGCTCTTCTGCATCTTGTCGATGCGCTCCACCACCTGCCCCATGGCCACTCCGCGAGGCTGGTAGAAGAAGGAGCCCCCGGTGGCCTCGGCGATGGCCGTCAGCCCCGCGCGATCCAACCGGGTGATGACCGTCTCCCCGTTGCTGTCCTTCTTGTAGTCCACGAACTCGCCGCGCCGGTTGTAGATGGGGATGGGCTCGCCGCTCTCCGAGCCCACGCCCAGGGCCAGCACCTGCACGTTGCCATCCTTGAGCTGGTCCACCGCCTCGTTCACCTCGCCAAAGAGATCCTCCCCGTCCGAGAGCAGGACGATGACGCGCTCCTTGGCGCCCCGGTCCGCGTTGTCCAGCACCTGCTTGGCCAGCGTGAGCGCCGAGCCGATGTTGCTGCCGCCCTGAGGCATCTGCTCGGGATCCACGGCGCGCAAGAACAGCTTCACCGCCGAGTAGTCCGAGGTGAGCGGCGACTGGATGAAGGCATCGCCCGCGAAGACGACGAGCCCCACGCGATCGCCCTTCAGCTCATCCAGCAGCGTGGTCAGCTCCAGCTTCGCGCGCTCCAGGCGGCTGGGCTGCACGTCCCGCGCGAGCATGGACTTGGAGGCATCCAGCACCACCACCACGTCGATGCCCTTGCGCTTGGTCAGCTCGCTCTTGCTGCCACACTGCGGCTGGGCGAGCGCGAAGCCGAAGAGCAGCAACCCCAGCCCGTACAGGCCGCCTTGCAGCGCCGGGCGCCACTCGGAGACGCCGGGAGCCAGCTTGGGCGCCAGCCGCTCGTTCAACAGCGCGCGCACCCGGGAGCGCCGCCGCAGCGCCAGCACCAGCGCCAGCGCGCCCAGCAGCAACCCCACCGCGCAGAGCACGAGGAAGAGCGGCTGGGCCAGGCCGAGCTGGTAGCCAAGAAGCGTGAAGCGCCAGGGGCCCACGTTCGGAATCACGGGAAGACCCTCAGGAGCGTGGCGCGCATGAGCAGCTCCAGCGCGGCGAGGCCAAAGGCGAGCAGCAGGTACGGGTGATAGTCCTCGCGGTACGTGGCCGAGGCCCCACCCTCCATCAGCTTGGAGCGCTCCAGCGAGTCGAGCACCTTCTGAAGGCCCTGCTTGAGGGTCTCGGGGTCGGTGGCCCGGTAGTACTCGCCGCCGGTGATGGACGCGATGTCCTGCAGCAGCTCGGGGTTGATGGGGATCTCGGTGTCGCGCCAGACGACGTTGCCGAACAGGTCCTGCCCCTGCGGGAACGGCACCTTGCCGCCCTTGCCCACCAGGATGGTGTAGACGGGGATCTTCAGCGACTTGGCCATGTTGGCGGCATCCAGCGGAGAGATCTTCCCCGCGTTGTTGTCGCCGTCCGTAATCAGCACCACCACGCGGCTCTTGGCGTCCGAGTCCCTCAGCCGGTTGAGCGAGGTGGCCAGCGCGTCGCCAATGGCGGTGCCATCCTCCAGCACCCGGGTGCGCAGCTGCTTGATGACCTCGCGGAGCACGCCGTAGTCCAGCGTGAGCGGAGCCTGGGTATAGGCCGCGCCAGCGAACACCACCAGACCGATGCGATCATTGACGCGGTTGGAGATGAAGTCGGAGAGCACCTCCTTGGCGACGAAGAGGCGGTTCTGCGGCCGGAAGTCGCCCGCCTCCATGGAGGTGGACAAGTCCAGCGCGACGACGATGTCGATGCCCTCCACGTTCAGGTCCTTCACGCGAGCGTCGCGGACCTGGGGCCGAGCGATGGCGATGAGGGCCGCCGCCACGGCGACGACTCGGAGCAGGGGCAGCAGCGGCAGCAGGTACGTGCGCAGGCCGCGGCCCTGCTGGGCGAGGATGTGGGCCGCGGAGAAGCGCAGCACGGCGCGGCGGCGGCGCTCGCGCCAGGCCTGGTACAGCAGCACGGGCACCAGCAGGAGCCCCCAGAGCGCCTGGGGGCTATGAAACGCGAGATCCAGGGGCATGGGCGGGGGGAGTGGGAGAAGCGGGAGCGGGCGGAACGTAGGTCTTTTCGACGAGCTCGTAGCCGAAGGCGAGCGACTGGGCGCAGGACTCCGGAGGGGCCTCGGCCTTGGCGTACTTCACCATGTCCGACTCGGAGATGAAGCGCATCAGCTTGTCCTCGGGCAGCCCGGGCGTGCGCAGCTTGCGCAGCGAGGCGATCAGCTCGGGGCTGGTGCACTCGAGGGCCTCGAAGCCGTAGCGCTCACCGAGGTAGCCACGGAGGATCTCCGAGAGCCGGAAGTAGAAGTCCTTCACGCGGCCATGGGCGGGCAGGTCCTCGGCCTTGAGCTTGTCGAGCGCCTCCAGGGTGCGCACGTTGAGCGGCGCCAGCGGCTTGGTGACGACCACCTGGGGACGAGGGCGGCGGATCCACTTCACGAGGCCCCAGCCGATCAGGCCCGCGGCGAGCAGCCCGAGCAGCGCATACACCAGCCGCCAGGAGCGGATGGGGACCTCGGTGGGAGGCTGGAAGTCGAAGAGGTTCGCGCCCTGCTTGTCCGCGTCCTTGGGCAGCGTGGGCAACACCTCCACCTGCATGCCGGGCACCGAGACGGTCTGGTTCACACCCGGAGCGGTGAGCTCGAAGACGAACTCGGGGAGCGTGAGCACACCCAGCTCGAAGGCGGACATCTTGAGCCGGAACGTGGTCACCGAGCCGTTCGGCCCGTCCTGACGCTGGCGGGACTGCTCGATCAGCTCGAACTGCTCCAGCTCCTTGGGGGGCTGCAATTCGAAGCGCTGGTCCTTCGAGTGCGTGAGGATGATCTCGTAGACGAACGGGTCGCCAATGCGCGTCTGTTGCGGCACGACGCGGCCCTTGACGTCCCAGGGCTCCACCTCGGCGGTGCCTCCATCCGGCTGGGGCACCCCACCGTCAAGCACCTTGGGAATGAGCGACTGGGCCTCGGACGCATCGCCACCCTTGGAGCCACCGCAGGCGGCCAGGCCCACCATCAGCAAGAGGAAGCGCAGCCGTCTCATGCCGCCATCCTCCGGGCCCGCGCGCGGAAGAACTGCGCGAGCGCCTTGCCGTGATCATCTCCGGCGCGCAGCTCCACGTGATCCAACTCCAGCTTCTTGAACAGGCGCTGGCGCTCCTGGCGCTGGGCCTGCATGGCGCGAGCGAAGCGGCCTCGAATGCGCGGGTCGCTGGTGTCCACCACGAAGCGCTCGCCCGTCTCGGGGTCCTCCATCTCCACGAGCCCGAGCTTGGGGAACTGCACCTCCATCGGGTCGGCGATGACGACGGGGACCAGGTCGTGCTTGCGCCCCACGAGCCGCAGCGGCTTCTCGTAGTCGCGAGCCATGAAGTCCGAGATGAGGAACGTCACGGCCTTCCGCTTGGCCACCTGGCGCAGATAGGTGAGGCCCGCGCCCAGGTCGGTGCCGCGGCCCTGAGGCTGGAAGGTGAGGATGTCGCTGATGAGCCGCAGCACGTGCGAGCGGCCCTTGCGCGGCGGCACCACCTTCTCCACCCGATCCGAGAAGAGGATGAGCCCCACCCGATCGTTATTGGCGATGGCGCTGAAGGCGATCTGCGCGGCCACCTCGGCGGCGATCTCCGCCTTGCTGCGCTCCTGCGAGCCGAACTCCTTGGAGGCCGACACGTCCACCACCAGCATGACGGTGAGCTCGCGCTCCTCGGTGAAGACCTTGACGTAGGCCTCGTTCATGCGCGCGGTGACGTTCCAGTCGATGATGCGGATCTCATCACCGGCCTGGTACTGGCGCACTTCGGAGAAGGCCATGCCGCGGCCCTTGAAGACCGAGTGGTACTGACCCGCGAGCATGTCCGAGACCACCTTGCGGGTCCGGATCTCCAGCTTGCGGATGCGGCGGATGAGGTCCTTCGGGAGCACGGGGCGCTCGGGGGCTCGGGAGGCTCGGGGTGGACTTACGGCACTTCGACGCGATCGAACACGCGCTGGATGATCTTCTCCGGGCTCAGCTCCTCGGCCTCGGCCTCGTAGGTGACGGAGACGCGGTGGCGGAGCACGTCATAGGCCACGGCCTTCACATCCTCGGGAGTGACGAAGCCGCGGTGGCGCAGGAAGGCGTGCGCGCGAGCCGCCTGGGCCAAGGCAATCGTCGCGCGAGGGCTGGCGCCGAACTGGATGTAGTCGGCCAGATCCTTGAGGCCGTACTTGTTGGGCTCGCGCGTGGCGAACACCACGTTGAGGATGTACTCCTTCACCTTCTCGTCCATGTAGATGGAGTGGACGAGCTCGCGAGCGCGGGTGATGTGCTCGAGCGTAATCACCTTGGAGGCCTTGGGCGCGACGCCGCCGGCCATGCGGTCCATGATGACCTTCTCCTCGTCGCGAGTGGGGTAGCCCACCTTCACCTTGAGCATGAAGCGGTCCACCTGGGCCTCGGGCAGCGGGTAGGTGCCCTCCTGCTCGATGGGGTTCTGGGTGGCCAGCACGAGGAAGGGCGCGGGCAGCACGAACGTCTGATCGCCGATGGTGACTTGCCGCTCGGCCATGGCCTCGAGGAGGGCGGACTGCACCTTGGCGGGGGCGCGGTTGATCTCGTCGGCGAGGACGATGTTGGCGAAGATGGGGCCCTTGCGGACGGTGAAGTTGGCCGCCTGCTGGTTGTAGATCATCGTGCCCACCAGGTCGGCCGGCAGCAGATCCGGCGTGAACTGGATGCGCATGAAGGAGGCGCTCAGGGCGTCCGAGATGGTGCGGACGGTGAGCGTCTTGGCGAGGCCCGGCACGCCCTCCAGGAGGACGTGGCCGTTGCAGAGCAGGCCAATGAGGATGCGCTCGAGCATGTAGCGCTGGCCGACGATGACCTTGCCGGTCTCCTGGTTGAGGATCTCGACGAAGCTACTTTCCTGCTGCACCCTTTCGGTGAGCGCGCGGATGTCCGTGTTCATGTCCCCTCGATGGGCGGCAACAGTCGGAAACGGCCGGCCAGACTAGGTTTTCAGGGCGACCGGCTCAACACCGCAGAACACGGGACATTCCAGTAAGGTGCGCCCGCCACCCTACCGAACCCCCATGCCCGAGCGTCTCCCGCCCTCCACCCCGCCTTATCCCACATCCCGACAGAGCCCCTGGGGGGTGGGTCCGGCGTGAACCCGAACGAGCCCGGGCTGGTGGAGTCCCACATCGTGGCGCAGTTGGCCCCGCTGGTGGAGGCGCGCACGCACCGGCTCCCGAGCGGAGGCTCGCTCCGGGCGCTGGAGGGGGGAGAGGGCCCGCCGGTGGTGCTGCTGCATGGGCGAGGGCACGCGGCGGCCATGTGGTTCTCCTACCTGACGGTGCTGGCGCGAGGGCGAAGGGTGGTGGCGTTGGACCTGCCGGGCTTCGGGCTGTCGTCGCCGACTGAGGGCCGACTGAGCACGGCGGAGGACGGGGTGCGGTTCTTCACGGACCCGGTGGAAGAGCTGCTGCTGGCGATGAAGCTGGGGCCGGTGGCGGTGGTGGGGCACTCGCTGGGAGGGCTGGTGGCGCTGGAGCTGGCGCTGCGAGGGAAGGTGCCGGTGGAGCGGCTGGTGTTGATGGATGCGATGGGATTGGGGCCGGAGATGACGCCCCTGGCCCGAGCCTTCTTCCGCGCCGGGCCAGAGCGGGTGGCGCGGACCTTGGGGCGAAAGCTCTTCGATCGATTGCTGCCGCCGCCGGAGACACCGCTGGGCCGGAGGTTGGGAGCGCTGGGGTACGAGTTGCTGGCGGTGCCTGGGGGTCGCCCGCGTGCGACGAGGGCGTTCGATACCTTGGTACCGCTGATGGGTCGGGTGTTCCACCGGCGAGAGCGGCTGGCCTCGGTGAAGCAGCCAGTACTCCTGGTGTGGGGAGAGAAGGAAGACACCCTGCCCGTGTCATTGGCTGTGGAGGCGGCGAAGCATCTGCCCGAGGTGCGGCTGCTGCGCGTGGTGGCCGGGCATAGCCCTCATCTGGAACGGCCCGAGGTGGTGCTGCCCGCGCTCAAGGCGTTCCTGTACGATGCTCCTGGGGAGCCGAACGGAATAGCCTCCACCCCTAGCGGCGAGTGAAAAGAAAGCTTCCCATGAAGCAGCGTTTGCTCAGCCTCCTCCTTGTCGGATTGGCGTGTTCGTCACCCAAGCCTATCGACCCTGATATCTGGCGCCCCCAGCCAGGACAGGAATCGGATGACACGATCCCTGGCCCGCTCAAGAACTTCGGCCCGTTCGATTCTTTCGCGGATGCGTTGAAGGCCGCTTGCCCGCTGATCCTCTCGAAACCGAATGCCTCCGTTGTTCATCTTCTTGACAGGGATCCCCAACTCGCCGCGCGCATCTCGACTGAATACTGTGCTTGGCTGTACCTCACCCCAGAGAGCAAGTACGAGCTAAGCATGCTCACAGATCTGGCGGATACCGGCAGCGCACTCAACGGGATGACGAACTGCGCGCTCCCGAAGTACGTAGATGACCCTCGATACCCGCCCGGCAGCATCAAATACATCTTCATCCTCCATAACCACCCCTTCGCCAGGGAGATCTCGGAGAAGGACATTTACTTCGCCGCCGCCATGGCTAACGCTCACGAGCTGACAGTGACGACCAAAGACAAGAACGTCTCATTGGCTGTCATCGCGTTCTTTTCAAATTCAAGAGATCCACAGAACCCTACCTGTGATGGCTTCTACCAGTACATCCCAGCGACCCGTGAATTAATGAAATGGACTCACTCCAGAGGCGCCTGGGAAGGAACCAAGTATGGCATCGTCGTCTGGAGAACCTCCTCTCAATTCACCATTCAGAGGGAGTAGCATGACTCCTCGTATGAGCATTCCTGAGAACTCCAGGAATATAGGCAACTTCCCTCTCTTGTTAGCCGCCATTCTCTCGGCCTGTGCATGGTCCACGTCCTCCCCCCGCGTCCCCGTCGAGCATGACCCATCCATCATTTTCCCGCAGTTCTTTGACACCGAGCCCATCATGCTCGACACGCAAGGCACGACCTACGAACTTGACGGCGAGACTCTCAGGGCCTTGACGATTGCGGCCAATGACTATCTGCCCACGCAAAGCCCCGACGATCCCTGTTGGCGCAGGCACGAGGCCCAGCTCTTCCGAGTGATCCGGCGACAGAACATCATCTTCGTCTACATCCACGAAAACTTTACCTATTGCGGCCGCACCTACCCGGTCGCGGATTCAGGCGTCAAATACGCCATCAGCACGGACGGACGGATTCTCCGGCGCATCATCGATGCGCAAGAAGGGGGACTTGTCGGCGCGGCGGCTATCGAGGCTATCGAGAGGAGTGACGCGGGATTCACTGGGGAACCCGGCACCTCTCCTACGTTTGAAGCCCTCTGGAACACTCCCCCAGGTTCAGGTCCCCCAGATGCAGGAGCAGACGGTGGCGTGCCTGCGGGGCCCTTTGGGGACGGTGGCGCGTCGGTGCCTCATTGAGCCGGCCTTCGAGGCCATACCCGCAAATCAAAACACGGACTGACGACATGAAAACAATCAAAGAGATCGCAAACGACTTGAATAAACACGCACCGAAATACGCCATCGGCAATCTTCAAGAAATTAGAAAGCGCATCAAGGGTATGCAGCGCCTGCCGTTAGGCAGCGGGGCAATCTTTCATAACGACACGATTGATCCTAATGGGGATTGGGCATTTCATTATGGCGGGCGATCTGAGCTTCAGTCAAATGGTTCATCTTCTTCGGGAAATACATAAGACACGAGGATTATTCGCCTCATACGGTACTGCGAGCGTTTGATGAGTTGTTGCCGCTTTATCAGTACGTTGAGGGACCGCCTTCTGCCGAACCCCTTCAGAGCGTTGGAGCACAGCCATTCGTTTTCGAACCGGGTACGTTCGAGAGGATTGTGTCAACGAGGTATTCACTGGAACAGCGAACCATCGACGTTAGCCTGCGCCACATGGCAATACAAAGCGCGCTATTTGAGCGACTGTGCGCTGAGAAAGGCCTGGATAATGTCGCGCCTGAGAAATCGAGCGGGGTCGGCACGAGAGTTGACATCGTTGTGCGGGCAGGAGATGAATATTGGTTCTATGAGGTCAAAACGGGAAGCACTGCACGTGCTTGCCTCCGTGAGGCCCTCGGTCAGTTACTCGAGTATTCGTTCTGGCCAGGGGCTCAACGTGCGGCTCGGCTGATCGTGGTTGGTGAACCGCCTCTTGATAGCCAAGCGGCTTCTTACCTCGCAGAGCTTCAAGCTCGCTTCGCACTTCCCATTGAGTACCAGCAGCAAGTGGTCGAATGATGCCTCGCAAGACTGGATAGTCCCGCCACTATCGCTTGGCTCGACAGTCTCTTAGTACCACCCGGTCACATCAGGTGCCCACTGATCCTGATTGTCGCCGTCATGCCCTATTTGACCTGATAACGATGCGCTCCGAGAACCGGTTCATGGCTGCGCGGACTGCGGGAGTTTCACAGGTGGGTACATGGGCAGATAACAGCCTCCCTTGTACTCGTAGCCCTTGGTCTTGCACTTGTCGGCGCGCGCATCGACTTTGATCCAGCAACTGCGCGTGTCCTTCTGGCCCGCCGTCAGTTCGATCTCCACCTCGAATCCCTCTTGGCATGGCGGGAGTTGCTGATCCGGCAAAGGCTTCTTGGGCATATCCAATCCCAGTCCCATGGAGGGTGCTCGGTGGGAAGAGCTGATGTTGGCAACCAGCGGCCCTGCATCTCCCACCGCCACCACGCATCCATCCTCCGAATCCGAGTGACGCCCCTCCTGAGCAGCCCCCGGCCATTGCCAACTCGGAAGAGTCCGCCACCACGCGACGACTGCGAGGAACATGCCCACCATCGCAGCGAGGGGCACCAGTACCGTCCACACCCTGCCTCTCCTTGGTGAATGAGCACGCTGCTTGCCGGAAGAAGGCTCGATCTTGCGTGCGGCGATGGGAGCATCTGCTCTCAGGCTCGCGGAGTTCGCGGCACGTTCGAGCGCTTGCGCAAGTTCCCCCGCGCTCCCGCGGGCCTCGGGCGCGTCCGACAGCATGCGCAGGATCAGTGCATCCAGTTCCGGGGACACCGAGGCCAGTGCACTTGGAGGCTCCAACAGTGGCGGAGGAGGAACACGCGTCGGATCCGTTTCCCACTCCAGATCCACTCGACACGGCGGGCGCGTCCCCGTCACCAGGATGTAGGCCGTCACTCCCAGCGCGTACACGTCGTCCGCCGGGCCGGGCTTGTAGTGGGCTCCAGGCTCATGGCGGTGCTTCCACTCGAAACGCACTGCCTGCGGGCTGCGGTACTCGGACGTGCCCGGGGGAAGCAGCTCGTGGGTGAGCGTGCGCGCGCCCTTGAAGTCCCCGGCCCCGAAGTCCATCAGGAAGGCGCGGCCCTCGGCGCTCACCAGCACGTTCTCTCCCTTGACGTCGCGGTGCACGCAGTCGGCTCGGTGGGTGGCATCCAACGCCCACGCCAGATCCGCCAACACTCGCAGCACCTGACGGGAGGAGGGCTTGCGCTCCTCAGCCCACTCGTACAACGGCACGCCTTCGATCCGCTCCATCACGAGGAACGGAAAGGCGACGCCGCTCGGATGGGTCCACCAGCCATGGTCGTGCAGCCGTGGCACCCGCGGATGGCGGATGCGCGAGAGCAGCTCCACCTCTCGCGCGAAGCGTGGATCCTGGGGCCAGGTGGCCAGCTTCAACGCGAAGGGCCCGGCGGCTCCCGGCTCGACCCGCTCGGTGCTGTAGACGGTGGCGTAGGCGCCTCGGCCGAGCACCTCCCCCACGCGCCAGTGCCCCACCTGCGTGCCTGGAGGAAGCGCGCCCGTCACCACCTGCATCATCGGGTCGACCATGGAACGGATCCTGCGCAACGGGAGAGGCTCTCTTCTACCCGACTCCCTCGGGCCTCGGGAGCCCCGACCAGCACGGTCGCGACAGAGCCTGACAACCTGTTGGGTCAGACCCCTCCCCTATGTTGCCGCGCCATGGCTTCCATGCTCCATGAGGGGCTCCTGCTCCTGTTCCGCAACCGTCCCACGCTGGCGCCCGAGTTGCTGCAAGACGCGCTCGGCCTGACGCTGCCGGCCTGGTCCGAGGCTCGGGTGGAGTCCGCCGAGCTCACCGAAGTGGTCCCCACCGAGTACCGGGCGGACCTCGTGGTGCTGCTGTTGGAGGGCCAGCCCGTCTTCGCCATCGTGGTGGAGGTGCAGTTGGCGCGGGACGAAGACAAGCGGAAGACATGGCCGCTGTACCTCACCAGCCTTCGCTCGCGAGTCGGCTGTCCCACCGCGTTGCTGGTACTCGCACCGGATGTGGCGGTGGCTCGCTGGTGCGCACAGCCCATCGAGTTGGGCCACCCCGGTTTCATGCTCCAGCCGCTGGTGGCGGGGCCGGGTGCCATCCCCGTCATCACGGACGAGCAGGCGGCCCGCAGGGACCCGGAGCTGGCCGTGTTATCCGCCATGGCTCATGGGCAGGAGGAAGTTGGACAGGCCATCGCCCAGTCGGTGATGGGAGCCGTGGCGGGGCTTGAAGCCGAACGTGTCCGCCTTTACGTTGACCTGGCCCTGTCCTCGCTGAGCGAGGCGGCCCGTAACGCCCTGGAGGCCCTGATGCAGCGTGGCACTTACGAGTACCAGAGCAACTTCGCCCGGAAGTACGTAGCGCAGGGGCGCCAGGAGGGACTCCAAGAGGGGCTCCAAGAGGGGCTCCAGAAGGGGCGCCAGGAGGGGCGCCAGGAGGGGCGCCAGGAGGGGGAGCTATCAGCCCTGCTCGAGGTGCTCGACGCCCGAGGCCTTGAGGTGGATGCCACGGCACGCCAGCGAATCCTGGCTTGCTCGGATCTGGCGCAGCTCAAGGTCTGGCTGCGCAGGGCGGTGACGGTGGAGTCGGTACACGAACTCTTCGAGAGTGCTCCCGCGCCTGCCGCCCGCAAGGCAGGCAAACCCAGCCGGCGCGGCACGAAAGCCTCCAAGTCCCGCTCCAAGCGGTGACCGTCCTCCCCCCTGAGCTGATGGTCCGATTCCTGCAGAACCGGTGAGTGCTCGCTCGTACCCTACCCCCAGGGTCACCGAGCAAACCGGAGGAGATCATGGCTCAGTGGATCCCCATCAATCTCGATGTCGAGGCAGAGTCGTTCGTCCTTCCTCTCATTGATTTCGCGGACAAGGGCGAGCTCGCTCCGCTCCCCCCCACTCCGCTCGCCAAGGAGCTCACCGACGCTGTCTCCGGTGCGATCAATGAGACCGTGGACTCGTCCTTCTCCGTCGGCCTCTTCGGCATGGCCGACACCAGCGGGCAGGGCAGCTTCGAGACCCGCTCCTGGGACTTCGTCAACAGCCAGGACACCAGCGCTCAGGCCAACGGCTCCGTCGGATACACCCTGCGCTGGGGCGTCGGCTTCCGCGTCCACGTCCAGAACAGCAAGTTCGACAACAAGGTGCAGCTCACCGACCGCATGCCCATTGCCTGGGCCTCGGAGCTCGGCCTCAGCCAGGTCTCTTACGCCATCGAGATGTTCGGCATCTCCGAGCCCGCCGCCCTCTCGTGGATGCCTACCCCTGGGGTCTTCGATGCGCAGACTGTCCTCGGCATGGACACCAACATCCGCGGCACCGTCTCCAGTACGCTCGTTGCGTCCAATCCGGACGCGAAGATCCGCCCCGTCCCCCTCGCCCTCAAGTTCCAGGATCCCTATGCCCGCCTCGCCGTGAACAAGGCCCTCTCCGTCGCCTTCGCGGCCAACCACATCGTCGCCAACGTCTCGAAGGAGAACGCCCTGGTGAAGGCCCGCTCCAGGGGCGAGCGCATCCTCGAGGCCGAGGTCGCCCGTATCTATGATCTCTGGCAGGCCACCGGCGGCCCGTCCTCGGACGCGTTCAAGCTCGCCAGCCGCACCGCCAAATCGTGGCTCGCGGACGAGGACTCCCAGGCCCAGCTCTCCCAGGTGATCAGCCGCCGCCATGAGCTGCAGCCGACGGCCTCCTCCCCCGTCGCCGGCAACTCCGCCAGCCCCCTGTACGATCGGATCCTGCTCCGCTCGCAGTCCGTGTCCTCCACCACCTCGCAGAAGCTCGGGTACGGGGACATCGCCTCGGGCAGCGCCACGGGGGACACCTCCAAGCTCGTCTACGAGCTGTTCCTCCGCAAGGCGCTCCAGGGCACCCGCCTCCAGGATGGCATCTCCCGCATGCGCGGCGAGTTCGCCGGGTTCCGCCTGATCGCCTCGCTCGAGCACGTGGACTCGAAGATGTCGTGCAACTTCGGAGCCGTGTCCGCCGCCTCCTCGCTCGGGCTGGCGCGCGCCACCTTCAGCCTGCAGAGCTGGGGGCTGGATCCCCAGGTCACCGCGGGCGTGCTCCAGAAGAGCGCGTTCAGCGAGTCCGATTTCCCCTCGGTCAAGGCCGCCCTCGCCGAGGCCAAGGCGAAGCTCGGCGCGAACCCCTCGCTCCTTCGTCCCGAGGTGACGGAGTTCGTGGCCGGCACCGACTACGTGGAGCACAGCCTCCCCGGCGCGCGGCTCATCTACCTGGCGCTGAAGCAGCTCAAGAAGGGCCGCAAGCCCCAGGATGCCCAGGCGTTCGCCCTCAAGCTCGGCTTCGAGAAGTCGCACCTGGGCGCCGTGTACGACTACTTCTGGGATGACATGCGCCCCTCCGCCAATCCACCCGACGAGGTGCAGGAAGACGCCGAGCGACTCCTGGAGTTGGCCGAGGTGAAGAGCTAGCGCGGCGCCCCGGACTGCGGGATCCGCACTGCGGACTGCGGCTTCCGCAGCCTCCCTCCCGCGCCTGCGGAACCGGCAGGCGCGTGGGTCCGGAGCACTCCCCCCGGGGCCCGCTCTCGTGAGTCCCGGACGCGCCCATCTGTCCGCCCGCTGGAACAAGCCTTGCTCACTGACAGGTGAGCACCCCACTCGCCCCCGCCTCCAATGAGGAATCATCCATGAAGACACTGCAAGCGCAGAGCACCAACGAGGGCCTCACCGTGAAGGTCTACGGTGGAGACCGCAGCGCGCTGCTCTCCTTCGATGTCGAGCCGCACCTGACCTCGAACCTCACCGGCTTCGCCGTCAAGGTCACCACGCCGAGCGGGCAGTCCGCGTACCTGCCCAACCGGCTCAGCTATGACGAGGGGCTGCACAGCCAGTCCTCCGCCCAGGAGGGCACATACACGCCCTCCAACGAGGCCCCCTTCCAGAAGTTCCGCTGGTTCCACGCGCCCGTCGAAGTGGAGCCCGGCGACTACCGCTACGAAGTCACCGCCATGTACCTGCGCCCGGGACAGGACAAGCCGGAGCCCGGCCCGTCCACCTTCGTGGATATCGACATTCAACCCGAGCCCAGCCCCATGCAGCTCGGCTTCACCCGTGGGTATATGTCCTCCCAGGTGTACTCGGAGAAGTGGGGCAAGGATCTGGCGTTTGGCCCGATGCCCAAGTCGCTCGACTACGACTATGAGCCGTATCAGGAGAAGTACACCTGGCTCGGGTTCCACGCGCGCAAGCTGATGATCGACTTCGTGGAGGCCTGCGTGAAGGATCCCCGCTCCACGCTCGATCTCTTCGCCTACGACATCGACGAGCCGTACATCGTCCGCCAGCTGCAGGCCATGAAGAGCCGGCTGCGCGCGGTGCTCGACAACGCGCCCCTGCACACCAAGCCGGGCGCCATGGAGATCGAGGTCCTCCAGCGCCTCAAGGCCTCCGCCGGAGAGGCCAACGTGGTCAGCGGCTGCTTCAAGCGCTTCGCCCACAACAAGGTCCTCATCCGCAAGGTGGACGGGAAGCCGCACAGCGTGCTCACCGGCTCGGCCAACTTCTCCCTGCGCGGCCTGTATGTGCAGGCCAACTCCGTCCTGTTCTTCGAGGATCCGGACGTCGCGGCCAGGTACGAGGAGGCGTTCGAGGCCGCCTTCTCCAACATGAAGGGCTTCGCCAAGGCGCCCATCTCCCAGCAGTGGTTCGACTTCCAGAAGCCGGGCCTGCCGCGCTTCAGCGTGGCGTTCTCGCCACACTCGCAGGCGAGCATCTCCCTGGACCGCGTGAGCCAGGCCATCGCCGATGCGAAGAGCTCCGTCATCTACGCGGTGATGGAGCTGGACGGCTCCGGCAAGGTGCTCGAGGAGCTGCGGGGGCTGCCCAGCAAGTCCAACCTGTTCAGCTACGGCGTGACGCAGCACTCCAAGGGCCTGTCGCTCTACCGGCCGGGGGAGAAGAACGGCGTGCTGGTGGACTTCGAGTGCCTCAAGGGCCATGTCCCGCCTCCCTTCCAGGAGGAGTGGAGCGGCGGCATGGGCCAGGTCATCCACCACAAGTTCGCCGTGGTGGACTTCAATGATGGGACGCCCGTGGTGTTCGCCGGCTCGTCGAACCTGGCCCAGGGGGGCGAGGAGGCCAACGGCGACAACCTGCTGGCCATCTACGATCGCGCCCTCGTCCAGGCCTACGCGGTGGAGGGCATCCGCCTGGTGGACCACTACGAGTTCCGCGACTCGATCCAGAACGCGACCGAGGCGCAGCCGCTGGTCCTCCAGGGGGCGACGCCTGCGAAGGGCACGGCGCCCTGGTACCAGCGCTTCTACGATCCCCAGGACATCTCCTACATCGAGCGCACCCTCTTCATCCGCTGAGTGTCAACTCCCGGATCGGCCAACCCCCTGAACTCAGGGGGTACTTGGCTTCCAAAATAATTAGGCCCCAAACCATTGAGTTGCGAAAATAATCAGGTCCCTTATTAAATGCCCCCCCCGTGTCGACCCGCGCCCCCGTCCGCATGAAGGTGACCGTGCCCCGCTATGAGCGGATGCAGCGGCTCGCGCGGCGCTTCCCGGAGCTGGACGCGAGCGCCATCGAGACGTGCCTGGCCATGCTGCTCACCGCGCAGGAGCTCGGGGATGCCTACGAGGCCCACTTCGCGCGCCATGGCCTGTCCCAGGGGCGCTTCGTGGTGCTCATCCACCTGCTCTATGAGGAGGACTCCACTGGCGCGGGCCTCACCCCCGCGGAGCTGGCCGACAACTCCGCGTGCAGCCGCGCCACCATGACGGGGCTGCTGGACACCCTGGAGCACAGCGGCTTCATCTCCAGACAAGATCATCCCGAGGATCGCCGGATGTACACGGTGCACCTCACGCCCAAGGCGCACGCGTTCCTCCAGGGCATGCTGCCAGACCACTACCGCCGCGTCGCCGCGCTGATGGCGCCGCTGAGCCAGGCCGAGCGCGCCACCCTGCAACAGCTCTTGAAGAAGGTGGCCTCGGGCATCCCTGCCCTGAGAGACCCCTGAAGCCCTTTCCCACAACACCCCTCTCCCATGACGACCCAGACCGCCTCTCCCGCACCGAACCTTCCGCCTCCTCCCTCCCTCGAGGCCGTGGCTCCCCCCAAGCCCGCCGCTCCGCGCTCGCGCGCGAAGATCGTCCTGCCCACCATCCTGGGCGTGGCCGCGCTCGTGGCGGGTGGGCACTACCTGCTCACCTACGGCCGCGAGTCCACCGATGACGCCCAGGTGGAGGGCCGCGTCGCCAACGTGTCGCCGCGCGTGGCCGGCCAGGTGGCCAAGGTGCTGGTGCAGGACAATCAGCTCGTGAAGGCCGGGGACGTGATGGTGGAGCTGGACCGGAAGGATCTGGACGCGAAGCTGGAGGCGGCCAAGGCGGACGTGCTCAGCGCCGAGGCCCAGCTTGCCTCCGCCCAGGCGCAGCTCTCGCTCACGGATGCGACGGTCGGCGCCAACCTCCGCCAGGCCAAGGCAGGCGTGACGCAGGCCTCGAGCGGCATCAACTCCTCCAAGGCCGCGCTGGATCAGGCCCGCGCGGACGTGGCCTCCGCCGAGGCCCGCTTCAAGCTGACCGAGACGGATCTGGGCCGCGTGAAGCAGCTCACCTCCGAGGGCGCCCTCTCCCCGGCGGAGCTCGACATGCGCCAGGCGGCGTATGATCAGGCCCACGCGGCGCTGGAGCAGGCCCGGGCGCGGCTGGCCTCCACCGAGGCGGGCATCGAGAACTCCTCGGGCGGGTTCGAGGCGGCGCAGGGCCGGCTGGTGGCGGCGCAGGCGGGACCGGCGCAGGTGCAGGCGGCCCAGGCGGCGGTGAAGCTGGCCGAGGCGCGGCTGCAGCAGGCCCGCGCGGCGCTGTCGCTGGCGGAGCTGGCCGTGTCCTATACGCAGGTGCGCGCTCCGGTGACGGGCCAGGTGAGCCGCCGCACGGTGGAGCCCGGGCAGATGGTGGGCCCCGAGCGTCCGCTGATGGCGATCGTCCCCCAGGACGACATGTGGGTGGTGGCCAACTTCAAGGAGGACCAGGTGGGCGACATGCGCCCGGGCCAGCCGGTGGACGTGAAGGTGGATGCCTTCTCCGGCCACCTCTTCAAGGGCCACGTGGACAGCCTGGCCGGCGCCAGCGGGGCGCGCTTCGCGCTGCTGCCTCCGGACAACGCCTCGGGCAACTTCGTGAAGGTGGTGCAGCGCATCCCCGTGCTGGTGCGCTTCGACGAGAAGCCGGGCGACCTGCCGCTCAAGCCGGGCATGAGCGCCGAGGTGACGGTCGACTTGAGGAGCCGCTAGCCCCTCGGGGGTGAGCGCGCGAGGCGCACCATGCAAGAGACCATCACCGGCTCCAAGGCCGGCATCACCATCGCCGCGATGGCCGCGGCGCTGATGGCGGTGCTCGACATCTCCATCGTCAACGTGGCGCTGACCGACATCCGCGCCAGCTTCGGCACGCCGCTGGATCAGATCGCCTGGGTATCCACCGGCTACATGATGGCCAACGTGGTGGTCATCCCCATGACGGGGTGGTTCCAGCGGCGCTTCGGCTTCCGGCGCTACTTCACCTTCTCGGTGCTGCTCTTCACCGCGGCGAGCGTGCTGTGCGGCATGTCCTGGAGCCTGCCCTCGCTGGTGATGTTCCGGATTCTGCAGGGCATGGGCGGCGGCGCCATCATCCCCACCGCGCAGTCGCTGCTCTTCGCCCGCTACCCGCGCGAGGAGCACGGCATGGCGGGCGCGCTCTTCGGGCTCGGGGCGGTGACGGGGCCGCTGCTGGGGCCCACCGTGGGCGGCATGCTGATTGACGCCGCGAGCTGGCACTGGGTGTTCCTGATCAACCTGCCGGTGGGCCTGTTCGCCGCGTACATGGCCTGGCGCCACATCGAGCAGAAGAACTTCGTCCCCTCCACCGAGCCGGTGGATCGCCCCGGCATCGCCCTGCTGGCGGTGGGCATGGCGTCGCTCCAGTACGTGCTGGAGGAGGGCAACCGCGAGGACTGGTTCGACAGCCGCACTATCACCGTGCTGGCGATTGTCGCGGCCGCGGCGCTCATCACCTTCATCGTCCACGAGCTGGAGACACCCAAGCCCGTGGTGGATCTACGGGTGTTCGCCAACCGCTCCTACTCGGCGGCCACCGGGGTGAACTTCCTGGTCGGCACGGCGCTGTTCTCTGGCAGCTTCCTGTTCAGCCTCTTCTGCGGCACGGTGATGCGCTACTCAGCGCTGGACATCGGGCTGCTGTTCCTCAAGGGCAGCGCCATCCAGATCGCGATCATGCCGCTCATCGGCCGCTTCGGTAACAAGCTGGATGGACGCATGATGGTGGCGCTCGGCATCACAGGCATGTGCGCGTCCCTCTTCATCAACGGCTACCTGACGAACCGGGTGGATGAAGGCACGCTCATCCTGCCGATCTTCATCCGCGCCTGCTCCATGGGCTTCGTCTTCGTGCCCATGTCGGTGATTGCGCTCAGCGACCTGAAGCCCGAGCAGCGCGGCAACGGAGCGGGCCTCTTCAACCTCACCCGAGAGCTGGGCGGCTCTATTGGCACGGCGTGGATGAGCAGCGCGCTCAGCAGCTCCGCCAAGCTGAACACCACGCTGCTGACCTCTCACGTGGACGCCTACAGCCAGGTGGTGCAGGAGCAGCTCGCCGGCATGCAGGGGCAGTTCGCGGGCCGGGTGTTCGATCCCACCGGCGCCGCCTACGGCGTGCTGAACCTGCGCATCACCACCCAGGCGCTGGTGCGGGCCTTCAACGCCAACTTCACCACGCTGGCGGTGCTGTTCGCGTGCTCGCTGGGGCTGGTGCTGCTGCTCAAGAGGCCCGGCGCGAACGTGAAGATCGAGGGCGGCGCCCACTGAGCCGGGCCCGGCAGTGGGAGGGCTCCGGAAATGTAAAAGCGCGGAAGAAGCGGCCCCTCCTTCCGCGCTTTAGCCCCCCCAGCCTGCGATGCGAGCCCTATTGGGAACGCACACCCTCTCCCCATGCGCGTGGTGTGCCATCCCGGAAGGCATGACGCCTGTAGGCAAATCAGCCACTTAGAGAGTCGCTGGGAGAGGCGTCGCGTTCGAGTTGGACGCAACTGCGTCCGCCCTGGAAGCAGCTGCGTTCAAAGTGGACGCAAACGGGGCGAAAGAGCCACCTGTCCACTCGGTGCCACTTCCGTTCCGTAGCCTACAGCTGCGGCTGGAGGATGAAGACGCGATCCAACCGGTTGCTGCCGCGGCCGAGGGGGGCGTCCAGCCGGTAGTCGAAGTCGTACGTGGCCACGAGGCGCAGGCCCGCGGAGCGGAAGAGGCGCCGGGCCTCGGCCAGATCGTAGGTGCGGAAGAACCACGTCGTCTCGATGAGCATGTCCTTCCCTGGCCCGGTGATGCGCAGGCGGTTGCGCATGGGCGAGCGACGCAGGGGGCGATCCGGGAGGCCCTCGCGGGTGTTGCAGACGACGGTGTCACGGCCCACGCGCCCGACCCAGCGCTCGCGCTCGAGGGTGGCGCGGGCGTAGTCGGTGAGGTGGAAGCCGAGCACGTACAGGCCCTCGGGCTTGAGCATCCGGCGGGTGCTCCGCAGGTGGGCGCGGGCGGCGGCCTCGCTGTCCAGGTAGCGGAAGGTGGAGACGAGGTTGAAGGCCAGGTCCACGCGGCCCTCCCACTCGGGCGCGGTGAAGGACTCCATGCGCGACTGGAAGAGGTGGACCTGGCGGCGCCTCGCGGGCGAGAGCCTGCGGCGGGCGTGCGCGAGCATCGGCTCGGAGATGTCATAGCCCACGACGTCGAGTCCTCGGCGAGCCGCCTCGGCGACGAGCCGCCCGGCGCCACACGCGGGCTCGAACAGCAGGGAGCCTCCGGTGCCGTGGTGCCGGTTCACCGAGAGCAGGAAGTCCATCTCCTTCACGGTGTCGGTGCCGAAGATGGCCTCGTAATACTTGGGGTGGGAGTACCAGTCTGAGCGTCGTTCCATAGGGGCTGGATGCGGGGCGCGCATCCTCCAGCCCGGCGAGCCGAAAGCCAAGGGGCTCGCGTCAGTGCGGGCTCACGGGCACCTGTTCGAAGTCCGGAGCGCGAGTGTCTCGCTCTTCGAGGAGCTCCAGGGCCAGGCGCATGAAGTCGGACTCGGTGATGATGCCCACGAGCTCTCCCTGCTCATCCACCACGGGCAGACACCCGAAGCGGCGATCCAGGAGCTTCTCGATGGCCTGACGGACGGAGGCGGAGGGCTCCACGGTCTCCACCTCCCGCGTCATCACGTCCTTCACGCTGACGGGCAGAGCGCCCTGCCCCGCCGGCTGCCGAGCGAGCGCGCGGATGAGATCCCGGTGGCTCACCAGCCCCACGAGCTTGCGGCCGTGCACGACAGGCACGTGGCGGATGTGGTGCCGCTTCAGGAGGTCATCCACCTGGATGAGCCCCTCTTCCGCCTCCAGCGTGACGACATCGCGGGTCATGAGATCTGCAACCGTGAGCATGGCTGTCTCCTCCGGGCTTCCGCCTGCCCTCAACGGTGTGTGCAACTGGGAGCGAATGCACCTGCCCCATGGGCCGGCAGCCCGCCGCCCGTGCGGCTGCCCCGGGCGATTCAGTGCTCCGTGAAGCGCGCCAGCGCGAGCATCAGCAGCAGCCCAGCGACGAGCGCCACCAGGTTGCGCCCCTGCCGGTCCTTGCCATGGCGGCTGACGTGGGGGAGCAGATCCGACACGGCGATATAGAGGAAGGTGCCCGCGGAGAACGCGAGCGCCCACGGCGAGAACTTCTCGAAGTGCAGCGCCGCGTCCGAGGCAAGGTAGAGCCCGGCGCCCACGGGCACGATGAGCCCGTAGAAGGTGGCGTAGGAGAGGAGGACGGCGGAGCTCTTCCCCTCCGACTTGAGGATCGAGGCGAGCGACAGCGAGGACGGGATCTTGTGCGCGATGATGGCGATGAAGGCCATCAGCCCCACGCCCTCCTTCACGGACGAGCCCAGCGCCACGCCATCGATGAGCGTGTGCACGGAGAGGCCCACGAACGCCGTGAGCCCCAGCCCGTGGTGCGCGTGCTCGGTGCACTCGATCGGCTCCTCGCACGAGTGCGAGAGGAAGTAGCGCTCCAGCACCACGAGGCAGACGAAGCCCGCCGGCACCAGCGTGAAGGACGGATAGCCGCCTCCGC
The DNA here is from genome assembly GCF_045802625.1 of Hyalangium sp. Taxonomy (NCBI): domain Bacteria; kingdom Pseudomonadati; phylum Myxococcota; class Myxococcia; order Myxococcales; family Archangiaceae; genus Hyalangium; species Hyalangium sp. The sequence continues at coordinate 7,564 of NZ_JBJMQP010000108.1, read as the reverse complement.
GGAACGCCTCGGGCAGCATGTGGAAGAAGGCCGCGCCCAGCATCACTCCCGCGGCGAAGGCCAGGAAGGACACCAGCCGCGTGGCTCGGTGGGTGAAGACCACCACCAGTGAGCCGACGATGGCTCCCAGCACGATGAAGAATGAGTAGGCGGCGACCGCGGCCACGACCTGCGACATTGGGGCGCGGACCCTACCTCAGATAGAGCAGGCGCGACACTTGTCAGGCCCGAGGCGTTGGAGCCGACGCCGGTGAGGTGGGCTGCTCGCCCTGGGCCAGCCCCCGCGTCTCGCTGCGCACCGTGGGCAGCCACGCCGGGTGGTTGCGCAAAAAGACGATGAGCCGCTCGCGCACCAGGCAGCGCAGATCGAACAGCTTGCTGGAGTGCGAGCTGACCAGCGCACGCACCGACAGCGTCTTCTCCAGGACGTTGAGCACCACCACGCCCTGCACCTTGCCGTCCCAGAGCTCGCGGCCCTCGTTCTCCAGGATGCGCCGCAGCTCCGCGCGCAGCGCGTCGATGTCCGTCGAGTAGTCCACCTGGAGCAGCACGTCTCCCAGCATCATCGAGCCGGACCGGCTCCAGTTCTGGAAGGGCTTGTCCAGGAACTGGCTGATGGGGATGACCATGCGGCGCTCGTCCCAGATCCGGACCACCACATAGGTGAGGGTGATCTCCTCCACGGTGCCGAACTCGTTCTCCACCACCACCTGGTCTCCCAGGCGGATGGGCTGCGTCATCGACAGCTGGATGCCGGCCAGCAGCGTGGAGATGGACTTCTGCGCCGCGAGGCCAATCACCAGGCCGGCCAGTCCCGCCGAGGCCAGCAGCGACACTCCGACGCTCTTCACCACCTCGAACTGCATGAGCAGCAGCGCCGCCGAGACAATATAGGTGGCTGACTCGAGCACGCGCCGGAGCACGGCGAGCTGGGTGCTCAGGCTGCGCAGCCGCCCCTCATCCTCCGCATGCTCGGAGACCTTGTCCTGCAGGTAGACGGTGGTGACGTGCAGGAAGCGCAGGATGAACCAGGCCACCGCGATGATGACCAACGAGTAGCAGAGCTGGTTGATCGCCCTGTGGACGGGTTGCGGCAGCAACAGGACGGAGGCGCCCAGCGCCAGCAGCGCCGCGTAGTACGGCAGCCGCAGCGGCCCCCGGCCCGCGCCCACCAGCGAGTCGTCCCACTGCATCTTGGTCCACTTCGCCAGCCGCATCGCGAACGCCAGCGTCACGCGCTCGCCCAGCAGCGCCAGCACCCAGCCGGCCATCAGCACCACCACCAGCCCCAGCCACTGCCACGGCTCCAGCCCCAGCACCGGCTTCTCGAAGAAGACCGCCGGCAGCGTCTCGGCCAGCAGCGGGCCGTACGCGTCGAAGAGCTTGTCCACCTGCTTCACCGTGGACTCGTTGAACACCCACACCAGCGCACCGTCATCGCTCCCCACCACGCGCTGGAGGCGGATGGGCACCTCCACGTCGTTCAGCAGGATGGTGCCGAGCTGGTCGAAGCGCGGCTCGGTGGGGTCTCCCTCGGGGGACTTGCTCAGCACGGAGAAGTCGATGGGCAGCTTGCGATCCAGGACGAACTTCAGCCGGCGGGCCAGCTGGGCCCCCCGCTCGGCCTGCTCGGAGCGGGGCAGGAAGTCCAGATCCAGGTAGTGCGCCGCCCGCCGGTAGTCCCCCGCGTGGGCCGCCTCGATGAAGCCGTGCACGGTGGCCACCGGGGTCTGCCGGTCCACGGTAGGTGGAGGTGCACCCAAACCGGAGTTGAGAGCCCAGGCCGGGAGGGCGGCGAGGATGAGAGCGCAGCAGAAGGCCGGAAAGGCTCGGGGCATGGCCGATCTCCTTACTCCTTCGGCGCGGCTTTGCGCGCAATGTTCACTGAAGGGGCAGAGCAGCGGACCGTATGCCCGTCGACATGGCAAGAGGGTCGTTGAGCAACCAAGCGGGCGGAAAGCCGTGGTACCTCGGGAGGCGGATAAGTTAGAACGAGGCTCCAAGGGAAGGTCGCCGTGCAAGAGAAGCGAAAAATCCTCCTCATCGACGACAGCGAGATCACCCTCGCCATGGAGAAGGCCGTTCTCGAGGCGCGCGGCTATGAGGTGGTCGCCACCTCGACGCTGATGGAGTTCGAGAAGACGCTGCGCAACTGGCGGCCGGACCTCATCCTCACCGACATCCACATGCCCGAGGCCAAGGGCACGGACATCTGCCGCACCCTGAAGAACCAGTATGGCACGCAGGACATCCCCATCATCCTGTTCTCCAGCCTGCCGGACGACGAGCTGTCCAAGCTGGCCGAGCAGGTGGGCGCCGACGGCTCCTTGTCCAAGGTGAACGGGCTGGAGGCCATGGGCGAGAAGATCGACGAGCTGGTGCAGAGCATCCTCTGGTGATGCGCTCGCTCACGGTCCTGACGCTGCTGGCGGTGGGGCTCGCGGGCTGCAAGCGCGCCCCGGATCCGGCCCCGGCGTCTCCTCCCAGCGCGGCGGAGGAGGCCAGCAGACCCTCGGGCGCCATCCTGCTGTTCTCCGCGGACACGCGCGGCTATCTGGGCCCGTGCGGCTGCAGCGAGAACATGCGCGGCGGCATTGATCGGGCGGCCTTCGAGGTGCAGGAGGCGCGCAAGAGCGGCCTGCCCGTCCTCTATATCGACGGGGGCGACAGCCTCTTTGGCGAGCCCACGCTCAAGCCGGCGCAGGTGCCTCAGGAGGAGCGCAAGGCGCAGGCGCTGGCCGAGTCCATGAAGAAGATGGGGCTGGCCGTCCGCGCCACGGGCGAGCTGGATGACGTGCGAGGCGAGGCCTTCCGCCAGAGCCTGGGCCTGCCGGAGCTGCCGGCCGGGGGCGTGAAGCTGCTGCGGGCGGGGGCTCGGCAGGTGGGCGTGGTGTCGGCGAAGGAGGTGCCGCAGCTCCTGGAGGCCAGCGCCCAGGCGCGCAAGGACGGCGCGGACTTCGTGGTGGCGCTCTTCCACGACACGGTGGAGCAGGCGCAGGCGGCGGCCGACCAGCCGGGCCTGCAGGCGGACCTGCTCATCGCTACCCACACCGCCACCGAGTTCAGCGGCGAGGACCACAAGCAGGTGCGGGCCACCGTGCCCGTGGTGGCGCTGCAGAGCAAGGGCCGCGAGCTGCTGCGCGTGGACCTGAGCTACGGCCCCCAGCAGGGGCGCTTCACCCAGGCGACCTCCCAGGCGGACACGGACCGGGAGGCCTCGCTGCTGGACCAGCGCATGGCGATGCTCAACAAGGAGATCAACCTGCCGGGCATCGATCCCCAGCGCCACCAGGGCCTGCAGGCCAAGCTGGAGGAGCTGGCCGCGCGCAAGCAGAAGCTGCTGACGGAGCCCGTGGCGGCTCCCGCGGGGGTGAACAGCTTCTCGGTGCGCTTCCTCCCGCTGGAGTCCAACCTCCCCAGCCAGCCGGACGTGCAGGCGGTGGTGAAGGCGTATGACAAGGACGTGGGGCAGATGAACCTTGCCTGGGCCAAGGAGCACGGCGAGGACTGCCCCGCGCCGAAGAAGGGCCAGGCCGCCTTCGTGGGCACCGCCGCCTGCAAGGAGTGCCACTCGGAGGCAATGCCCCCCTGGGAGAGTTCCAAGCACAGCCACGCCTGGACCACGCTCGAGGAGAAGGGAAAGCAGTACCACCTCAACTGCGTGGGCTGTCATGTCACTGGCTACGAGAAGCCCGGCGGCGTGTGCCGGCTGGACAAAGTGGCGGGGCGAGAGGGCGTCGGCTGCGAGAGCTGCCATGGCCCGGGCTCGCTCCACGCCGAGAACCCCACGACGAAGAACATCGTCGCCGAGCCCACGCGCGAGGTGTGCGTCACCTGCCACAACCCGGAGAACTCGCCGCACTTCGACTTCGCGACGTACCTCCCCCAGATCCTCGGGCCCGGCCACGGCCAGCCCACCGGCAAGAAGTAGGCGGTATTCCCAACTGGCGGTGAAACTTCCGGGCTGCGAATGCCTGCTCGGGAAGCAGGCCGCCGGGTTGGTTGTTTGACTGTCAAGGGAAATCGCGGAAACTTGGGTCTTCTCCTGCTTTCCGGGCGCCTGCCCTCAGGGTCTCCATGCCGTCTCTCTGCTTGATGCTGGTCACCCTCGCCTCGGTTCCCTCCTCGAAGGAAGAGCTGCCGATGCCGCCTCCGCCTCCCGGCATGCACGTGCTCGGGGCCGAGGAGAAGAAGCAGCTGCTCGGCAGCAATGCGGCGGAGGAGACGGCGGACGAGCCCGAGGAGGCCAACGAGGACGTGGAGTCCGAGTCCGCCGAGATGGAGGAGCTGCGCGCCCTGGAAGGGGCGGCGTTGGATCCGGCGGCGAAGCCGAACGCGGAGGTGCTCCAGTCCCTGCGCCGGCTGGGCGTGGCCAACCCGCTGCGCCTGCGGATGCTGGACGCGCTGGAGGAGCCCATCCTCCGCGAGGACGACACCCCGCCCGAGCTGCCCCTCATCAAGGACCTGGAGAACTTCGACGTCGCGCAGATCCAGGACCGGTACGACATCCCCGTGGAGATGCAGCCGTTGGTGGCGCAGTACATCCAGTTCTTCCAGGGCCCGGGCCGCAAGTGGTACCGCAAGTGGGTATCGCGCTCCACGCGCTACCTGCCGGTGATGCAGCCCATCCTCGAGCAGAAGGGGCTGCCTCGCGACACGGTGTACCTGGCGATGATCGAGAGCGGGTTCTCCTCGAGCGCGTACTCGTGGGCGCACGCGGCGGGGCCGTGGCAGTTCATCTCCGGCACGGCGCGCATGTTCGGCCTGCGCGAGGACTTCTGGGTGGATGAGCGAAGGGATCCGATCAAGTCCACCTACGCGGCGGCGGCCTACCTCAAGCAGATGCACGATGACCTGGGGCACTGGTACCTGGCCTGGGCCGGCTACAACACGGGCGGCGGGCGCGTGCGGCGGATGATGGATAAGTACGGCACCTCGGACTTCTGGGCGCTGTCCGAGGAGAAGGGCTTCGCCAAGGAGACAAAGCACTACGTGCCCAAGCTGATCGCCGCGGCGCTCATCGCCAAGAACCCGAGCGCGTTCGGCTTCCGCGAGGAGGAGTTCGAGTACGAGCCGCCGATGGCCTTCGACGAGGCGAAGCTCGTGGACGCCACGGACCTGGACGTCATCGCCCGCGCGGCGGGGATCAGCGTCAAGGACGTGCAGGAGCTCAACCCGGAGCTGAAGCGCTGGTGCACCCCGCCGGCCACGGAGAAGCAGCCGTACGTGCTCCGGCTGCCGAAGGGCACCGCGGAGCAGTTCGCGAAGAACTTCAAGCAGATCTCCCCCAGCGAGCGCCTGGCGTTCCGCATCCACAAGGTGAAGCGCGGGGACACGCTGTCGAAGATCGCCCTGTCCTACGGCAGCGCGCAGGAGGCCATCCTTCAGTTCAACCGCCTGAAGAACGCGCGCTCGCTGCGCATCAACGCGGATCTGGCCATCCCCGTGCCGGCGGGCCGCAACGGCTCGGCGGCGCTGGAGCGCAAGGTGGCTCAGGCGCGCCGCAGCGGCGTGACGGCGACGCGCCCCGAAGAGGAGATCCCCGCGGGGACGCCTCGGGCGCCGGTGGCCACGGGCGCCATCAAGACGGAGGTCATCGACGGCCGCACCCGCGTCACCTACGGCGTGCAGGACGGAGACAGCCTGTGGGCCATCGCCCAGCACTTCAACGTGACGGTGGAGGATCTGCGGAAGTGGAACGAGCTGCCCCGGAGCAAGCGCGGGCTGCAGGTGGGCACGCTGATCCAGGTGTGGCCGGGCACTCCCGCCACGTCGCCGGTGCAGGAGCGCGCGGGCACGGTGCTGGCGTCCACCCGCGAGCCGGTGAAGCCCCAGGACGGCCGTCACGCCACGCACACGCTGGCTGTGGGCGAGACGCTCTGGTCCGTGGCCCAGCGCTACGGCATCACCGTGGATGACATCAAGCGGTGGAACAACATCAAGGACCAACGCACTGTGCCCGCCGGCAAGCAGCTCGTGGTGGCCGCGCCCTGAACGAATCGCAGGAAAACACCGCCCATACGCTCCCGTGCATTACGGAGGGGGTGGATTGGGCGCGATCATTGCTCCGTTTTTTAAAAACGCATACACCTTGAACCAGCCGGGCTGGGGCTCCACGCCGGGCACCACCTGGGTGCACCGCTCCGCGCGAGCGTCGATCCGGACGTAATACAGGGGCTCCTGGTACCCCAGGGTGGCCTTCAACGACTCAGCGGAAGGCTCGCACTCGGCTGGATACTCTTTTTGCGCTAGCACGTGCCTCACCGCTGTATTGGCCACAACGATAGCAGGCCCATCCAACACCGCCAGGGGAGTCAGGTTCTCGGGCCAACGGATCGCAGTGGACGCCACGATGTCTCCATTCACGGGAGGCACACTGGCAGGGACCGGCAAAGCTTCAGCCAATGGGGCTTGCTCAGGTGTGGGGCCCTGCCCAGGCGGAGGGACAACCGTCCCCTCCGTGGCGGCGGGTGGCTCTGCTCTGGCCACGACCTCGCCTTGAGGCGTAACCGCGTAGATGTATTGCCAGTCGAGGACGCGCCCGCTCGGGCCACCGCAGCGCTGAAAGCGCTGATCAAGCACCACGTAATACAGGCCTTCGTCGGCCCGGTGAAGACGGCAACATCCATTCCTTGTGCAGGGCTGGTGCACCCTCGGAAGAGACCTGGATCCGTGTTGGTGTTCACCATCTCGCGGATGGCGGCTGCAGCCGCGAGCGTGGCAGCCGCCTCGGTGAAGGGAATGCACACTTGCGAGCCGGGGTAATCGCCGTCGATCACTGAGAAGAACGGCCGGCATGACGCGTGATTTCCCGCGACTGGTTCCGATACTCGCCAGGACAAGGAGTCATGGGTTCCAGCGACGTAGATCGTCGAGCAGTACTCCGTGGACAGGCCGATGATGGGCTTCTGCGAGACCGGGTCACACACCTTGGCGCCGGGCAGTTTGAGCAGCGCGTCCGCCACATCCCTGAGCAAAGTGATGGGGATGGAGGTGTCTCCGCTGGGCATCTCGAGCGCGGGCACTTCTGACCATGGCCCCACGGGGTCTTTCTGCGTCTTGTTCGGTGAGAACAGGCGGGGCTGCGGTAGCGCACCCCATGATCAGTAGCCCCCATAGCGAGGCACTCTTCATGGGAAGAGACAGTAGCCTATCCGATCTGCGGGGCACAACGCGAAGGCGACGTCCAGCCGCGACGTAGACCTCCCGCTATAAGAGTCCATCGTAGGATGGCGGCCACATGGCCTCCTCCGACGCCCTCGGGACCCTCGACTTCGCCACCCCGCTCCTCTGCCAGCAGCTCTGGAATGGGGCGCATCAGGCGTTCCCCGTCGCCGCTCCCTCCCTGACGAGCCACGCACCCACCCAGGAGGCCTGTCTGGCGGAGCAGCGGCTCTTCCTCGAGGAGTATCTCTCTCGGGCGGAGCCCGACGTCCTCGCCCACTTCGCCCTGCCCGAGCAGGTCCGCATCGAGATGATCGAGGTGCTGGCACCTCGCGCGGACCTGCCCAAGCGCCTCTTCAAGCCGAAGACGCTCGAGCTGGCCACGCTCGTCGTGCCACTG